>CAYFUF010000007.1:0-54751 GCA_964346245.1 uncultured Peptoniphilaceae bacterium | reverse complement strand
GCTGGTGTACTGGCCCAGTCATAATCATCTATTAATAATTGTCTTACTTCTTCACTCGTTACATGCTTAATTAGAGTTTGTATTTTTTCACTATCCTTATTATCATCTCTTGATACTAGTGAAATAGCATAGCCTTCCGTTACATCATCTTGCCCTTCAATGAAAAGTCTTTCTTCATCCCCTACCAGCTCTAGACTTATTGCATATGTTGGATACATAATAGCAAGTCCTGTTTCAGTATATCTTTGTGCTAGACTTGTTAAAGGCACTTGGTCATCTATATTTTCATATTCCTGTGAGTATAGGGCAAAGGTTGCATGGTATAAGGATGCCGATGGTAACTACATCTGGAATCTGAGTAGCAATACTATTCTCGACAAGGAAGTCCTTATTTCCAATGAGATGCCTACTGTCGGAGACGATTACACTTGGCAGGATAGCACCATCACTCATATGCTTACTCGCATGGAATACTTAGGTCATACGGTCAACTTCAAAACCTATCGCAAATCCTACAAAAACAAGAAGCAACTTCACAATGATCCTTCTGAGTGGCAGATTTTCAAGAATACGCATGAAGCCATTATCGATCAGGAGACATTTGATATTGTTCAGCGAATCCGGGCTGGAAGACGCAGGCTCACGCCTATGGGAGAGATGCCGATATTATCCGGAATGGTATTCTGCGCAGACTGTGGAAAGAAGCTCTATCAGGTGCGAGGTCGAAAGTTGCCACAGAAGGAATATATAGTCTGCTCAACCTACCGTAAAATCAAAGGAGGATGCAATTCCCATCAGATTCGCAATGAAGTCATTGAGCAACTGCTCCTTGATGGTATTCAGAATGTGACTGCATAGGCGAGTTCACACCGCCAGCAGAATCAGGGCATGAAAAAACGGCATAGCCGGTAATTGCTTACCAAACTATGCCGATATTTTTCAGGGATTACAAATCCCTAATTTGCACCCGCTAAAGGGCGCTCTTTTGATTGGATAATTGGACTAGCTTATTGAAGAATATATTCTAATTTTACATTATTGTAGTTATCCATGATATGCTCTGGATTACCTTGTTCAGCTTCTTCTAAATCGTAATTAATTACAGGAATAGAATCGGTAATACCATCTTTGTTATCAATTAACTCTTGGAAAAGAGTTGTATATTCTTCTTCAGTGAAAGTGTTGAAACGGGAGAAGTCGTCAGAAATTTGAACGCCATCATGCTCAACGCCAAGTTCTAGTGTTTCGCCACCAGTGAAGGTGCCTTCTGCAGCTGATTTAACGGCATCATATACAGAGCCTTGTAAGTTCTTCATAGCAGAAGTAATAACTTGTTCACCCATGTCTTTTTGATCTACGTCAACACCAATCATTTTAGCATCGTTATCTTGAGCAGCCTTTAAGACTGATGCAGCGATACCACCACCACAAGAGAAGATAACTTCAGTACCACTTTGGTACCAAGAGCTTGCCATCGTTTGGATTTCAGGAGTTGGAGAGAAAGAACCAGTGTAGTTATACTTGACTTCTACATCTACGCCCATTTCTTCAGCAGCATAGTTAGCGCCAGCAACGAAACCGAAGCCGTACTTGATAACCGCTGGAACTGCGATACCACCCATGAAACCTAACTTGGTGTAACCATCTTTAACTGCTGCATAACCAGCTAAGAAACCAGATTGCTCTTCTTTGTACTTAATAGATGTAGTGTTATCGCCGACAATAGGTGCTCCATCGACAGTTGGCTCAAAGTCAACGGTAATGAACTTAACATCTGGGTATTGATCTTGGACCTTACCTACAGCGGTATCAAACAAGAATCCAGGAGTTACGACAATCTTCGCACCTGCATTGATCGCTTGTTCAATAGTTTGGATGTAGATTTGCTCGCCTTCACCCTGTGGTCTGATGTACTTAGCTTCTAGACCAACTTCATCAGCATACTGCTTTAGACCTTCGAAAGAACCTTGGTTAAAGGACTTATCATCGATTGTTCCTAAGTCAGTTACTAGGTATAGAGAGTTTTCGTCAAGTTCAAGAGCTTCACCAGTTGTTTCAGAAGTCTCTTCAGAGGATTCTTCCACTTCGGAAGTTTCATCAGTTGTTTCATTAGTTTCTTCTACTGATGAGGTTTCATCCGTTGATTCAGAACTATCCGCATCACCACCGCATGCTGTTAGTCCTACCGTAAAGACGAGAGCGAGAACTAACAAATACAATTTCTTCATGTTCTTCATTTTTCCTCCTAAATTTACAAATGTAATAGAGTTCGACCATCGTGATGAAAACGATGTCCTACCGTTATTATAGCACATGGGATTTTCCATTGCACGTACCAGAAACGATTATACTACAAATCAAGACTATTGACACTTTTCTTAGAAAAAATTAATAGACAGCAAAACAGTCCATCAAATGATGGACTGTTGTTCTTTTTAACGCTTACCCTTATCGAAAGGTTGCCCTTCAGCGGCTGGTGCTGCTGATTTCTTTGATGTAAGGAATAGAGCAATTATGGTGATGACATATGGCATAATCTGGTAGACTACGCGAGGAATATTCAGGTTGTTCAGGAAAGCAATTCCAGTATAGGCAGCAGATATTGCTTTGAGCAAGCCAAAGAAGAAAGCTGCTAAAGCAATATACTTTGGTTTCCATTGACCGAAAATCAAAACAGCAATAGCTAAGAAACCATATCCAGCAACGGAACCGTCGAACTCTGTCGAAATAGCAATGATATAAGCTAATCCGCCTAAGCCACCCAGCGCTCCAGATAGGAGGACACCTGCCCATCGGACTTTCTTGACGGAGATGCCTGCGGCATCAGTTGCTTGAGGGAATTCACCTGCTGAGCGCAGTCTCAAACCAAAACTCGTCTTGTATAGAACAAAAGCAGAAATAACGAGTATAGCTAATCCGAGGTAAGTGGTGATATAGGACTTTTGGAATAGCATTGGGCCGAGAATTGGTATGTCACCCAAAACTGGAATTTTATCAAACATGAAGCTTCCCCCAGATGCAAAAGATATCTGTTGAATGCCGACGACCGTACGGGCCATGTATATGGAAAAAGCCGTCGCAAACATGTTGATTGCTGTACCAGAGATGGTTTGATCAGCTAGCATGTTGACTGAAGCAAACGCATGGAAAGCGGAGAAAGCGGTGCCTGCTAAGATGGATATAATTATCGCTATCCATAAGGAGCCTTGAGGATTAAAGTTAGGATCCATAGCGGCAAAATGGAGGTACATGGTACCTGCGAAGGCGCCTATAACCATAATACCTTCCAAACCGATGTTGATGACGCCAGATCTCTCCGAGAACATGGCAGCCAAAGCTACGATTAACAAAGGTATTGAGAAGGACATCATCTGTTGAATGACGAAATAAAATACTGACATTAGTTTGCCTCCTCTTCAGTTTCGACATTTGGTGGTTGTGAGGAATCCTGATCATCCTCCCCTTCTCTTATCTTGCCTATTTTTCTTCTAGCGAGTAAACGTTGGAAGAGGACCGACAGTGCAGAGATATAGAGAATCATTGCGATAATCATTGTGATTAACTCTGGTGAAAATCCTAAGGTTTGAATCGCTTGACCACCAAGCTTCATATAGGCAATCAGGAAAGCTGCGAAGAAAATACCGATTGGATCGCTCAGACCGAGCAGCGCAATCGCAATACCATCGAAACCTTCTTGGGGTAGTACCTCTTGTACAGACATATGGTTACCGGCTCCAGATAAGTAGAGCATGCCACCAGCCATGCCAGCGAGAACACCTGCAATAACCATGGACAAAATAATTGATTTTTTCTCTGAGATACCTGCGTAACGCGCTGCATGTTTGTTCAAGCCTACACCCTTTAATTCAAAGCCAAAGGTGGTCTTTTTTAATAAGATAGTGAGGATAACAACGCAGACGATACCGATGATAATTCCGCCACCCGCTATGGTATTGGGGAAGATCAAATCTAAGCCCATTTTAGGGATGCTAGTACTAAAGGAAACGGTATTATTTTTCATCTGATTATAAACACCAAAGCGCTTGATTAAATCATTGATCAAGTACATGCTGGTATAGTTTAGCATGATACAAGTGATAACCTCATTAACATTTCGGTAAGCCTTCAGTATGCCTACTATGCTTGCAAGTAAGGCTCCGCCTAGACCCGCAGCTAGTAAAGCGATAATCCATAGTATGCTATCTGGAACAACCCCCTGTAACTTAACGCCTACAAGAATCGCTAAGAAGCCACCGACCATGAATTGACCAGAAGCACCGATGTTAAAAAGTCCTGTCTGATAAGCAAAGCCGACTGAAAGACCAGTCATTAATAGCGGCGTCATATGGTATAGAAGGTCACCAAAGCCAGTTAAGCCACGGTTGAAGGGCCCCTTGAAAAACTGACTGATTGCTGTCAAAGCATTATCTGTATTAGTAAAAAAGATGATGATGACACCGATTAGTAGACCGATGCCAATCGCGATTAAGGAAGGGATTGCTTTCTCAAATCGGCTGAGAAGAGACTTATGCTTGTTCGTATGCATCTTGAACTCCTTCCTGGTGTTTAGCGCCAGACATATATAGACCTAGCTCTTGTTCAGTTGTTTCTTTAGGTTTCAGTTCTGCCACAATTTCCCCATCGTGCATGACGAGAATACGGTCAGAAATGCCTAAGACCTCACTTAACTCAAAAGATACAAGTAAGACACCAATACCTTCATTTCGTTCATGGATAATTTCACTATGGATATATGCAATGGCACCGACATCCAGTCCACGTGTCGGTTGAACTGCAATAAGGACATCATGGTCCCTCTCCATTTCACGACCAACAATCGCTTTTTGTTGGTTACCACCAGACATGGATCTTGCAATGGTCTCACTACCTCTACCAGCGCGGACATCATATTTTGTAATGACATTATTAGCGTAATCTTCTACCGATGAGAAATCGATAAAACCCCCGTTTTGAAAATTGTTCTCAAAGTAACTCTGTAAGACGATATTCTGATCCAAGCGGTAGTCTAGGATTAAGCCGTGTTTGTGGCGGTCCTCTGGGATATGGGATAGGCCATGAGTGTTGCGATAGCGTATAGATTTATCTTGAATCTCTTCCCCATGCAGAAGAATTGTTCCAGTATAGTTATCGGTCAATCCAGTTAAGGATTGAACGAGTTCGCTTTGTCCGTTCCCATCGATTCCAGCGATACATACTATTTCTCCACGTCTGACGTCGAAACTAATATTGTTTAAAGCCTTTTGTCCGTCCTTTGGATGATCAATAGTTAGGTTTCTAACTTGGAGCACGGTTTCTCCTAAGTTTGGTTCACCCAAATCAAAATTCAAGTCAACTTTACGGCCAACCATGAGCTCACTCATATCTTCAACGTCTACATCAGCGACCTTAACAGTACCGACCAATTTACCTTTGCGTAGTACAGTTACGGTATCTGCTACCTGCTTAATTTCGTCCAACTTGTGCGTAATAAAAATAATTGATTTACCCTCAGCAACAAGTTGGCGCATAATTTGGAGCAACTCGGTGATTTCCTGTGGTGTCAGTACGGCAGTTGGTTCATCGAAGATAAGAATATCATTATCACGATAGAGCATCTTAATGATTTCAACTCTCTGTTGCATACCTACACTGATATCTTCAATCAGTGCATCGGGGTCAATATTAAAATTGTAGCGCTTGGATAAAGCTAATACTTCCTCCCTAGCTTCCTTCATTTGAAGAACACCAAGCTTTGTTGTCTCGGCCCCCAATACAACATTCTCTAGAACGGTGAAATTTTGAACCAGTTTGAAATGCTGGTGTACCATACCAATGCCATAGCGAGTCGCTTCATTAGGGTCATTAATGTCTACTTTTTTCCCCTTTACAAAAATCTCTCCAGAATCAGCATCATAAAGGCCAAACAGAATGGACATCAAAGTAGACTTGCCTGCTCCATTCTCTCCTAATAACGCTAGAATTTCGCCCTCATGAAGAGCGAAGGAGACGTTTTCGTTTGCGACCACTCCTGGAAAGGTCTTGGTAATGTTACGCATTTCTATCACAACATTATCGTTTTCCATTCGGTCCCCTCCTAATTATCATCGTTGATAATCATTGCTATTTGATAAATAAAACGTTTGCATAATGACACATTGATCTACTAGAAGTATACCAATAAAGCCACTTATAGGGAAATCATTTCTTTATTTATGCAATAAAAAAGAGCCTGTTACGGGGGCAACAGGTTCCATTCTATATTAAATATTTGGAATTTTGAGGGTTTGACCTGGGTGAACGGTCATGTAATCCAAATTATTTAAATCATATATTTGTCTCACAAGTTCTCTTGTATCAATTCTCATTTCTTTAGCGTAAGGTTCAGCGATCGACCAAATACTATCTCCTCGGTGAACGGTCACTGTAAAGGTATCCACGGTAGTTAGTTCACTTGCACCAAACACCTCTTCCCTAGTAAAAATATTGAGTAGAGAGAAAGTGATGAGCACAATTAATATTCCAAAAACCACTAGAAAACGATAGAAACGCTTAGGGTTGATAATTCTTATTCTTGTCATGATAAGCTCCTTTGCGAACAAATGTTCTTTATGATTTAAGTATACAGGAACATTTGTTCGTGGTCAAGCTTTTTTTAAAGAAAAAAACCACTGAAATAATCAGTGGTTGAGTGCTTGTAAAGTCAGCATACAAGCTAGTTTTGCTTGTTCATAAACTAAGCCGCCTTGATAATAGACCGTAAATGGTTCACGGAGAGGACCGTCTGCGCTCACTTCGATAGAAGACCCATCGATGAAGCCACCGGAGGCCATGATAACTTGATCAGTATAACCTGGCATGTCCCAGGGATAAGGGGTAACGGTGGAGCCAACATTAGCTGCTTTTTGGACAGCTCGGCAGAAAGCTATAACCTTATCTGGATCCCCTAGCTCGATCGATTGTATGATATCTGACCTAGCATCAGTGACTTTCGGCGCAATCGTGTAGCCTAAAGCATCGTAAGCCTTAGCAAATAGTAGAGCACCTTTTAAGGCCTCCATGGTTATATGGGGGGCGAGAAAGAAACCTTGTAGGGTTGTTCGAGTTGTGCCAAAAGTAAGGCCTGTTTCTTTCCCTAAGCCAGGAGCCGTCAAATGATTAATGCATCTGAGCACTAGGTTTTTCCTACCACAGATATAACCCCCTGCGACAGCAATGCCACCACCGGGATTCTTAATTAAAGATCCAGCGATGATATCCGCGCCAACTTCAATAGGTTCCTTCGTCTCGGTGAATTCACCATAGCAATTGTCCACCATGATAATGGCTTCTGGTTGCTTGTTTTTTATGAAACGGATAGCTTCACCTAGTTCATCTACGGTAAAAGCTCTTCGAGAACTATAGCCTGTAGATCTTTGTAATTCGACCACTCGAACTGGAGTTTTTAAAGCAATCTCTAGGGCTTCATAGTCTATAGAGCCATCATCACATAGGGCTACTGCACTATAACCTACCCCCTTCTCCATAAGTGTGCCAAGCTCATCGCCTCGAGCACCGATTACTTCTAGAAGAGTATCATAAGGATCTCCTGTAGCACACAGGAGCCTATCTCCCGCTTTTAATAAGGCAAATAGTACTGTTGATAGGGCATGGGTTCCTGAACTGATAGAGGGCCGAACAATAGCATCCTCGGCCTTGAAGTAACGGCGATAGATATCCTCCGTCTTCTCTCGACCAGTATCGCCGTAACCGTAACCGGTAGCAGAAAAGAAATCTGCCTGCCCTAGTCCCGACTCTTGGAAGGCATGTAATACCTTTAGCTGATTGGTTTCTCTGATATGTTGTAGCTGTACAAATTTTTCTCTTAAGTCTTCTTCCCATCTGCTTACCTGTTCAACCGTTTGCAAAGGAATCTGAAACAGCTCGCTATAGATTTTTTGACTTTCTAGGGACATTCTTTATCCTTTCAAAAAGGAGGATATTCTTTCTTTCATTTGAAGAAAGACATCTTCCTTACCATCTGTTAAATCGATCCAATTTGCTCCCTCAGTCTTTCGAAACCAGGTGAGTTGTCTTTTCGCATAATTTCTGGTGTTTTGTTGCAAGAGCCTGATTGCTTCTTCCTTAGTCATCCAACCTTTTAGATAATAAATCATCTCTCGGTAACCAATGGCTTGCATTGCTTGGCTAGATTGGGGAAGTTCCATTTGATAAAGCATTTCATTCTCCTCAACCAGTCCCCCATTAACCATCTCGAGCACTCGTTTATCGATACGCTCATATAGCTCTTCCCTAGGACGATTCAAGATGAAGATTAGACTATCGTAAGGAGATGCCTTCTCATCATCAGCCTTGTGCTGGGATAGAGATAAACCCGTTTTCTCATATACTTCTAGCGCTCGGATTATCTTTTTCTTATCACTTGGCGTCAGCTGTTTTGCAATCTGTGGATCTATCTCTTGTAGCTTCTTGTAGAGGCTCACTCCCTGGTCTGTCTCATAGAGAGCTTCTAATTCATCTCTAAAATCTATACTTCGATCAACTTCTGCAAAAGAATAATCCTTGACGATTGCATCCATATATAAGCCCGTGCCACCGACGAAGAAAACCGGCTTTTTACGACTGCTGATATCTCGAATTCTTTCTTGCGCAAGTTGTTGATAATCTTGCACGGTAAAACGGTCTCCTGCTTCTACAATATCAATCAGGTAGTGGGGCACTCTTTCCTGTTCTTCTATGCTTGCTTTAGCTGTGCCAATATCCATCCCCTTATATATTTGCATTGAGTCCATAGAGATTATCTCACCATCAAAAGCTTCTGCTAATTGCAAGCTGAGCTCAGTCTTCCCCACACCGGTAGGACCTGCAATAAAAATTAACTTCTGCTTTATTGTCATTACTACTCCTTTACTTAATGCGGTAAAACAGCTTCTCCAAATCTTTCTTGGTCACGCTAATTAAGGTTGGACGTCCATGTGGGCAAGTCAAGGGATACTCACACCTGCTCAGTTCATGATAGAGCGCTTCGATTTCATTGCTAGATAAAACATCGCCTTGTTTGACAGACGCTTTGCAGGCTTTGGTCGCCAACTTATGGACCGTCTCTTCCATAGAGTTTAGCGTAGAGATATCAGTATCGAGGAGGGCAAGGAAGGTGTCCTCCAATTCCGGTTGATGAAAGAAGACAGGCACTTCCCGAACGACTAAATCTCTGTCGCCTAGGAACGAAAAAGAGAAGCCCATTTCCTCTAGTAGGCTTGTTTTTGCCTTTGCCTCTTGGCTCTGTAACTCTGTTAATTTAAGGTGGTCAGGATGAGCTAAAACCTGACTGACAATTTCTTTGTTATTGAATTGGCTAATGAATTTTTCATAATTAATCCGTTCGTGGGCAGCATGTTGGTCCATAAAGATTAATTCACCATTGGAAGGATTTTCCAATAATATATAAGTCCTAAAGACTGTGCCCTTAAGTTGGAGTTTATGCCAAGCTGGGAGGATAGTTTCCTCCTCTAGCAGATCGTTAAACTCTTCCTGTTTGGATTCTTCATCGACCGTTTCCAAATCTAGCATAGAGTCGTCAAAAGCTCTATCCGTTTCCTCAATTTCCGTGATTTCTATATTATTGATGTATGAATCTTCAGTTAGGTCAGCGCTAGGAACTTGGTGGTTAGTACTGTTCGATTGCTCTTCCTCCTGTGCACTTTCCCTCAGCAAATCCATTTTTGTTGAAGGACTCCACTGATAAGCCTCTAGAATTTTGTTGTAGGCATCGTCAGAGGATAGGTCTTGAAAGATTGTAGTACCCGTTTTTTTCTCCTGCATATTATCTATTTTAGCCATAGTCGGACGGGCAAATAAAGTGTCACGAATCGCATGTTCTACTAGTTCAGCTAGTTCATCGAACTCAAAGAAATTGATCTTCTGCTTATTAGGGTGAATATTGATATCAATATTGCTAGGATCCGTTTCTATAAAGAGCTGGTAGGCTGGAAAACGACCGTTTGGGATAACCGCTTTATATTGGTCTTCAATAATCTTTCGAATCTCCTCATGTTCAACATAACGACCGTTGACATAAAGAAACTGCATCTGTCGATTAGCTCTAAAGAAGTTGTTATCGCCAATGCTGCCATGCAGCCTAAAGCTATCGCTTTCGCTATCCAACGACTTCAAACGCTCAAAATAACTCAATCCGAAGAGGACCATCAGGTTCTCTTCAAAACTGTTATCCTTATTCGTCTGGAAGATATTTCTATCATCTTTAACAAATTGGATAGATATATCTGGATTACCCACAGCTAAGCTATAGAGTAAGCTCGTTATTTGATTACCTTCAGCTTGGTCTGTCTTGAGGAACTTCTTTCGTACAGGCACATTATAAAAAAGATCTTCGATAACCATCTCGGTGCCCCTTGACATAGCAATCGGCTCTTGACTAATCAATCGAGCATCTTCATATTGAAGTTGACTGCCTGTTAATTCATCTTCTGTCTTCGATCTAGCAGTCACGCGGGCAACGGATACGATACTAGCTAGAGCCTCTCCTCGAAAGCCTAAGGAATGGATACGATAAAGATCATCAAAATCTGTGATTTTGGATGTGGCATGTCGCTCAAAGGCTTTCTGGAAATCAGACTTTTCGATGCCACTACCATTATCTTGAACCTGAATGTACTCTTTCCCGCCCTTACGAATTTCTACAATAATGGAATCGGCTCCGGCATCAATTGCGTTTTCAACTAATTCCTTAACAACGGAAACAGGTCTTTCGATGACTTCTCCAGCGGCTATCTTTTGAATCGTTTCGTTTGACAATACTTGTATCATAATCACCAACTTAATCCACATCTTGACTGCGCAAGACAAATTGATTGAGGAGATTCAATGCTTCTATAGGGCTAAGCTCCTCGATTTTGATATCTTGTAAATCTTTTATAATGCTATCCTTCTCAAAGGATAAAAAGTCATTCCTGAGTTGTGTCTGCTCAGGCAAATCTGATAATGCGTTGAGTTCGTTGCCCGCATCAATAGTAGTGAGGAGAAAATTGGCTCGTTGTAAAACCTCTTGAGGCAGCCCCGATAGGCGTGCCACTTCGATTCCATAGCTCTTATCAGCTTTTCCATCAACTACCTTGCGTAAGAACAGAAGGTTACCACCTTGCTCTTCAATATCAACTTTCTTATTTTTGATTTCCCCATAATGATCACTTAAGACAGTTAATTCATGGTAGTGTGTTGCAAAGAGCGTCTTCGCTCTAGTCACTTTTATCAAATACTCAACAATAGCATAGGCAATGGATAAACCATCATTCGTGCTCGTCCCCCGCCCTACTTCATCAAGTATTAAAAAACTTCTTTCAGTCGCATCTTGAAGAATGTTTGCCATCTCCTTCATCTCCACCATAAAGGTGGAGTCGCCACTAGCTAGATTATCCATAGCGCCAATACGCGTAAATATCTGATCTGTTATTGGTAGGTGACAAGAGTCAGCAGGTACGAAGCTACCGACTTGGGCCATAAGGACGATCAACGCATTCTGCCTCATGTAGGTTGACTTACCAGCCATATTTGGACCGGTAATGATATGAACCAGATTCCCCTCATTTCCAATGCTTAGATCATTACCAATAAACTGGGAAGAGGTCTGTTCAATAACAGGATGGCGACCATTCTTAATGTCGATCTCATCTGATTGATGAAAAGAAGGTCTAGTATAATGGTTTTTCTTAGCAACTCTAGCAAAGGATAGGAGTGCGTCCAAGCGGGCAACGGTCTCTGCTGTAGTTTGAATGCGGACCGTCTGCTCCCCAATATAGGTCCTTAACTCCTGGAAAACAGCGTACTCATAATCGAAGATGGCCTGTTCACTGCCCAATATAATCCTTGTTTGTTCTTCTAATTCATCGGTGAGGAAGCGCTCCGCATTCTTTAATGTTTGCCTCCTCCGGTAATCTTCAGGAACTTTAGATAAGTTGGAGTTGGTAATCTCGATGAAATAACCCATGTTCTTCTTAAAGACAACCCGTAAATTCTTGATTCCAGTGCGCTCTTGTTCCTCGATTTCATAGCTCAGCAGTCTTTCTCTTGCCCGGTCCGAAGCGTGGCGGATATCATCGAGCTTTTCATCAAACCCGTTCTTAATTAGTCCACCTTCAGTTAACGTCAATGGTGGATCTTCTTCAATTGCTTTATCAATCGCAAGAGCGACATCTTCTATAGGATCTAATTCTTGACCAAGGGCTTGTAGGAGTGGCAAATTCGTCTCTATTAAGAGCTTCTTCAATTGTGGTAGAGGCTTTAGTGATAGGCTTAAAGAGAGCATGTCTCTAGCATTACCACGATTATAAGAAAACTTGCTCAGCAATCTCTCCAAGTCATATATCTTGCCCAGGCTCTCGGCAACCTTCGTTTCAAATAAAAGGTTGTTGTAATAGTATTCAACGATATCTAATCGCTCTTCAATTTCGTTAACGTCGACCAGCGGAAATTCCAACCATTTACTCAATAGTCTTGACCCCATAGCCGTTTGTGTCTGATTGAGCACGCCAAGCAGAGAGTTCTTTTTTGATCTCGTATTGATATTATAATGCAGCTCTAAATTCTCTCTAGTGGAGGCATTCATTTTCAAAACTTTTGTGGGATTGAGCCACCTGACTTCATTGAGGTGGTCCAACTTTTTATCCTGGAAGCTATAAATATAGTCAAGCAGGGTCGCTAAGGCAATACTAGCAAGAAGGTGCTTATCCATTGCCTTGCGATTCTTCTTCTGAATATACTTATTAAGAATCGTCTCTACATTCTTATTGTCATAAGCAATGGGATTAAGGCGCGTTAAGAATATCCCCTCCCTTTCCACGTAGGATAGGTCGATGACATTTTGTTCAGGAACGTCATCCAAAAAACTCTTTTGCACAAGGTCCTCGTCACTAACAAATAGCAGCTCGGAGGGTCTCAAACTCGTCAACCAATCCAGGATACTTGTTTCCACTGAGGGAACCTCTTTGATTTGTGTTGCTGAAATCTCTCCTGTAGAGATGTCTGTATAGGCAAGGCCCATTCTATGGCCATGCACATACACCGCAAGCAGATAATTATTCTCGCGTTGATTGAGCGAATCCGTATCCGTTAGGGTTCCAGGCGTGATGATTCGCGTCACCGACCTTTTGACCAGCCCCTTAGCTTCAGCAGGATTTTCCATCTGGTCTACCACGGCTACTTTCTGCCCAGCAGTAACTAAACGAGAAATATATGTCTCAACCACATGATGAGGGACCCCACACATAGAGGCCCTTTCCTCTAGTCCACAGTCCCTTTGTGTCAAAGCAAGTTCCAAGATTCTCGCTGCTGTTTCAGCATCATCGAAAAACATCTCATAAAAGTCACCAAGACGGTACATGATAATGCAATCAGGATGTTTCCTTTTGATAGAAATGTAGTGCTGCATCATTGGTGTCAATTTTTCATAATCTAAGGTTTTCCACCTCATCACTACACTCCTTTCTCCTTCTTATTCCGATATCCTTTTCGCCGTCAGGGAGAAAGAATTACAAGATACAATCTCCACATCCACCATATCACCTATCATGCTGGAATTTCCAGGCACATGGACCAACTTATTCTCTTCGTTGCGACCAGACAACATCTGGTCATTATTCTTTGAAACAGATTCCAATAGCACCCTGGATCTCTTCCCTACATCCTGTTGGTTGCTCTCTAGGAAGATAGGATAGATAACATCTAAAAGTTCTTGGAAACGGCGGCTTGAGACTTCCTCAGGAATCTGATCATCCCGCTTAGCTGCAACAGTACCTGGTCTAGGTGAATAGATAAAAGTAAAAGCTGAATCAAATCGAACTTCCTTGCAAAGATCAATGGTATCTTGGTGGTCTTCTTCGGTCTCGCCTGGGAAGCCCACGATAATATCCGTTGATAAGGCAATTCCAGGCACTCTATCCCGTAGCTTCTTGGCTAAGGCAATAAACTGGTCGCGGTCATACTTACGGTTCATTTCTCGAAGAACCTTATTTGATCCAGACTGTAACGCTAAATGGAAGTGTCGTTCAATCTTGGGCGATGAGGCAATCACATCAATCAGTTCATCAGGCACATCCTTAGGATGGGAGGACATAAAACGAATACGTTCAATCCCATCAATCTCGTGAACCCTTTTCAATAATTCAGCAAATGAAATCTCATCGCCATCATTGCCATAGGAGTTCACATTTTGACCAAGCAACATAATCTCTTTATAACCTCTTGCAGCAAGAGCTTGAACTTCCTTTATGATTTCCTCTGAAGATCTGCTGGTCTCACGTCCCCTCGCATAAGGGACCACACAGTAACTACAAAAATTGTTACAGCCAGTTGATATATTCACGTAGGCAAAGCGTTCACTTGACCGGTCATAAGCCAGCTGATCATCTTCATAAGTCTCGGTATCGAAAATTCTCTCTCCTGTTTCCATATGGCGAGCCAAAAGTTGAGGGAGCTTAGCAATATTTCTTGTACCAAAAACCAGGTCTACCTGGGGATATTTCTCTTTAATGATATCTTTAGCAGGACCTGTTTGCATCATACAACCAGAGATAGCTAGAACCTTTTCTGGGTTTTCTTCCTTCCACCGTTTATAGGTTCCAATTTGTCCATACACTTTAAGCTCAGCATTCTCTCTAACCAAGCAGGTGTTATAGAGGATAAAATCCGCTTCAGCCTTATCCTCCGTCCGTTGGTAGCCCATATTCTCAAGCAGATAGGCAATTCTCTCGGAATCGTGCTCATTCATCTGGCAACCATAAGTGACGATCTTATACTTCATGTTACTCCTTCTAAAAAAGTAGCTTCTACTGAAATCCCACTTTCAAAACATGATGGTCAATCATTCTGTTCATTTGTCCATAAAGAAAAAAGGTCTTCGAGATATCGAAGACCTTTGATGAATCAAACTATTTACGCTTCAGTTGTCTCGTCGTCATCCTCAGTTGTTTCTTCAGCTTCTTCAGTTTCTTCCGTTGCTTCTTCAACTTCTTCTTCTGCGACTTCAACTTCCTCTTCGTCTTGTTCTTCAGTCTCTTCCTCTGCGACTTCTTCGCCTTCATCAAGAGACTCTTCAGCTTCTTCCTCGACGTTCTCGTCTTGGTATTCAGCGTAATCTTCTTCGAACTCGTCTGTTTCCGTTAAAGGAGCTTCTTCAACCACATACTCTTCCGTTGAAGAATCTACCAGATCAAGTTGAGCTGCAATTAAGTCACCTAGGTTAGTACCGATATCAGAACTGTTATCAAATTCTAACTTTTGCTTCGGTTGTCTTTCTCTGCGTGCCTTTTGCTCTTTCTTAGGCTTTCTCTCGAATTTAGAATCGTCGCGAGCTTGCTCTTCGCGTGGTCTTTCAACAGGCTCTTGAAGAGCTCTGATGCTTAGAGCGATACGTTGGCGATCCTCTTCAATATCAAGAATTTTGACTTCAATTTCATCACCAACAGTCAACTCGTCAGATGGTTTTTCAACATGGTGGTTAGCGATTTGGGAAACATGTACCAAACCTTCAACACCTTCATCTAAGCGAACGAAAGCACCGAAGTCAATAAGGTTTACAACTTCACCCTTAACTGTGTCGCCAGCTTTGTTGTTTTCAACAAAACGGTCGAATGGCTTTGGAGCTAACTGTTTTAAACCAAGAGAGATACGGTTTCTTTCACGATTAGCTTTTAGAACTAGTGGCTCGACTTCTTGACCTACTTCAAGAACATCAGATGCCTTATCGATTCTTTGCCAAGAGATATCTGAAACGTGAATAAGTCCGTCTACTCCACCAAGGTCAACAAAAGCACCGAAGTCTGTCATACGGACAACTTCGCCCTTGATTTTTTCGCCAACAACAATATTATCCCAAATTTCATCAAGCTGTGTTTCCTTAACAGCACGGCTAGATAAAACTAAGCGTCTTTTTCTCTCGTCAATCGAAATGATTTTGCATTCGAGTGTTTGACCGACGAACTGCTTAAAATTCTTCACATAATATGTTGTGATTTGAGATGCAGGAATAAAACCATTGATTCCCATTATATTGACTACGAGTCCGCCTGAATTTTCACCAGTGACTTTAGCTTCAATAGTTTCATCATTCTCAAACTTATCAACTAATTTTTGCCAGTTCTTCAAGCCCTCTACTCTTCTGGTAGAAAGAACGACGTTGCCTTCACCATCATCTAGCTTAATGACGTAAACATCGATTTCTTCACCTTCATTGAACGCCTCTTGTGGGTTCTCACGCTCTTCATCAGACATCTCGTCTGTCTTAATGATTCCGTCAGAACGATAGTGAATATCCACATAAACTTCGTTTTCTTTTACTGTAAGAACAGTACCCTTGACGATGTCTTTAGGATAGATTTTCACCATACTATCTTCGATTTGTTCCATGAATTCTTCATTACTAAAATTGTCCATTTCTGTGACGACCTCCTCAATTATCCAATCTGGCGTGCTAGCGCCAGCCGTTACTCCTATTTTATCGTATTTTGCAAGTGTATGCAAAGCTAAATCGCTTAATTCTTCAATCTTAAAGGTATTATCTGTATGATTTTTCGCAACCTGGGCAAGTTTCTCTGTATTAGAGGATTGCCGACCTCCAATAACAATCATGGCCTCCACTTCAGAAGCAAGCGAAGCGACCGCTTCCTGTCTCTCTTTAGTTGCATTACAAATGGTCGGTCTAATGATTGCTTCCGCATCCTTACTAGCGATAACCCCCGCCAGCAGGTCGAAGTAATCCCTACGATTTGTTGTCTGCGAAATAATAAATGTTGGCCGCGTCTGTTCAAAAGACTCTGCCTCTTTTTCATTTTGAATGATCACCGTATCCTGATCGAAGTAGGACTTCATTGCAAGCACTTCAGGGTGCTTAGGATCACCGATAATGACGACTTGTCTTCCCTTCTCATTTTGCTCTTTCGCTAGCTTATATATGCCAAGGAGAACAGGACAAGTTCCATCGACGAGGGTTGCACCCGTAGCTGAAAGTGCTTCTCTCTCTTCACTCGTAACACCGTGGGCTCTCAGAATAACGATAGAATTCTCGTCAAGCTTATCTTTGGCTTCCTCAAGACTATCAAGCTCTATCAAACCTTGACTTTTTCGCTTCTCAATATATTGATTGTTGTGGACGAGCTGCCCATAGGAGTATACCTTCTTATGATCAACTTCCTGTAAAGCCTTTTGGGTCTTCTCATCAATATTCTTAACGCCAAAGCAAAAACCTGCTTTGTCTGCAAGTATTACCTTCATATTTTGCTCACTCTCTAATCGGAAAAATCACTTATATCATAATTTGTGGAATAGATGGTATTAAAGATATCCTTTGATAGCTCCTTACGCCCTTCCCTCGACCCTATTTCCTCGTAGGGTTCATAAGAAATAATGGGGTGAAATTGCACAATCAAAGGTTTCCTGAACTTATACTCTGAAATAATACTAGCGACAAGAACATCACTTTTACCACGTATCGCCAACAGGCCTACTCCAGATTTCATATTTTGAGGGTTAATCTCCTTTACCCTTGTACCCTCCGGAAAGATACCAATCTGCTTGTCCTCTTTTAGATTTGCTAGAATCTTTCGAATAGCGTCGATATCATTAGCCTCCCGGTCAATAAAAACAACCCCCAGCTTACGGAAAACCCAATTCAATAACTTGTTACGGCCAAGCTCTTCCTTACCAACAAAATGCAGTTTTCCTGGATAGGCACAAGCCAAAGCAAAAACATCCCTTATGGACTGGTGATTAGCACACACAATCAACCTCTGATCCTTAGGGATTTCAGGCCTATCCTTCACCTGGTACTTAAACCAAATGTGTAGATATATACGGAAAATCTCAACGATAAATCTATACATGATACTTGTTCTTCCACTCCTTCATCATCATTTGAACGACCTCACTAGCGGTAAGTTCCGAAGAGTCGATGTAAATGGCATCATCAGCCTGGCGCAGCGGAGACTCTTTGCGAGAAGAATCAAAGTTATCTCTGCGAATAATATCCTGTAAGGTCTCTTCGAGGGCCATCCCAGAGGAATTCTTCACATCATGAAACCGTCTGTTTGCCCGAACTTCCGGAGATGCCGTAAGGTAAAACTTAATCGAGGCCTCTGGTAAAACCACCGTTCCAATGTCCCTACCATCCAAGACAATATCGCTATGTTCAGCAATCTCCTGCTGTTTCTTCACAAGGAAGCGGCGTACCTCCTTGTAGGAAGCAATCAAAGAGACATGCTTCGTTACCTCTTGGCTGCGAACCTTTTCACTGACATCTTGCCCATTAACGAAAATCTGGTCCCCCGATACTCGAAGATCAATATCCTCCAAGCTTGAAACAACTAGAGCTTCATCCTCAATGGGACAGGAAGAGGTCAGACAGAAATAGGTGATTGCACGGTACATTGCCCCTGTATCCAAGTAGGAAAAGCCTAATTCTCTTGCCAGCAGTTTTGCAATAGTGCTCTTGCCTGCCCCCGATGGGCCGTCTATAGCTATTGAGTATACCATGAATTACTCCACTTCTATGCTATCTCTGGCTGCGGATAAGCCCGCTAAGTGACCAGTAGAAAAAGCAATCTGTAAATTATAACCACCAGTAAGGGCGTCCATATCCAAGACCTCACCAGCAAAATATAGTCCTTCTTTAAGTTTAGACTCCATCGTAGAAGGATTAATTTCCTTAACCGAAACCCCACCTTGTGTTACTACTGCCTGCTTAAAATCCCCTAAGCCTTCAAATTGGAGAGGAAACTCTTTCAGTAAATGAACCAGCTTGTCTTGGTCTACCTTCGTCAGTTCATTGATGGCTTTGCGCAAATCCATCTGCAATATCTTAGCGAAGACTGGAACAACACTCTTAGGTAACAAGGTTTCCAATAAGGTCTGGTATAGGCGATTTGGCCCCTTCTCCCTTTCTCTTATCAGGCGGTGATATAGTTCATCGTTGCTAAGAGCCGGTTTCCAATCGATACTAAGTTTAACATCTTCCGTTTTGTAGCCGCCCAACAAGCTGGACAAAGTTAATACTATCGGACCAGAAATGCCATTAGCGGTAAAGAGCAGGTCGCCGAACTCTTCCTTATCTTTCTTCTTTAGGCGAACTTTTAACTTGATATGTTTTAATGATAGACCTTCCACTTCCTTAATCCAAGCATCCTTGAGCTTGATAGGCACTAGTGAAGGATATGTATCCTTTATGGTGTGGCCAAAATACTTTGCAAAACGGTAGCCATCTCCCGTTGATCCAGTTGCCTCATAGGATAAACCACCACAAGCGATAATAACCGCATCGAAGGGATAAGTTCCATGTTTGGATTCAACAATGAATCCCTTATTGTCCATCCCTAAGTGAACGCCAATAATCTCCTGATTAAAAGATTGCTTAACCTGCAGCTCCTTTAGCTTGTGATTCAAAAACGAGATTACATCACTCGACCTATCGGATAGGGGGAAAACTCGCCGCCCCCTCTCCACTTTCAGCGGAAGACCACCCTCCTGAAAAAAGTTCATCAAGTCTTGAGGCGATAGCTTGCTGTAAGAAGAGTAAAAGAATTTGGGATTGCGAACAATCGCTTGAAAAAACTCGCTTCTTGTACAATCATTAGTCAGATTGCAACGGCCCTTGCCCGTAATGTATAGTTTCTTCCCTAGTTTTTCATTCTTGTCAAAGATGGTTACATCGCCGCCACTCGAAGCGGCGCTTATCGCTGCCATTGCCCCAGCTGGGCCCATACCAATCACAGCAATTCTCTTTTTGCTCATAAGTCATCTACTTTCTCTTCCTACTTCGCTTTACTCTGAAGTAAGCTCATCTAATGCTTCCTTCTCTTCCCTTGTCAATAATCTGTATTGACCCGGCTTAATTTCATCAAGGTAGATAGAACCAATGCGAATCCGAATAAGGCGAATTACTTGGTAGCCTTGCGAGGCAAATATTCTTCTAACTTCCCTCTTTTGCCCTTCATTCAACGATACAGAAACTAAACTAGCGCTCACTAGATGCTCTGGTGGCCAATGCTCAATAACTTTAGATAACACGGGGAATTCATGAAGATCTACAATGGAAGCATTGTTTACCTGATACGTTGCCCCCTGATAAGTAATGCCCGCTTTTATACGAAAAAGACTGTCGGAATCTATCGGGCGGTCCAAAACCGCTAAGTACTCTTTTTCCATCTCATAACTAGGATGGGCAATGCGATTGGCAAAGTCTCCATCGTTAGTAATTAGCATGAGGCCTTCGGAATCAAAATCTAGTCGACCAGCAGAAAAAAGTTGCTTATCCAAAGGAAAGTAATCATAGATAAAACGGTCGTGGTGGGGATCGCTGTGGCTGGAAAGAACTTGGGCTGGTTTGTTGAAGAGATAATATAGCTTGTTATCTTCAGTTTCTTGTAACTTGCCATCGATTTCGACTCTGTCGCCCTCTTGGACTCGGTAGGACAAATCAGTGAGCAGATCTCCATTTACCTGCACACGTCCAGCTTGAATGAGTTGATCAGCTTTTCTCCTGGAACAAAAGCCGGTTCTTGCAATGTACTTATTAATCCTCATCCTCTGTTTCCTCTTCGTTGAACTTATCCATCAAAATATTTACTTCTTCCTCATTGGGCAAGTCCTTTAATGACCGTAATCCGAATGCTTTCAGGAATTCACTGGTTGTTCGATACAGGATAGGTCGACCTATGGTGTCTAAACGGCCGCACTCTTCGATGAGCCCCTTACCAAGTAAAGTCTCAAACGAAGAGGACGATTTCACGCCTCGAATATTTTCGACTTCAACCTTGGTCACCGGTTGCTTGTAAGCAATCATGGCCAATGTTTCCATGGAGGAAGAGGTTAAACGCTGGCTTCTCTTCTGGTCAACCAATGCCGAATAGAAATGTTCGTGTTCCTTTCTGGTCGACAGTTGATAAGCATCACCATAAGCATGTAAAATGAGCCCCCTTCTTTGGTGGTTAAACTCATCCTCTATCTCCTGCATGAGTTTTTTCACCTGAGTGGGCGTAATCTCCAGAATCTTTGCAATATCGCTTGCCTCTAAAGGGTCTCCCCATAAAAAAAGCAATCCTTCAATGACTGCTTTTTGTTCTCTCTCGTCCATGTCTAACTCCATTATTCCTATTGCTTGTTCTCTAATCGGTAGAGGGTTATCCGTTCCTTGCTATCCTGACGAATCGATAGTTCCTTAGTCTTGGACAACTCCAAGACAGACAAAAAGGTTGCAATTAGTCGGGGTTTGCTAATCTTGAGACCTGGGAACAAGTCGGCAAAAGTAAATCTCTTCTTATTCTCCATCAAGTCCCTAATCTTCGCTTGAATATCTGTCAAGGAAAACTCATCCGCATTCATGATAGCAGATATATAGAATTCTTTCTGAGTCCGTTTTCCCCTGCCGGCTATTTGTAGAATAGCTTCGTAAAGTAGCGAGGCATCACCCTCAATGATTAGCGGCTCCTCTTTATAGAAGGGGCTCAAATCCTCTTGAAGTTTGGTGTATTCACCCTCATCAGCATTCTCGTTTTCTCGCAATTTGAGTGCTAGTTCTTTGTAACGTTTATAGGCAACCAGACGCTCAATTAACTCTTCCCTTGATAGAACTTCCTCATCCTCTTCAATACTATCGGAAATTAACGTTCTTGCCTTCATGACCACCAGCATTGAGGCCATCTGGATGAAACTGCTCAACTCATCAGAAGAGATATTTATTGTTTGCATAGCGAGGAGAAATTCTTCCGTTATCGAAGAAATCTCAATATCATAAATATCTATTTTAGCTTTAGCGACTAGCTCTAAGAGCAAATCCATAGGCCCATTATAATGGTCGATTGATATCTGTATCATAGCATTAACCTATCGCGAACATCTTAAGTAAGCCCGAATAAATAGTCGTTATGATGGGCCCGATGATTGAACTCATTACACCAGTAGCAACCAAGAATAGCAAAAGAAAATAAAAAATCCGTTCATTCATGGCAATCCATCTTGTCCATGAGCTGGGCAAAAACGACATAATTACTTTCGACCCATCTAAAGGTGGTAAAGGAAATAAGTTGAACACAGCAAAGCCGACACCGTAAATACTGATGAAAAATAAAAGCGTACGGATGAAAGTCAGATGATGAGGAATATAACTTAGCAAGAATATAGCTAAAGTAGCTGAGACCATATTGATGCCCACACCAGCTAAAGAAACAGTAAACAGGCCTGATCGCTTGTTGCGAAACTTGTTTGTATTGATTGGCACAGGTCTTGCCCATCCAAAATTAAAAACTAATAGGGCTAAGGTGCCCATTGGATCCAAGTGAGATAAAGGATTCAAGGTTAAACGGCCTGCCCTCTTAGCCGTGTCATCTCCATTAGCCAATGCAATTAAGCCATGAAATAATTCATGGCTGATAATCGTATATAGTAAAGCTAAAACTTTAGCAAGAGTAGTTACTACATCTAAATTTCCCATAGGCACTCCATTATCCTATTTGTTTTTCTCGCTCTTCAAATAAATATTGAAGTAGGCATACATAATGCCTATGATCGACTTAGAGTCAGTAATCTCAAAATTTAACACCATCTGGTAGAGCTCATCGATAGGATACTCTTCAACCTCTAAAAACTCACTATCATCCAGGTCAAGTTTAGACTCCTCAAGGTCTGTTGCGAGGAACAAGCTTAACTTTTCATTGGTGAATCCAGGCGATGCATAAGAATCTAACAGATACTCAAGCTTATTAGGCTTGTATCCTATTTCTTCTTGGAGTTCTCTGATTGCCGTCTCTTGTGGGTTCTCATCATGCTCAATTAAACCCGCAGGTATCTCTAAAACAAATTCCCGAACTGCAATACGATATTGCCGCACCATATACATGGTGCCTCGATCAGAAATTGCAATCATACCAACCGCATTGGCATGATCTACTATCTCTCTCTTGGCATATTTCTTATCAGGAAGCTCCACAGTTTCTACTCGGACATTAATGATGCGCCCATCGTAAATGTGCTCAGTTTTAATGGTTTGTTCTGGTAGTCTATTCGTCATGAATCCCTCTCTTTCTGTAGCAGAGATGCTTGCTCTAGCATTTCCTCTGCACTATTTCTTGTGAGATTGGTTATGTTGGTCCCTCCAATAAGTCTAGATTGTTCCTCTATTCTTTCGTCGCGGTCCAATAGGCTCATTACAGAATAGGTCTCCCCATCCCTTACTTTCTTTTCAATGAGATAGTGGTTATTGGCTAAGGCAGCAATCTGTGGTAAGTGGCTGATTACGATCAGTTGATGTTTATTACCTAGTCTTTGGAGTTTTTCCCCAACCACTTGCGCCGTTCGTCCACTAATCCCCGTGTCAATTTCATCAAAAACGAGGGTCGGAATTTCTTGAACTTCCGCGATAACTATATTAAATGCTAACATAAAACGGGACATTTCACCACCTGAGGCAACTTCGCTGACACTATGCATAGGTTGGCCTACATTGGTGGAAATTAAAAAGTCCACATCATCTTGACCATTGGTCGCGATTGGCTGATCAGATAAAACTTGCACCTTGAAGTCAATTTTTTGAATGGCCATCTGCTTGAGCTCATCCTTGATTCGTTCTTCTAGACGTTTGCCACCTTCTCTACGCTTCTCGCTGATCTGTCCCGCAATGTTCTGCGCTTCTTTTCGTAATAGGTTTTCTTTTTGGTCCAGGTAGTCTCTTCGTTCATCAATAGCGGATAACTCTTCCAATTCCAGCTGACATTGGTCTTGATAGTGTAAGATCTCCTCGATGCTGTCCCCATACTTTCTCTTCAATCGTTGGAGAACAGAAAAGATTTCATCGATTTCTTCGATGCGTATAGGGTCTATAACAATACGGTCACGGTAGCTTTCTAGCATATGTTCCAGATTTTCCGAGTCCGCTTCTAATTGCCAACTGCTATCATTGATATCTTTTAGCCCTTCATCCCGCCTGGTCAAAGAATCCAATTCACGGGCAATACTCGAAATAGCTGAGCGCACCGAGTATTCTCCTGCAAAAGAGGCGATAATCCGATTGATTGCCTCAATACGATCCTTGGAAGAGGTCAACTGCTTATACTCTTCATTTAAGGCATCTTCATCGATATCAATAAGATTAGCTTTATCGATTTCTTTAATTTGATAATCTAAAAGATCTAACTGTCTCTCCAGCTCCTCGGGACTCAAATCAAACTTCTCTTTTTCCTTACGAATCGCTCGCAAGTCCGTTATAACATGCAGTAAAGCTGACTTTAAGCTGTTGAGTTCCTCTCCAACAAATTGGTCAAGAAACTTGATATAGTTGTTTTTATTGGACAGGAGGCTCTGCGAATTCTGCGAGTGAATATTGATTAACTCTGCCATTAGTTCCCGGAGAACCGACTGGGATACAATACGCGAATTCACTCTTGTCTTGGTTGTCTTTTGATCGTAGCTCCTGGAGATGATAATCTGTCCGTCTTCGATACTTAGTCCATACTTATCTAAGACTTGCTGTAAACTCTCAGTATTCTTCGGTATGCTAAAAACAGCTTCAACCAAGGTATCCTCATCCTCGAAACGACTTGCCCTTCTATCCAGTTTTGACCCGGCCAAGAAAGAAAGCGCATCGACAAATAAGCTTTTACCAGAACCAGTCTCCCCTGTGACGACAGACTCCCCTCGATAGAAACTTAGGGTAGTAGACTCAATGATGGCAAAATTACGAATACTGATATCGGTTAGCATTACTGCATAAGCTCCTTAACCGCATTAACAACATCATCCAAATATTTGTGATCATCAACGGCTATAAAGATCGTATCATGTCCAGATACAATACCCGCTACATTGTCAATCTTTGCATTGGTAATCCGAAGCGCACAAATAGTAGCAGAATATGCTATCGTCTTAACGATAACCATCTCCCCATTATGCTCCACAGATAAACAAGCGGATTTGAACATTTTGTCGATGCGGTCATTGAGTGAATCATGAACGGTATCAAGAATCGTATACTTATATTCACCATCTGGTGCTTGAACTTTAGAAATTCTTAACTCTTTGATATCCCTAGATATGGTTGCCTGTGTTGCAATCACTCCGTTATCCTTCAGTTTTTCAGCTAATTCATCTTGAGTTTTAATTTCAAACTGATCAATTAGGTCAAGAATCATTCGCTGTCTTGAATACTTTTTCATACTCTCCCCCTCATTAAACTTTGCGATTCATGAGCATAGTCGCAAACTCTTTCAACTCTTGATTGTTAGAAATCTTAGCTAGTGAATCATACGCACTTTTCGTTTTTTCTTCCACATAGGCATTTGCTTCGTCCTGATTTAGACCTTGAATCAGGGTGATCTTATTTTCTTTCAAGTCCTGTTCCCAATCGAATAGGTCGTCCTTGGCTTGGAAGGCAAGACCCAGATTATAAGCAAAGAGGTCATAGTATTCTTGCTCCTTGTCGTTAGCACCAGCAAGGATTGCTCCCGTTAAAGCTGCTGCTCGGATCAAACCGCAAGTCTTCTTTTCAACCATTAACTGAATGCGAGCGTTCGTTTGCAGATTTTCATTCGAAAGGTCAAATGCTTGACCACCAATCATCCCCGCTAAACCAGAAAAGTCAGCCAACTTTGCGCCCGCTTTAGCCATCCTTTTTCGTACACTATCACCTTGTACATCCAGCATAGCAGCAAAAATAATCTCGAAAGCTAAGTTTAAGAGGCTGTCTCCGGTAAGTATGCCTAGGTCTTCTCCAAACTTGGCGTGGACAGTAAGTTGTCCCCTACGGTAGGTGTCATTATCCATAGCAGGCAGATCGTCATGTACCAATGAATAAGCGTGAATGCACTCTAAGGCAACGGCATAGTCTAACACATAGGGATAATCCTCTCTATAAAACTTATCTAAATCGATTTCTGCCTGACCTAGATAAGATTCGAAGGCAAGCATAAGAAGAACTGGTCGAACTCTCTTGCCGCCTTTACTTGCATATCGCATAGCTTCTGCCAAAAGGGGAATTTGATTTGGGTTTACTTCTTGGTTCACTTTGTCATCTACCGATGAAAGAAACCATGTTTTCTCCTCTTTAGCAATGATCTCTTCAATTCTGTCTTTAACGATTCTTGTTCTTTTTGTCATTAGATCATTCATCGCCTACTCCATCATCGAGAATAGCATCTATCTCTTGATTATCGATGTCTCTAATTAAAAGTTCCATATTATCGAGTTGTTCATGAAGAATCTTGCCTAAGCTTTTGGACTCTTGGTAAAGAGCGACTAGCTCATCGATGGACCGATCCTTGGCTTGCATGAGCTGTCCTATTTCTTTTAGTCTTTGCAAGCCTTGTTCGAAATCAAAGCTATCTGTCATTCAGCTTCACCTTCTCTTCCACTAATATCTGTAGTTTAACACTGTCTGAAACTAAGAGGTAACGCATCCCTTTTTTTACCTCGGGAGAAGAAAGTCGTTTACCCTCTTTGTTCTCCAACCACCAACGTTCGGGCTTTATCAATATTTCATATTGTTCATCGATACCACTAAGAAGTTCCGCTAAAACTTTCCTACGATCAGATAAAGATCGATGCGTTACATTGGAAATGTTTAACTGTAAAGCAGAGAGTTCTCTGCGCATCGCTTGCAGCTTAGATAGCGGGCTGTATCTTTGCAGAGTAAGCATAAGCTGATCGATATTGCGGTGCAACTTTTGGAAATAGGCCTGAATGGACCAATCAATCTGCAAGGTCCTTTCATCAATTACCCTCTTTAGGTCAAATTTATCCGGCGTAGCTAAAATAGCAGCTTCTGTGGGGGTCGATGCCCTGCTATCGCTTGCTAAATCGACCAAGCTGTTGTCAACTTGGTGACCAATGGCTGTAATAATTGGAATTTTCGAAGAAAAGACCGCTCTTACCAACTTCTCATCATTATAGCTATCCAAATGCTCCGCAGCTCCACCACCTCTAGCGATAATGATAGTATCGACAGTTCTTGAATCATTGAAATAGCGAATACCTTCGATAATACCGGAAACACTCTCTTCTCCTTGAACGGAAGAATGATAGACAATGATGTGGGCAACCGGGTAACGTCTATTCACTTCGTTGGCAAAATCATGAAGAACAGCGCCTCCACGGGAAGTGATTAGGCCAAGCGACTTGGGATAAACCTGAAGATGTTTTTTTCTCTTGGTATCAAAGAGGCCTTCTTGATATAGTTTCTTTTTCAGTTGCTCTAAAGCTTCCAGTTTTTCTCCTCGGCCTAGACCTCTAGCTCCTTTGACTAAAAACTGATACTGTCCGCCCTTAGCGTAAGTAGATATACGACCAGAAAGGATGACCTCGTCTCCTTCCTTAAGGTGGAACGATCTCATTGCATCGATATCAAAGATGGCGCAATGTAAGAGTGCTTGGTCATCTTGTAAGTCGAAATATATGTACTTGGCGCATCTTAGGTTTCTAAGCTCGCCTTGAACCTCCAAAGACTTTAGTATCGGATCGGTCGTCAGTAAACTATCGATGTAACGGGTAAGCTCATTCACTTTAAGAGGACGGCTCATTAATGGCCGTCCTTCTCATCATCTATTCCAACGCTACTATCGTCACTTATATCGTTCGACTGATCTAGTAATTGAGCTATCGATGAGAGCACCCCATTAATAAATCGGTAAGAATTCTCATCAGAGTATTCCTTAGCTAATTCTACCGATTCATTGATGACAACCCCAGTTGGTGCTAAGTTAGTAAAACACATTTCGTTCACTGCAACACGTAATATGGCTAAATCGATACGAAGCAAACGCTGCAGGGACCAGTTAGTGAGATTCTCCTCTATTAAAGAATCGATCTCATCTTTGTGGGAAAACAAAGATTCTAACGACTCTTGGATATAAGGGAGCTTACCACCTAAATCGTGATTACCTAAAATATGCTCGATTGAGTCCGTACCTTCCAGCTCGAGCTGTGTTTGGTAGGCAATTTTCATCAACCAAGCACGCTGTTCACTTCTTTTCATTCCATCCCCTAAACGCGAGATAAGTATTCATTTGTTCTGGTATCGATACGAATGACATCGCCAATATTGACAAAGAGAGGTACGGTCACTGTTGCTCCCGTTTCAACGGTTGCAGGTTTTGTTGCACCTGTTGCAGTGTCTCCCTTGACGCCTGGTTCTGTCTGTGTAACAGCTAGCTCTACAAAGTTTGGTGCCGCAACATCAAAGGCAGAACCCTGATAGAGTCTTACTGTAGCGGTATCGCTTTCTCGCAAATACTTCATCGCATCTTCAACAACTTCACCTTCTAAAGGCATCTGTTCGTAAGACACAGGGTCCATAAAGTAGTAAAGTTGTCCATCATTATATAGGTACTGCATTTCCTTCGTCTCAATACGCGCTTCTTCAAATTTCTCATTAGGATTGAAGGTAATATCTTTGGTTGTACCCTGCATAACAGAGCGGAGTTTCGTACGGACAAATGCGGCACCCTTGCCTGGTTTAACATGTTGGAAATCAATTACTTGGTAAACTTCATTATCATATACAAAAGTTAACCCTTTTCTTAAATCATTTGCTGAAATCATATAACCTCCTCATTAATCTATAGCTATTATACCAACTAAGATTCACATAAACAAACCAAATGGGAGAATAATGTATATTTATTCTCCGATGTAAACAAGGAAATTCTCAATTAGTTGTCGTAGCTTTTCATTTATATTATACAATAGTTTCTATCTTTATAACTCTATTTCCAATATTTAAATCGAATCTTAATATACTGAAAGGCTTCCAACATATGTTCTTGATTAACCGTATCGCTTGCCTCTAAATCTGCTATTGTTCTTGCCACCAGAGCGAGTTTTCGATGGGTTCGCAGGGATAGTTGATAGTGTTGTACCAGCTCTTGGAGCGTCTTCATCCCTTCTCTGTCGATGTCGAGTTTATCCAAAGCCAATACATCGGGAATCTCTCCATTAGTTTGGTAAGCTTTCCCTGCATAACGCTCTCTTTGCCGCAATCTTGCTGCAACTACCTGCTCATACATAAAATCACTAGAGCCTGTCGTTTCCCTCTCACTATAGAATACGGCCTTTTCATCTTTTTTATAGGGTCGTTTGATTTCCATAATCAAATCAAGACGATCAAGCAGGGGCCTGGACAACCGATTTAGATAGCGATTAATGTCGAAAGCTGTACAACGACACTCCTTTTCTGGATCACCATGGTTACCACAGGGGCAAGGGTTTGTAGAAGCTACCAGTTGAAAGTTAGCTGGAAGCCGCCACTTCTTTCCTGACCTATTGATGGAAAACTTTCTTGTTTCCATTGGTATGCGCAAAAGCTCTAAGTTCCTGCTAGGAAACTGTAGTAGCTCATCTAAGAAGAGGGTCCCATTGTGAGCAAGAGTAATCTCTCCAGGCTTTACAGGAACTCCTCCACCCATCAAGGCAACCTTGCTAGCGGAATAATGAGGAGACCGAAATGGAGGATAAATAATGAGCGGGTCATCCTCCACTTCATTTATGGTGGAATAGATGCTGCTACATTCCAGTTGCCGCTTTTCATTTAGCGCAGGTAGTATGGTTGGTAACCGTTGGATGGACATCGTCTTTCCCACTCCAGGAGGCCCGATTAGTAGCAGTGAGTGCCGTCCAGCTGCGGCGATGGTCATGAGTCGCTTTAACTTACTTTGCATAACTATATCGCTATAGTCTAAAGGACTTATTAGGCGTCCATGCTGCGAACGATGACTCTTTCCCTTATAGGCTTTTATATTGTCTTGACCTTGAAGGAATTTGATGACCTCCGCTAAGTCTATACAAGGATAAAAGCTTGCCCCATTCACCACTGAGCATTCTTGTAGATTATCTTTAGGAAGTAGTATTTTATCGTATCCTTCTTCTTTCAATTTCAATGCTAATGATAAAGCGCCGGTTACCCGTCGTATCTTCCCATCCAAAGATAGCTCACCAAGGTAAGCAAATTTAGTAAGTCTGTCTAGGGATACAAGTTTCATCGCACCTAGCATTGCAACCAGGATAGGTAGGTCATAATGACTGCCAACCTTGCGATCGCTAGCCGGATAGAGGTTGACGATGATTCGCCCAAGCGGCATAGCAATATCAACGGCATGGAGTGCAGAGCGAATCCGCTCTTTCGATTCGAGAATAGAGGTGGAAGGTAGTCCCACAATATAAAAAGCAGAGAATCCATTAAGGATCTCTGCTTCAACGTGGATTATTTTCCCTTCAACACCGTCCAGGTTTCCTGTAACAGTTTTAGATAACAAAATAATCTCCTTTAATTCAATTTGTTTTTTTCTAAGAAATCAGTAAAGTCTTTGGGTAGGGGTGCTTTGAAAGCTAATCGTTCACCGCTTTTGGGGTGCGTGAACTCAATTTGATAAGCATGCAGAAGTTGCCTTGTAGTCTTGAAGCGTTGCTTCTTAAAACCATATAGACGGTCGCCGATGACGGGATGCTTAAGATAAGCTGCATGTACTCGGATCTGGTGCGTGCGCCCCGTTAGGATCTCTACTTGACAATAGGTGGATCGTTCATTGGATTTTAACGGAGAAAAAATGCTATGCGCACTTTTTCCCTCATCACTTACCATCATCAATTTTCGATTTGAAGGGTTGCGCCCAATAGCTTTCTTTACCTCAATAACAGCTTGACCAAGGTTCTCTTCTAGAACAGTTTGGTAGACCTTCTTCACTCGTCTATCTTGGAACTGCTCTTGAAGAGCAAGATGGCTTTCATCATTTTTTGCAATGATGAGTGCGCCGCTAGTATCGCTATCGAGCCGGTGAACAATTCCTGGCCTCTCTTCCCCATTAACTGTGGACAGGGAAATAGGCAGGTTGAGAAGAGCATTGACTAAAGTTCCCCTACGCACGCTAGACGTCGGATGGACAATGAGCCCAGCCTGCTTATTAATGATAAGCAAGTCGTCATCCTCAAATAGGATGTCTAAAGGAATATCTTCCGCTTGGATGGGGATTGGCTCAAAATAAGCCAGATCCACTTGAACAAGATCATCCTCTTTAAGCAAGTAACTCGTCTTAACCTTATTGCCATTGACCAAGACCTTACCTGCTTTTATTGCTTTTGCAACTTTTGATCTAGATATATCATCTAAGTAATCCGCGATAGTGAAATCTAAGCGGTCCCCAACCATCTCCTCATAATATTTAGTCTCAATCTGCATTGGTCCTCCTAAGAGATTTGCCAGTCTACCTTTCCCATATGATGCTTCTCTAGATATCGATTGGCTTTTGAAAAAGGTTTGGAGCCAAAGAAACCCCGATAAGCCGATAAAGGCGATGGGTGAGCAGACATTAGCACTAGATGATTAGGATTGGCGATAAACTTGGCATGTCCCTGAGCATATTTTCCCCATAGGATAAAGACCAATGGCTCTTTCCTTGCCCCTAAAAGAGAGATAATCCGATTGGTCAAATTCTGCCATCCTAAATGCGAGTGACTATTCGCTTGATGGGCCCTAACGGTTAATGAACTGTTAAGCAACAATACCCCTCTTTGTGCCCACTGTGTTAAATCGCCATGCAGTGGTTGTTGTATACCAATATCTGCTTCAAGCTCTTTATAGATGTTCATGAGAGAGGGTGGGATAGGGACATCAGTGTTGACAGAAAAAGCTAAACCATTAGCTTGCCTCTCGCCATGATAGGGGTCTTGGCCAAGGATAACCACCTTACAATCTCCATAAGAAACGAGTTCCAAGGCTCGAAAGATCTGATTCGCAGGTGGGAAAACCTCCTGGGTTTGATACTCTTCTATCAAAAGCTTGCGTAGTTGTTGATAGTAGGGTTTAACCCACTCATCCTCTAATAACTCATCCCAATCATTTCCAATATCAACAGTCATAGTCGCCTACTTATCCACCTTTCCTATTTTATTAGTCTCCTTCTCCAGAAAAAGTATATATATGATGAAAAGCACAGAGCCGATAGTAATCGCAATATCCGCTACATTAAACACAGGGAAGTTAATTTGCGAAACAAAATCTACTTTGATGAAGTCAACAACAAAGCCCCTTAAGAGTCGATCGATAAAATTACCTAACGCCCCACCGATAAGTAAACCAACTGTAATGTTTAAGAAAATAGAAGACCTGTCCTGAGTGAACAGATAGTAGAATAGAATAGCAACGACGATAATGGTAATCACATAGAAAAACCACATCCGTCCCTGTAGAATGCCAAAGGCTGCCCCTCTATTCTCTACATATCGAAACTCTAGCATATTTCCAATAACCTGTATTCCTCTTGTCCCCTGCAGGCTATGATAAGCCCAAAGTTTGGTCAGTTGGTCAATAATTATAACGACGACACTGATAATGATTGCTAACATAACTTTCCTTTTCTAAACTACCACAAACAGATTCCCAATTCGTTCCAAATAAAAAAGGGATGATGACATCCCTTGTAAGCGCATGTGTATTCGATCAGACGGCTTATAGTTGATATAAGCTGTGTTGAGAAACTGCCTCAGTAATAGAACCGTCAACCTCAACACCCTTAGGTACGATAACATAGATGTCTTTCGTCACTTTTTGAATGTTACCATTAAGGGCATAGACGCCACCGCTAACAAAATCAAAAATTTGTCGCTTCTTATCTACTTCAAGCATTTCTAAATTCAAAACAACGGTACGATTAGCCGTGATATTATCGATAACGCTAGGACCGTCATCATAGGTCAGTGGCTCTTGAATGCAAATTTTCATCTTATTGGAGGATGAATTGGACACATTCACTATATTTGATGAGCGACTGCTACGACTAGGCTCTCTGTAGCTTGTTGTCGTTTCTTCATTTGTTGTACTTGTCGTTTCGGATTGGTAGTCATTATCTGTATCATGAAGTGAATTCTCATACTGATCATAATACTCATCCGTGTACTCATCATCATAATATTCGTCTTCAATGCCAATCATATTTTTAATCTTATCCATGAAACCCATAGTCAACCCTCCATTATTGATAACTTCTTTTGCCAAATATTGCAGATCCGATTCTTACCATTGTCGAACCTTCTTCTAGTGCAATCTGATAATCATGGGACATACCCATCGATAGTATCCTCATCTTAGTGTTATTATACATGATTTTCTGGGCACTATCGAACAATTTTCTCATTTCTCGAAAACTGCAACGTAATTCATGCTCATCTTCAGTAAATGGTCCTATATTCATCAGACCTTCAATTCTAACGTGCTCCAGACTTTCCACATAATCCAGTATTTCTATCAGATTACCTGGATGGATACCCCCTTTTTGCTCTTCACCAACAATATTGACTTGAATAAGACCGTGAAACAGGTGGTCTTCCCTTTTCCCAATACGCTCCATTTCTTTTAAAAGACTCTTCCGATCGATCGATTGGATTAAAGAAACATCGAGGAGGTCCCTTACTTTATTGGATTGTAGGCGTCCAATCATGTGCAATTCACAATCCTTGAATAAATCCCTTTTTCTCTTTATCTCTTGCACACGGTTTTCACCAAAGGTAGTAAGGCCTTCTGCCATTGCCTCCTTAACGAGCTTTTCATCGACCATTTTACTAACCGCTACTAAGCTTATCTCTCCTTGTTGGTGACCAAAGACAGCGGCACTTTCCTTAATTCTTTCGTTGATTTCTAACAGATTATCTTTTACCGACATTAATAAATCTCTCCTATCTGGCTAGCAGATGGATCGACAATTATTCGATCATATAGCTTGATGGATTCGATACCTTCTTCATTTACCGTTGCTTGTACTACGAATTCTTTACTTTCAATGAAGCTATCTACTAGGCTTATCTCTACTTTTTCGATTACATTATTCTCATTAACACGGTGGCAATAATAGATTCCACCCTCTTCGTATATGGCGGAGGTTGGTAGCAAGTAACTTTCTATAGGCTGACTAGCGATACTTATCTTTCCAAAACGTTTATCAAGAACCTTGAAAATGTCATCACGAGCAGTAAAGAGAAGAAGCTGCCTATTGAGGTCGTCCGTTTTTACCTGATTTAAAATAGCTCTTATCGATGATTCACCATCATAAATCAGTTCATATTCACTACCTAAACTCCACTCTCTGATTTCCACGCTTTGTGGTAAATCAACCATCACATAGTAAATTCGATTATCGATGAATTTTATCCCCGATAATGGCGAGCTAGCTAAGTCGTTTACATGGAGGTCGCCAGGTTGAATAGAATCTAGATAAAGTGGACTATAAAGCTCTTCATAGCCATCTAGTGTAAAAGAAACTATGGAAGATTTCGGCACGAGTACTTGTCCTTTATCCAATACTTTTTCAAGGTAGTCAATGCGAAAATCCAGCTCTTCCAGTTCAAGAGGACTGTTGTCTAATTCTTGCAATTTGCTTCGATAAACACTGAGATCTTCTTGAATGTTTAGGAACATATCATCATCCAAGTTAGATATGTAGTCATCAACTCGCATCCTTTGACCCTCTCGCATTCCAAGACTTTCGGTATTTAACCCTTTTAAGAAATTAGGCGCATACTCATTAAAGACGGTTACTCCATCCCCTATCTCTTGATGGATATATGAGTAAGTTTCCATTATCGTAATCGTTTGCGGCTTTCTTGTTTGTACGAAGAGTAGGAGTAAGACCGCTATAAGGGCAAAGAAAGGAAAAAGGTAGAATAGATTCGTTTTTCTCTTCTTCCTTTCTTGCTTCAGCTCTAATTTTTCTTCTCTACTTGCCGCCATATTACTTCCTCACAACTAGTCAAAAAGTCAATCGTTGAACTCTTGTTTTCTCTCCCTTTGCATCAAGGCCTGAAGAACATCTTCTATAGGCCGTCCCTCATTCAATATTTCAAATAAGGCTTCAGTTATTGGCATGCTGATTTTACTATCTTTCGCAATCTTGTAAACAGCATCACAGGTCGTAACACCCTCAATAATCTGCCCCACTTTATCCTGCACTTCTTCTAAAGAGTATCCTTTTCCTAGAAGCTCTCCAGCCATACGGTTTCTGGAATGGCGGCTGGTTGCAGTAACAATGAGATCTCCTAAACCAGCCAAACCGTATAGGGTCTGGCGCTCACCACCCAAGTACATGCCGAATCTGACCATCTCATGTACACCTCTGGTAATTAAGGCAGCTTTTGGATTGTCTCCTAAGCCTCTACCATCAGCAATGCCAATTGCAATCGCCAAGATGTTCTTCACCGCAGCGCCTAGCTCTACACCGAGGACATCTGTTCCCGTGTAAACACGGAATGTTGGATCCATAAACAGATCCTGCAAGTCTTCAGCAAGCTTGCTGTTCTCTGACGCGATGACCACCGTAGTTGGTTGATCGATGATTACTTCCTCGGCATGGGAGGGCCCTGATAGGACAGCAAAATCCTGTCCGGGTAAGATCTCTTCGACAATCTCAGATATTCTTTTTCCACTGCCCCGTTCAATTCCTTTAGAGATATTCATCACTGGAATATCATTTGGAATGAAGTTGCTAGCCTCTTCCAAGACTGATCTAGTTTGTTGAGTGGGTACTCCAGTAATAATTAAATTACTTTCCTTGATAGCATCTTCCATCGATGAGCTAGCTTTTATCGATTCTTTTAGAGGAGCATCGCCCAAATATTTGGTATTCGTATGCTTCCCATTTATCTCGTCAACTTGCTCCTGCCGTCTCGCATAGAGGGTTACATCTGCACGGTCCGCAATAATATTTGCGATTGCACTCGCCCAACTGCCTGCACCCAGTACGGTTACCTTTTTCATCCAATCCTCCCTGTGCTTAACAATAAGTGTATGGCTTTCTACTCTGCTTTCTTTTTTCGGCCAACTCTAGCTTCATTACCAGCTCTTAATCGTTTGATATTATCCTTATGGCGGAAAATGACTATGCAAACAATGATTAGAACCATAATGATATAAGGCTTGTCCAATTTAATGAAATAGCTAACGAATGGGGCTAATAAAGCCGCTGTTATGCTAGATAGTGATACGATTTTCGTCATCAACAAGATGATGATAAAGACTCCCAGAAGTATTAAAAGAAGTCGATAATCGATATAGAGAACAACGCCTGCTGAGGTGGCAATTCCTTTACCGCCTTTGAACTTAAGAAACATGGAAAAGCAGTGGCCAATCATGGCAAAAAGCCCGGCCAAAGCTACCGCTTCATCCGTAGCTAAGATCAGATAGGCAAAATAACAGCTGAGAAAGCCCTTCAATCCATCAAAAAACAGAGTGAGTAGGCCTACTGTTGTTCCAGAAGTGCGAAAAGCATTGGTCGTTCCGATATTGCCGCTCCCTTTGGTTCGGATGTCTTGCTTCGTTACTAAGCGGCCCAAAATGTAGCCAAAAGGAATGCTACCGAACAAATAGGCAAGCAATATAATGAAAAAGTACTTTTCCATTACTGTTTTTCCTCTCTCTGCCTTATTTCAAATTCAATAGGCACTCCGGTAAAATCGAAGTTAGCCCGTATTTGATTCTCTAGATAGCGGAGATAGGAAAAGTGAAACAGCTTCGCATCGTTCACATAAAAGATAAACTTTGGAGGGCGGGTAGTGACCTGCAAGGCGTAAAAAATCTTTAATCGCTTACCCTTATCCGTTGGCGGTGGATTCATTGCAATGGCGTCTCTAACAATTTGATTGAGCACACCCGTTTGAACTCTAAAGCTATAGTTGTTATCCACATAGTCAACCATCTCGAATAACTGATTAATTCTTAAGTTGTCCTTTACCGATATGAAAACTACAGGGGCATAGGGCATAAAGCTTAACTTGGTCCGCAATGCTTTCTCATAGTCCCTTTGCGTGTTGGTCTCTTTCTCAATTAAGTCCCACTTGTTTACAGCAACAATTGAAGCTTTCTTGTTGTCATGAGCGTAACCACTTATCTTTGTGTCTTGTTCAGTGACGCCTTCTTCGGCATCAATGAGAAAAATACATAATTCAGAGCGGTCTATCGCGTTATACGTCCTAATAGCAGAATAGGCTTCAACACGACTATCAATAGACCTTTGGCGCCGTAAACCTGCTGTATCAATGATCGTGTATTTTTTCCCATCCCTTTCATAGAAGGAGTCAATGGCATCTCTCGTGGTCCCGGGGATATCTGTGACGATCATCCGACTTTCATTCAAGAGGCGGTTTACTAAGGATGACTTACCAACATTTGGTTTCCCAATGAGGGCAATCTTCAAGGAGTCTTCCTCCCACTCTGTATTTGCTTCTTCAGGTAAAAGGTCAAAAATCATATCTAGCAAATCGCCCAAGCCATATGATTGCTCAGCAGAAATGACAGTCAGGTGCTCAAAACCTAGTTCATAAAACTCATAGACGCTAGCAGGCGTATGGTGAGTATCTATCTTGTTGACCACAACTATGCAAGGCTTATTGGAAATCATTATCTTTCTCGCTACTTGCTGGTCTAAAGTAGTCATTCCTTCCTTGCCGTCAACAAGCAGAAGAACAAGATCACTCGTTTCTAAAGCGATATCTACTTGGACCTCAATCTGGGAAGCAAAGACATCCTCACTATTCACCTCCAAACCACCAGTATCCATCAGCATGAAGTATTGATTCTGCCACTCAACTTCCTGGTATAATCGATCCCTTGTAACCCCTGGTGTATCTTCAGTTATGGATATCCTCTTTCCTACCAGTTTGTTAAATAGAGTCGATTTACCGACATTCGGTTTTCCAATAATACTAACAATGGGTCTCGCCATGGCGACCTCTTTCCTACTCTTTGTCTTTATACAAAGGAAATCTTTCACATAAATCGAGGACGTCTTTTTTAACATCTTCGACACTTCTTCTTTTCTTTAGCACATCGCTGATTAGCGTTGCAATGAATCGTGCTTCGTTGGCTTTCATCCCCCTGCTCGTTATCGCAGGTGTGCCAAGGCGAATACCAGATGTTACACGTACGCCCAGAGGATCATTAGGAATAGAATTCTTGTTGCTGGTGATATTTGCCTCACCTAATAAGCTCTCCGCTTCCTTGCCCGTACACCCAACAGAACTCACATCCAACAAGATAAGGTGATTATCCGTACCTTTGGAAATCATCCGAATCTTTTCCTCATTAAAGACTTGACTCATCACTTTGGCGTTTTGGACCACCTGTTTTTGGTAATCCACAAACTCATTAGTTAAAGCTTCTCCAAAAGATACCGCCTTTGCTGCGATGACATGCATCAAAGGGCCGCCCTGAAGACCAGGAAATACAGCACTGTCAATCTTCTTTTGCCACTTCTGTGGACACAAGATAAAGGCACCACGTGGTCCCCGCATGGTTTTGTGCGTCGTCGAAGTAACAAAATCGGCATAGGGAACGGGACTTTGGTGGACTCCAGCAGCGACAAGGCCCGCAATGTGGGCCATATCGACTAACAGCAAAGCGTCCACTTCATCTGCGATGACACGAAACTTGCTGAAATCTATAGACCTTGCATAAGCACTGGCTCCAGCAATGATCAGCTTAGGCTTGACCTCCTTGGCAATTCTCATCACTTCATCGTAGTCGATTTGTTCCGTTTCGGGGTCAAGACCATAGTGATGAAACTCAAAGTACTTGCCTGAGATATTAGCTTTTGAACCGTGGCTTAGGTGTCCTCCCTGAGTTAGTTCCATGCTCAAGACCCTGTCACCAGGTTTCAAGCAGGCTAAAAAAACGGCCATATTGGCATTTGAACCCGAATGAGGCTGTACATTGGCATGGTCAGCTGTGAATAATTTCTTTAAGCGATCGATAGCGATTCTTTCGACTTCATCAACCACTTCACATCCCCCATAATATCGAGCACCGGGGTAGCCTTCTGCATACTTGTTCGTTAGGGATGAACCCATCGCCTCCATCACAGCTTTCGATACAAAGTTTTCTGATGCAATAAGCTCTAAGTGCTCTTCCTGCCTCTTGGTCTCTTCTTCAATCAGATTGAAAATCGCAAGATCTTCTGCTTGTAGCCAATCTCTTTGCATGCTTAACTCCTCCTAGACGTGGAAATACAACATTTGTCTATGACGAATGTTGTACTTTCTTATTACTGTACTTGTATGGTTTCTTCGATTGATTGCACCCGTATCATCTTAAGTGCTAATTCATCTTCAGCTTTCCTATCAATAAACTTGCCCAATAGGATAAATATGGACATGGTGATCAGACCACCAACCAAGGTAATGACTTCATTCACCTTACCCATAGACTGTTGAATAAAGTGGGTCACGAGTAAGCCGACAACGAACATCAACATAGGAATAAAGTACATCTTTAGTGTATTTTTGATAAAGGCAGCATTATCCATCTCGACGATAACCATCTGACCAGGTTCAGCACCCAAACTGTTCTCTATCCAGACAGTTGATGGTGTTGCATCACCGCAGCCACCACAGCTGGAGCAGCTACCACAGGCTTCGGATCGATAGACTAAGATTTCGCTTTTATTATTGGCATTGCTGATTACTAAACCTTTCGTTCTCATAGATCCTCCTATCTACATTTCTAATCACTATCTCGTAGTGAGATATGAAGTTCTTCCAGTTGTTCAGTAGTAACTGTTGTGGGCGCTTCCGTTAATAAATCAGTTGCGGATTGAGTCTTGGGGAAAGCGATGATGTCTTTGATGTTCTCCTTGTTCAAGAGCTGCATGACAAAGCGATCAAGACCATAAGCAATGCCTCCGTGTGGAGGTGTACCATACTGGAGGGCTTCGGTAAAGAAACCGAATCGGTTAGTAATGTCATCATCACTCAATTGCAAGAGCTTAAAGACTCTTTTTTGTAGATCTTCATTATTGATACGAATGGAACCTCCACCCGCCTCGTTTCCATTGATGACGATATCGTAGGCTTGGGCACGTACAGCCTCAGGCTCAGATTCAAGTTTGTCGATATCTTCAAGAAGAGGTTTAGTGAAAGGATGATGCTTTGCTACGTACCTATCTTCTTCTTCAGAATATTCAAACATAGGAAAATCCACTACCCATGTGATGGCATAATCATCCTCATTAAAGACGACATGCTCATTGGCTACTTCAATTCTGAGCATGCCCATTTGCTCTAATGTGGTATTTTCTTCCCCAATAATCATTAGAACAAGGTCATTGTCACCCATTTTAATTTCTTTTTCTAAAAAAGCGATTAGATCGTCAGTAACGAACTTGTTAAAGCTAGAACTAAACTCGCCATTCTCAAGCTTAGCCCAAAGCAAGCCGCTAGCGCCTATTCCCTTAGCTGTTTTTATCAACTTATCCAGCTTCTTTCTTGAATAGGCTGGAGCTAAGCCGTTGAAGTTAATCGCTTTTATCCGGTCTCCTCCGTTGACAGCATTCGTGAAGAGATCAAAATCCGTAGTCTCAGCTAAGCCACTGACATCATGGATCTCATAACCATAACGAAGGTCTGGCTTGTCTGATCCATACCTAGACATTGCTTCCTGATAACTGATTCGTTCGAATGGTCTTTCTAATTCAATACCCTTAAACTCTTTGAAAACATAGGAAATCAGCTCTTCATTCATCTCGATAACATCTTCCATCTCGACGAAGGACATCTCAATATCGACTTGAGTAAACTCTGGCTGTCTATTGGCGCGCAAGTCCTCATCGCGGAAGCAACGGGCAACCTGATAGTATCGGTCTGTTCCGCCAATCATAAGCAGCTGCTTCATGAGCTGAGGGCTCTGAGGCAAAGCATAAAACTGTCCTTCATTAACGCGGGAGGGAACTAAGTAGTCTCTTGCTCCTTCAGGGGTAGGCTTGCCTAAGAAAGGCGTCTCCACATCGATGAAACCATGCTCTTCTAAGAAATGCCGAAAGAGACTGGTAATCTTTGCCCTATCTTTCAACATATTCTGCATAGTCTGTTTGCGCAGATCGAGGTAGCGGTACTTTAAACGCATTTCTTCTTTAACATTATCATCATCTTTAATGTAAATAGGTGGTGTCTTGGCTGTGTCCAAAACACGAAGCTCACGACAAATCACTTCGATATCACCAGTAGCTAAATCAGGATTCTTTGATTGTCGCTCCACGACTTCTCCGACGACCGCGATAACATACTCTTGTCTAACCGTCTTTGATTTATCATATAAATTCTTATCCGTTTCTTCATTGAAAACAAGTTGGGCAATACCTGTCCTATCACGCAAATCAATAAACTCCAAAGAACCTAAATCTCTTGTTTTTTGCGCCCATCCCATGAGTGTAACGGTCTGTCCTATATGACCTTCACGTAAAGTGCCGCAATAATGACTTCTTTTCATTCCTTGTAAAGATTCCATTTTAAATATTCTCCTACTGGTAAGGTGAAAACGGATTAGTTAACCGTTCATAGGTGGTGTCTGTTGCTTGTCCGTGTCCTGGATAGACAAGCCATTCATTTTCAGGCGCTAAAATCATCTCAAGCGTTGACATAAGATGGGCTAAATTACCCATAGGAAGATCCCACCGCCCAACGGATTGATAGAAGAGGGTATCTCCTGCAAATAACGTGTCTCCAACCAGGTAAGAGCATGAGCCTTCCGTGTGCCCAGGCGTTGGTATAACCTTAATACCGAAAGGCTCGACGGTATCGCCTTCGCTGTAATACTCATCGCAGGTCAATGAGACTGGTTTCATTGTCCTTGTCAAATTCAAAGCGGGATCTAATAAAAAGTCCTTCTCTTTTTCATAGGCACCAACCTTTGCCCCATACTTATCTTGATAAAACTCTACTTCACTGATGTGGTCCATGTGGCCATGCGTCAGCAAAATCCTTTCCACTTTTAAGCCCTTTTCTTCAATAATTCGCTCAATCTCAGGTACTTTCTCGCCTGGATCAATCATCACCGCTCGCTTGGACTCGTCATCAAAAAGCAGGTAAACATTTGTTTGAAACTTGCTTGTAATTTCTTGAATAATTTCCATAATTACCTCGTCTTAATTCTTCATTCGATATACATCAATGGTTTCAGGCATCCGGTTAATCCGAGTCATTAAATCATTGAGCTCGTCTGAGTTGTTGACCTCTACCGTAACCATAAGACGTGATGTTTGATCTTCATTGGGCTTAGCATTCAAGCTCGCAACGTTGATTTCCATTTTCGAAATCAATTCAGCTAAGGACGCTAAGTAGCCGGACCGGTCAACAGCCAAAACTTGTATAGTAGCGTAGAACTTGGATCCACTATCTAGGGCCCACTCGACTTCAATTAATCGCTCAGGGGCATTAGTATTGACGATATTAACACAATTCTTCCGGTGTATAGAGATGCCTCTACCCTTGGTGATAAAGCCAACAATCTGGTCGCCCTGAACTGGAGAGCAGCATTGGGCATACTTTATCTCTAAGTTTTCGATCCCCTCGCCTTTCACACGGACAGCCTCATCGTTTAGCTTCTGCGTATAGAGGCGGGCTTTCACTTTTCCTTCATCTTTTCCGCCTGTTGAAAGCAGTTTTTCCTCTTTTAATTTGATCTTATACTCTCGGAATAATTCCTTTAACTTAGTACTGATAGAGGAAATAGAGGTAGAACCGTAGCCAACGGCTGCAAACATGTCATCTAATGAAGAAAAACTCATCCGTTCACAGATGTTTTCTAGCCATTCTTCTTTCATCACTTCGGATGTTCGGTAGCCATCCTTTTTCAAGTCTCGCTCAATCAGCTCTCGACCAGATTCAATATTCTCAGAACGTTTAGCATGCTTAAAAAACTGTTTAATCTTTGTCTTTGCTTGATTGCTCTTGGCGATTTTTAACCAGTCCCTAGATGGACCCGTAGAATTCTTTGAGGTAAGGATTTCAATAATATTTCCATTCTCAAGTATGTGATCTAAAGGCACAAGGCGACCGTCAACTTTCGCCCCAACGCAAGAGTTTCCTACCCCGGAGTGAATACGATAGGCAAAATCTATCGGCGTCGATCCTCTTGGTAAGTTGATGACATCACCATTTGGAGAGAACACGTAGACCTCTCCTGAAAAGAAGTCGCCCTTCAAGGTTTCTAGAAACTCATCAGAATCTGTCGTGTTTTGCTGCCATTCCATCAGTTGACGAATCCAGGTTAGCTTCTCATCAAATTCAGTTTTCTTGGACTTACCTTCTTTATAGTTCCAATGAGCAGCAATACCATATTCTGCTGTCTGGTGCATTTCCCATGTACGAATCTGCACTTCAAAGGTTTCCCCTTTGGGACCGATTACCGTCGTATGAAGGGACTGATACATATTAGGTTTGGGCATAGCAATATAATCTTTGAACCGTTTTGGGATAGGCTTCCACAGTGTGTGAACGATACCTAGAACGGAATAACAGTCCTTAACGGAATCCACTAAGACTCGTATCGCTGTCATGTCAAAGATTTGGTCAAAGGCTTTATTCTGCTGGTACATTTTCTTATAGATAGAATATAAGCTTTTGGGTCGGCCCGAAATGTCGTAGGTGATATTAAAATCTTCCAGCTTCTCACCGAGCTCAACGATAATCTGCTGGATGTAATCTTCTCTTTCTGTCAACTTCTTATTGACTAGGTTGGCAATTTCATAATAGGCTTCAGGTTCAAGGAATTTAAGACACAAGTCTTCCAGTTCTGACTTAATCTTATAAATACCAAGACGGTGGGCAATCGGAACATAGATTTCTAAAGTTTCCCTTGCCTTCTCAATTTGCTTGTTTCTTTCCTTGTAATCTAGTGTGCGCAAATTATGAAGTCGGTCAGCTAACTTGATAATAATTACGCGGATATCGTTGGCCATAGCCATAACCATCTTCCGATAATTATCGACCTGGTTTTCGAATTTCGACTTTTCCTGAATCTGTTTCAGTTTGGTCACACCATCAACAAGGATGGTAATCTCCTCGCCAAAGTCCTCGACCATTTTCTCATAAGAAACTTCCGTATCTTCTAGTATATCGTGCAAGAGTCCGGCACAAATTGTTGCGTCGTCCATCTTGAGTTCAGAAAGAATCATGGCAACATGAAGAGGATGGATAATATAAGGTTCACCTGAATTCCTCTTTTGACCTTCATGACCAACCTCTGCATAATGATACGCCTTCTTAATCAAATCCACGTCTGCATTAGGATTATAAGATAGAATGTTTTGAATTAATTGATCAATAGTCATCGTTGCCTCCTTTCCCTTTCACCTTGTTAGCAAATTCAATTGATAAAGATTATTATAACACGTAATTGAGACTGGGTTCAATTCTCAGAAATCATGATTTGAGGGCTTTTTGCCCTTCATTTGTCTAAGGATTATCTTCTGGATAAGCGTATATCAATTAGGCGCAATTGAATACTAGTATTTCCCCTAAATTCATTGAGTTCTGGACGGAACACAATGTCCAATTGAAGACCGCTTTCACGCCCAGCTAACGTTTCTTCCACAACCCCACTTTGATCGAGGGCTTTCAACTCCTCCAGTTTTTCATCTCCTTGGAAGAGGACCGCCTGGAACCTGCGTCCTTTCTGTTCTAACTCTACTTGAAGCACATTCTTTTTCTGTCCCACAAGTCTAAGCCTTCTCACGTTGCAAAACTTTGCTGCAAAACTAGGGTTAGGATTATCTTTACCGAAAGGTGCAAACCGGTCAATGTTTTTCAATAAGAACATATCCAATCGATCAAAATCTAAAGGCATATCAAATTCGATGAAAGGCGTTAGATCCTTTGCTGTTAAGGACTCGCTTTCATTTAAAGATTTCCGCAAATCAGCCAGATAATCTTTAACTATGCTGATGCCGCAAGCCATCTCATGGCCCCCAAAACTGATATATTGGTCTCTGAAGCGGTCGAGCTCTTGGAACATATTGTAGGATTCGATACTCCTTCCAGACCCCTTCAAGACATTCTGCTTGTCTGAATCTTGCGCATCAGTGAATACTAAGGTTGGTTTGTAGAAATTCTCCTTTACTCTGCCTGCAATTAAACCACATATCGATTCATGTGCCTCAGGAATATAGAGTAAGAGAATGTTGTCTTCTTCATACCGTTCTGCCTCAGCTAGAGCCAATTCAGTGCCAAGTCTTGTCATCTCCTTTCTCTCTTCATTTAAGGTAACCAACTCTTCTCCATAAGCTAAAGCCGTATCGTAATCTTCCTCCAGGAAAAGTTCTACGCCAAGACGGGCTGTAAATAAGCGTCCGGAAGCGTTTATGCAGGGTCCAATAATGAATCCCACGGTATAGACCGAGACTTCTTTTTCCCAACTATTGAGATCAAGCAGTAACCTAACGCCCTGATTAGGTCTCTTATTCAGCTCCTCCAAACCAAGTTTTGCGATAATTCGATTCTCACCCACTAAAGGAACTACATCGCAAATCGTACCTAAAGCAGCAAACTGGATTAAAGGCAGAGTTTCCTCAGCTGTCATGCCGATGGATGCAAAAAGCGCCTGTATTAACTTATAGGCTACACCAGCACCACACAATTCAGCAAAAGGATAACCTGAATCTAGGCTATGGGGGTTAAGGACTGCATCAGCATCTGGCAACACTTCTTCCCCTTCTACTTGTACCAGCTGGTGATGATCCGTAATAATGATGGCTAGCCCAAGTTCTTTGGCATAAGTAACCGCATCAAACGCCCCTATACCATTGTCGCAGGTAATGATGAGGCCTACCCCATCAGCTGCTGCTTCTTTTATGATTTTCTTATTAATGCCATAGCCATCTTCAATTCGATCAGGAATTGTATAATCTACACTAGTTAGCGGATCCCGTCCCATATCTTGGGCAAATTCTCTCAGCCCTTTCACCAATATCGTCGTTGCGGCTACCCCGTCTTGGTCGTAGTCGCCAACAATTCGAATGCGCTCTTCACTAGAGAGTACTTCCATGATAAGGTCTATAGCTGTATGCATATCCTTAAACAAAAAAGGATCATGCATATTCTCTACAACGGGATTTAGAAAGCGTTCAGCTTCCTCAGCGCTTGCTATATTACGGTTGGCGAGCAAGATTCGATCCAAAGCGGACAGCCCCTCAACTTGTTGTAATGCAGCATGATTATCTTTCTTATATTTTATAAACCAATTCATATTTTCCTCTATTGAAAAAGAGATGGACAACCTCCATCTCTTCTCTTCGTTTAATAGCGTTCTTCTGTATCTTCCTCATCATCAACAAATTCAATGGTTGATTCGTTATCTACTTCTTCCTCAATAGCAATTTCTTCGTGACCAGAAACCGGCGTAACAATGTAGGATAAAGCTTGTTTTAAGAACTCTATGCGTTGGAAGTCACTTCCCGTTTCAATCTCGAAAGAATCATCAGTAATATTGGTAACTTTACCACGAATACCGCCTACTGTAACGATTCTGTCGCCAATCTTCATTTCGGAGCGCATTTTGTTCGCTTCTTCCATCTTCTTCTTTTGTGGTCTAATCATCAGAAAATACATAATGGCGAATAGGGCAACCATCATGATCAGTGATTGTACTGGCATATCTACCTCCTCGATTATTCTTTATCTATAGTAACATATAATTTGCTGAACTAAAACAGCTTAACCTTCATACTTTTGTAGAAACTCCTCTTTATAGGCAAGGAAGCGATCTTCAAAAATTGCCTGTCTCATCTCTTCCATCATTTTCGTTAAGAAGTAGAGATTATGGATGGTAAGCAAACGGGCGCCCAGTATTTCATTGACACTAAACAGGTGGCGCAAATAGGCCTTGCTGTAGTTCTTGCAGCAATAGCAATCGCACTCTTCATCTAAGGGCGTGAAATCCAAACGGTGTTTGGCATTGCGGATGTTCACTTTACCGTTTGCTGTCATGCCGAGGCCGTTTCGAGCAACTCTGGTCGGAAGCACGCAGTCAGCCATATCGATGCCATATTGGACGGACTCAAACAGATAATCTGGCGTCCCGATACCCATATTATAGCGAGGCTTATTTTCAGGCAAAAATGGGGTGGTATATTTCAAGATTCGAATAAACTCTTCTTTCGGCTCTCCAACACTGATGCCACCTATCGCGTAGCCTGGCAAGTCCCTTGCAACAGTCTCCTTAGCAGATATTTCCCGCAAATCTTCATAAAAGCCCCCCTGAACGATGCCAAAGAGTGCTTGGTTTTCATTGTTAGCTTCGTCAACACAACGGTCTAACCAGCGAATGGTCCTCTCCATGGAGCTCTTCGTATAATCATAATCAGCAGGATAGGAGACACATTCATCGAAAGCCATCATAATATCCGATCCCAAATCCTTTTGTATCTGGATTGATTTTTCTGGGCTGATAAAATGTTCTGAACCGTCAATGTGAGAACGGAAGGTTACCCCATCCTCATCGATCTTTCGATTATCCGTCAAGCTGAAGACTTGGAATCCACCAGAATCAGTTAATATCGGCTTATTCCAATTCATGAATTTATGGAGGCCTCCAGCAGCTCTCATAATTTCTTGACCCGGCCTCAAATAGAGGTGGTAGGTGTTACCCAAGATGATCTGAGCACCTATATCTTCAAGCTCTTCTGGAGTCATCGTCTTCACCGTTGCTTTTGTCCCTACTGGCATGAAGACAGGGGTCTTTATAGAACCATGTGGCGTGTGGATTGTGCCTGCTCTCGCACCAGAATCACTAGAGACATGTTCTAACTCGAAATGGATCGCACTCATTCTAACTCCTATCTATGATGAGCATGGCATCTCCAAAACTGAAGAAGCGATAGCGCATATCATTAGCTACCTTATAGGCATTTAGTATTTCTTCCCTGCCCACAAATGCAGAAATCATCATAATCAAAGTAGATTTTGGTAAATGGAAATTAGTGATTATCCCATCAATCACTTTGTATTCGTAACCAGGATAAATAAAGATATCCGTCCAACCAGTGTCAGCCTTTATGCAGTGATTTTTGCGGTAGACACTTTCCAAAGTCCTGGTGGAGGTTGTGCCTACACTGATCACCCTACCGCCTTTTTCCTTCGTCTCATTGATTAGCTGAGCAGTCTCTTCAGGCAGTACGTAGAACTCGGAATGCATGAGGTGATTCTCGATATTCTCTTCTTTGACTGGACGGAAGGTGCCTAAACCTACATGAAGCGTTAGAAAGGCAGTCTTTACCCCCTTATTTCTAATTGCATCGAGCAATTCATCAGTAAAGTGTAAACCCGCTGTAGGTGCAGCAGCTGAGCCAGAGACCTTGGCATACACGGTCTGGTAATCTTCCTTGTTCTCTAGTTCCTCCGTAATATATGGTGGTAGAGGCATGTTACCCAAGCGGTCCAATATTTCCTCGAATACGCCATCATAGATGAGCTCAACCAGACGTTGTCCATCCTCTAGGATATCAACCACTTTAGCAGCTAATTCATCGGAGAATACAATCTCTTGACCAACTTTCATCTTCCTGCCAGGTTTAACGAGCGATTTCCATCTATTATTCTCTGTATGTTGAAGCAAGAGAACCTCAATCTTCTCTTCGTGTCCAGGTCTATGGCCAAAAAGTCGGGCAGGAATTACCTTGGTATCATTCATAATTAACAGGTCGTTGGGTTTTAAATAGTCTATTATGTTATAAAAGTGGTCATGCTCTAGGCTTCCGGTCTTCTTATCAACGACCATCAGTCTACAGCTAACTCTATCTTCAACTGGATGCTGCGCTATTAACGACTCATCCAGGTCAAAATCGAAATCATCTGTTCTCATCATATACTTCCGTTTCTCAGTCCATTCTTTACTTCTATGAAGAATTCCTATTTTCTTTTTAAGCCATAATGCGAATAAGCAAGATCAGTGAGCATTCTTCCTCTTGGGGTCCTTGTTAAAAAACCAATCTGTAACAAGTAGGGCTCAATAACATCTTCAATGGTAACACTCTCTTCACCAGTTGATGCGGCAATCGTATCAATGCCAACAGGGCCGCCATTGAAATTTCGGGCAATAATCTCTACGACCTTTTGGTCATCCTTATCCAAACCCAATTCATCAACTTCTAGCATCTCTAAGGCATCTCTAGCGACATCTACGGTTATGCTACCATCTGCACGGACTTCGGCATAATCTCTTACCCTTCTAAGCAGGCGGTTAGCCACTCGAGGAGTTCCTCTAGATCTGGAGCCAATTTCAAGAGCAGAATCTTCATCAATAGCTACCCCTAAGATTTCGGCAGACCGTCTGACAATCTTTGCCAGTTCCTCTTCCGTGTACATTTCAAAAGTCATCATGACGCCAAACCGGTCGCGTAAGGGTGAGCTTAACATACCTGCCCTAGTTGTCGCACCAATCAAAGTAAAGGATTCCAAGTCTAGACGTAAACTCTGGGCGGTCGTCCCCTTTCCAACCATAATGTCCAGGGCAAAATCTTCCATTGACGAATAGAGAATTTCCTCTATGCTCCTATTCATCCGATGAATCTCATCGATAAAAAGGACGTCACCAGCTTGAAGATTGGTCAGAATGCTGGCTAAATCACCTTGCCTTTCGATAGCAGGGCCTGAAGTTATCTTTAAGTTGGATCCCATCTCGTTAGCAATAATCGTTGCCAGAGTCGTCTTCCCCAAGCCTGGAGGGCCAGAAAGGAGGACGTGATCTAAAGAATCATTTCGTTGTTTAGCAGCTTCGATAAAGATTCTCAACTTTTCTTTTGTCTTCTCCTGACCGATGTATTCATTCAGCCATTTAGGACGTAAAGTGACTTCATCTTTATCATCAATTTGTTCAGCCGATCCGACGATACGGTGTCGATTGCTTTCCATATTGCCTCCTATAACTTACGTAAAGCGGCTTTGATCATCTCTTCCAAGGTCATATTTTCTTTATCTAGAGATGCCAGCGCCTTCTCCGCCTCATTTCTCACATAACCAAGATTGGTCAAGGCGTCGAGGGCAACTTGCCACTCGCTACTGCTTGTCGCTGGCGAACCCTTATCGACCAAAGGTACAATATCCATCTTCTTTATGGTATCGACAAGTTCTAAAGCAATCCGACTGGCTGTTTTCTTCCCAACTCCAGGCGCACGCGATAGGGCCGTTATGTCGGCATTAATAACAGCTTGCTGTATCTGCCCCACTGTGAGTGTCGATAGGATGGCCATAGCCGATTTTGGACCTATAGTAGACACCTTCGTTAGAAGCTCAAACATCTCTCGCTCTTCTTCCTCATAGAAACCATAGAGCTCCTGAATATCTTCTCTCACGATAAACTTGGTATATACCTTGTAGGTCTCTCCAACTTGAAAATACGACATCGTCATGAGCGATGTCGCAAGTTGGTAGCCTATTCCATTGTTCTCGAGGATAATGCTATCATTATCTATTCGAGTAACTTCACCAATGATATAAGAATACATAACTACCTCATCAAATTCTCTTCTTTAAACCGTTGACCAAAGGCATGACAAATAGCAACAGCTAGGCCGTCAGCTGCATCGTCCGGTTTAGGGATATCATTCAAGCGCAGTAAACCTTGGACCGACCTTTGCATCTGATCTTTAGTTGCCCTTCCATAACCCGTTATCGTCTGTTTAATCTGCAAAGGAGTATATTCATAGACCGGTATGTCATTCTCGATTGCTGTTAGAACTTCCACCCCTCTCGCTTGAGCGACCATAATTGCTGTGGTCTTGTTCTGATAAAAGAAGAGTTCTTCAAAAGCAATCTCATCTGGTTGGAACTCCTTGATTATCTGATCCAGTTCCTGGTGTATGATAGCCAATCTATCCGTAATCGGTGTGTTCGCTTTGGTTTCGATGCAACCATATTCTAGACAACGAATCTTGTTGCCATCAAAAGAAATAACGCCGTATCCGACAAGGGCAATTCCGGGGTCGATACCTAAAATAATCATCCGGAATACCTTTCCAATACAGCGTCATTGATTCCATTCCAATAGGATTCCTTGTACACTTTCGTGATGTTATTGTACAAGTATTTATTGACTTTGTTATATATATGGTTCAGGTCTCTAATCGTCAGATTATTTTCTTCCAATTTTAAGTTCTGGAGGTTATCAAAATCGAGCACGATTTGTTTGTCCATATAATCATTTAGTCGGTAGATTTTTTTCTTAAGCACTTCCCGACAGTAAATGGTTGTCAGTTTCTTTAACTCTTTAAAACCGTCTGTAGCAATCTTCAGGTCATGAAATATTTGAGACTTCATGCCCATCGCCTTGCCAGCTTTCGATTTCTGATAGAGGGTGCTCATTTGGCAAAGCTCCTCTACGGAGAATTCTTCTAAAGCTAGTCTCTCTACACGGTTGATCCAATCATGGTCAACTAGGCCCTTGGCATATACCTCAACAACGACAGCAAGCTCAATACGATTGATATCATCATTAACCAGCTTTTTCAACGCCCGAATGACCGATTCCCTATCCTTACGTAAATAAATGGCTCTCTTAAGTGACGTTGAAAGCTTCTTCATCAACATATATTGTGGCCGAAGATTATTATACTTATGACGGTGGTCTAATATTGATAGGAGTAGGTGCATTGAATCAGAATCGTTGTTATATAAAAAACTATACTCTAATTCTTTCTCAATATATTCCAGATTTTCATTCATACTGAGCCCCCCTCCCTAAATGTTCTATTAGTATATCATAAAGTATTCAACTTTCTAGAGACTTTTCTGTTCTTTATGTGTTAAATTGTCTTCACAATATCATCTGTTTCAACCAGTAATCATTGTTAGATAGGCGCTTTAGCGTTATAATTATCTAATAGCACTACTGTTCATAATTAAGCAATAGCCCTATTTGGCAGAAGAGGAATAAGATGATACGCCAAGTTTCATATAACAACAAGCATATCTATGGTTTCGATTTTTTACGATGCTTAGCCATACTTGCCATACTGTTTTTCCATATCGATCAAGGCACTTTTTCTGGTGGCTTTCTTGGAGTTGACCTATTTCTTTTGTTAACTGGCTACTTAGTAGCTTCTTCCGCCTTTGAAACACTTGGAGAAAAACCGTCACTTACCACGTTGAAGAATAATCTCCTGAAACGAGCTAAGCGTATACTGACTCCCTTGATATTTCTTGTTTTAATTGTGCTTATCTATATGCTTATCTTTAACCGTTCACTATTTCTCTTAAGTATATCGGACGGAATTGCTTCGATATTTAACGTCGGCAACTGGTGGTTCATCATCAAGAAAGTTGATTACTTCAATAGTTTCAACACCAGTCCCTTCAAACACCTCTGGTATTTAGGTGTTACCGAGCAGTTCTTTTTGATTTTTACTATAGCAATTTACCTGATAAAAAAGAGCACTTCTAGTATTCATCAGAGAAGAAAGTATGCCCAGATATTTTTCCTAATAACCATAGTGATTTCCCTATGTCTTCACCTGTTCATCTACGATATCGACAAGATAAGCCGCGTCTATTACGGTACCGATACGAGACTTTTTACCCCTATGTTGGGTGCGCTTCTCGCCAGCCTAGTTCCAAAAGCAAGCCTACTAAAAGCCGTAGATGGTAAGTATAAGAAGAACTTAACTATCATGGCTGGTTTGAGTTTACTCATTTACCTCGTTTTGATGGCTATGCTCTCCGAATACTCCCTAGGACTCTACAAAGGAGGTTTCTTCGCGATTGCTCTGTTAGCAGCCTTACTCGTCATCAGCGTAGGTAAAAATGGTTCAGCGCTAAATTTCGCCTATAAAAATCGCATCGTTCAGATGATATCCAGTCACTCCTACTCACTTTACCTCTGGCACTTCCCCGTTTTGGCGCTAACTAAGCTACCATCTGAAGTCAGCCAGCCCAATCTATTCTTTGTACTTATTCGTATAGTCGTTATCGCCCTGTTGACGAAATTCTCCTATGATTGGCTAGAGAAGAAGTCAAACAGATTACTAACTAAATCTATCTTTACTAAAGAAAGACTGCTCTACTATACTAAGGATAAAATGTTTCGGAAGAGTTTTATAAGCTTTAGTTTGGGCTTAATCATCATGGCCACCTTCTCAGTAGCTAATAATGCGACGAAGGAAGAGCAAAACCAAGAGATTCCTATTTACGAGCAAACCAAGAATTTGGTAGTCACCAGGGAGACAGAAGAAACTCGGCCAATCGATGAGAGCAGTATCCTTGCCGATGACAAGAATTCCTCTTTGCCCAACGCAGATGAGCTAAACCTTGATTCCCATAGACAGCTATTAAACAAGCTCGCCATACTAGCAACATCTAGTAGCGCCCCTGATCACATCGTAGAATCCAATGTGGAAGAAGCACCATCCGAACAAACCCTAGATGAAACGATCGAACAATCCTCAGATGCAACCGTGGAACAGGCTCCGGAAGAGAATCTTGAAGAAATACCAACCACCGTCCCCTACGATACGGTCATACTGATCGGTGATTCATTAACCTTAGGCGTCAGTGGGACAATGCAAACGCGCATACCTCAGCTGATTGCGGATGGCGAAGTAGGACGTCAACTCTATCAATCCCAAGATATCGCCCGGTCTTATGCCCACTATGATTCATCATCAACGGCTATTGTTTATCAACTTGGCACCAACGGTATCTTTGAAGAACACCACTTAGATGCTTTAGTGGAACCTTTCCCTAATAGCGACATCTATTTTATCAACACCAAGGTGCCAAAAGATTGGGAAAAATCCGTAAATGATGCACTCGCAAGTTATGTCAACAAGCACCCTCAGTACAAACTGATTGATTGGTATACCGTTGCTGGCTCAAATCCGGATTATCTAGCCGATGATTTGACACATGTTAACTCTTCGGGCATACTTGCCTTTGCAGACCTGATGATGAAGTCTTTGAATGGCCAATAAAGGTGAACTTATGAAAAAACCTTTAGTAAAAGTAAAACTACCGAAAAGAAAGCGGATTGCCCTCGTTGCCCATGATGGTAAGAAAACAGAGCTTTTCGCTTGGATGGCAAAGCACATTGAAACACTAAGAAAGCACGAGCTCTGTGGAACTGGTACGACATCCACCATAATCCGAGAGCAATACAAGTTAGATATCAAGTCTTTCACCTCCGGTCCCTTAGGTGGAGACCAACAAATTGGGGCTGCTATTTCCACAGGAGATATCGATGTCCTCATCTTCTTCTGGGACCCCATGGAAGCTCAACCCCATTAAAGATAGAATCCCAGCAATTGGCAACCGGCCAATTACTGGGATTTTCTTTTCTATAAGACCTTGTCGAGAAAGGCCTTTGTTCTTTCTTCTTTGGGGTTATCAAAGATAACTTCTGGCACGTCATTTTCGACGATATCACCCTCATCCATAAAGACGACACGGTCGCCCATTTCTCTTGCAAAGCCCATCTCATGAGTAACAACAACCATGGTCATTCCCTCCTGAGCTAGCACCTTCATCAAGGATTGTTCCCTCTCCTCTGTAACTCCCATTGCTGCCATAACGGCATCCACCTGTTGACTCTCTAGAGCCTGTACAGCTGCATTGAATCCCAATCTTAGTGATTTTTCTCTTGTTAATTGACATGTTTCCTCCTTAATTTTTTGCAACATGGTCATATTTAACCTTAATGGCAAAGATTAAATATAAGCATTAAAAAAGCCTGTAAACACTAGGTTTACAGGCTTTACTTGTCCGTACCATTGAGGATTCGAACCCCAGACCTTCTGGTCCGTAGCCAGACGCTCTATCCAGCTGAGCTAATGGTACATATGACAAAAGCGGGTGAAGGGAATCGAACCCTCGTAGCCAGCTTGGAAGGCTGGAGCTCTACCACTGAGCTACACCCGCATAAAAAGCGGCAGACGAGATTCGAACTCGCGACCCTCGCCTTGGCAAGGCGATGCTCTAC
>CAYFUF010000006.1:40625-59356 GCA_964346245.1 uncultured Peptoniphilaceae bacterium | reverse complement strand
TAAAGTACCAATGTTAACGTGTGGCTTATTACGTTCAAATTTACCTTTTGCCATTTCATTAGCCTCCTAGTATTTTACTTATTCTCTTTCTTGAAACTTAAGCTTACTTTTGTCTTTTTGCTGCCACTTCTTCACTGATGCTAGCTGGAACTGGCTCATAGTGATCGAATTGCATTGAATATGTTGCACGACCTTGAGTCTTTGAACGAAGGTCGGTTGCATAACCAAACATTTCAGATAGTGGAATGAAAGCATCTACAATTTGTACACCCTCGCGAGTATTCATTTGATCAATGCGTCCACGTCTTGAACTAACATCACCCATAACATCGCCGAGGTACTCCTCTGGAGTAACAATCTCAACTTTTTGCATAGGTTCGAGTAGGGCTGGGTTAGCTCGAGATAGCGCTTCCTTCATTGCCATAGAACCGGCAATCTTAAAGGCAATCTCTGAAGAGTCAACATCATGGTAAGAACCATCATAAATATCAACTTCAACATCAAGGACTGGGTAGCCAGCGATTGGACCTGTTGAGCAAGCCTCTTCAATACCTTGAGTAGCTGGGCCGATGAATTCCTTAGGAATTGCACCACCAACAATCTTGTTGTTGATAATGATGCCTGTTCCTGGTTCACCCGGGCGAATGCGGATACGGACATCACCGTATTGACCAGAACCACCAGATTGGCGAACGAACTTACCTTGTGCTTCGCTATCAGTGGTAATTGACTCACGGTAAGAAACTTGTGGGTTACCAACATTAGCTTCTACCTTGAATTCACGAAGTAGGCGGTCAACGATAATCTCTAGGTGAAGCTCACCCATACCAGCGATGATAGTTTGACCAGTTTCTTCGTTTGTATATGTCTTGAAGGTTGGATCCTCTTCAGCCAACTTAGATAGAGCAATACCCATCTTATCTTGAGATGCTTTCGTTTTTGGTTCGATAGCAACTGAGATAACTGGATCAGGGAATTCCATGTTTTCAAGAATAATTGGATTGCTTTGATCACAGAGGGTATCACCAGTAGTTGTGTCTTTTAGACCAACTGCTGCAGCGATATCTCCAGCAGAGACTTCATCAATCTCATTACGCTTATTAGCGTGCATCTCTACGATACGGCTGATACGCTCGCGCTTACCCTTTGTTGAGTTGTAAACGTAGTTACCAGTCTCCAGTCTACCAGAGTAGACACGGAAGTAACAAAGCTTACCAACATAAGGATCGGTTACAATCTTGAAAGCTAATGCAGCAAAAGGCTCTTCTGTATCAGCATTCCTATAAATTTCAACTTCAGCATCTTGCGTGCTAACACCAGCAATAGCAGGTACATCCAATGGGCTTGGCAGGTAGTCTACAACCGCGTCAATAAGGAATTGGACACCGCGGTTCTTGTAAGCGGAACCACATAGAACAGGGAAGATCTTTCTCTCGATAGCACCCTTGCGGATAGCTGCTCTCATCTGTTCAGCTGAGATTTCTTCACCCTCAAGGTAAGCCATCATGATGTCTTCATCGACCTCAGATAGTTCCTCAAGAAGGGCGTTGCGCATTTCTTCTGCCTTATCTGCTAACTCTGCTGGGACATCCTCATCAGTAATGTTTTGACCTAGCTCGTCGTGATAAATCTCTGCTCTCATCGTCGTTAAGTCGATGATACCTTCGAACTTGTCTTCCGCTCCGATTGGACATTGGATAGCAATTGCATTCGCCTTTAACTTATTCTTAATTGTTTCGACTGCCATGAAGAAGTCTGCGCCAGTTGCATCCATCTTGTTGATAAAGCACAGGCGAGGAACCTTATACTTGTCAGCTTGACGCCATACCGTCTCTGATTGAGGCTCTACACCACTCTTTGCATCGAATAATGCAACGGCACCATCAAGAACACGCAGTGAACGTTCAACTTCTACCGTGAAGTCAACGTGTCCTGGTGTGTCGATGATGTTGATGCGAGTTGTGTGATTATCTCTCTTCCAGAAACAAGTCGTTGCGGCTGATGCAATCGTAATACCACGCTCTTGCTCTTGTTCCATCCAGTCCATCTGAGCAGCACCATCATGAGTGTCTCCCATTTTATGGATTTTTCCGGTATAGAATAAGATACGCTCAGTTACGGTTGTTTTACCCGCGTCTATATGGGCCATGATGCCAATATTACGTATATCTTTTAAAGCTTCTTGAGCCACTTAAAACCTCCATTGTAGGTTAATAACGATAATGTGCAAACGCCTTATTTGCCTCAGCCATGCGGTGCATCTCTTCTTTACGACGTACGCTTGCTCCAGTATTGTTGAACGCATCAACAATCTCATTACCTAAACGCTCAATCATTGTCTTTTCGCTACGTTGTCTTGCAAATAATGTCATCCAACGCAGGGCAAGTGTTTGGCGTCTCTCAGGACGTACTTCCATGGGGACTTGGTAAGTCGCACCACCAACACGTCTTGCTTTTACTTCTAGGACTGGCATGATATTTGCCACAGCTTTTTGGAAGATCTCCAAGCCGTCTTGTCCTACTTTTCCTTCTGCTAATTCTAAGGCACCATACACGATTTTTTGTGCAATACCTTTCTTGCCGTCTAGCATAATTGAGTTGATCAGTTTCGCAACGACAACATCATTATACTTTGGGTCCGGCATAACCTCTCTTTTTGGAATATGACCTTTTCTAGGCACTTTCTTCCCTCCTTACTCATATAAAGTAGATTATGGGTACTCAACCCTCTTTGATAAAACTCAAAGGCTGCTGTGCTATGAGAATAGTTGATAAAAAACTACTTAACATATGCACTTAACTAGCGGCGATTTTCGGAAAATTAGTTTCCGCTTTTCTTGGCGCCGTACTTAGAACGACCTTGCTGTCTGTTAGAAACACCAGCCGTATCTAAAGCCCCTCTGATAATGTGGTAACGTACACCAGGAAGGTCCTTTACACGTCCACCACGGATAAGAACAACACTGTGCTCTTGTAGGTTGTGGCCGATTCCAGGAATATAAGAAAGTACTTCCGCACCATTCGTTAAACGAACACGAGCAACTTTACGAAGCGCTGAGTTAGGCTTCTTTGGAGTTACCGTACGAACAGACGTACAGACACCGCGCTTTTGTGGACTCTTAACGGGAGTCGCTTGGTTCTTCAAGGTATTGAAGTTGTAACCTAAAGCTGGGGTACCTGATTTCTTCTTTTCAGTGTGTCTTCCCTTACGGATCAGTTGGTTAATTGTTGGCATATTACACCTCCTTGCTTAATTAGTTTTTTATCAACTGAATGGTTCACTCTCGATTAAAAGAGAGGAGATATTGAGCATATCTCCCCAATCATAACCTTATCTATACTATCAATTTTTACCTCTGCCGTCAAGCCTTCAAGCTCTTTTGCCAAAGATTTTAAGGGCTGGCAGATAGACACAAATCCAAGGATAGACAAGCTACCCTCGGATTCATGTTTCTTTTTACGAGTAGATGACTAAGCCTTGCTCTTTTCTTGCTCAACAGCTTCCGTCATTTGCTCTATCACTTCTTCCCCGCTATCTTCAAAAGCATTCAAGCCTTCTAGGCGTGCAAGATCCTCATCCATACCGTCGTAATCGATGTCGGTTTCGTTATAGACCTTCATACCGGTACCAGCTGGAATCAGCTTACCGATGATGATATTCTCCTTGAGACCTCGCAAGTGGTCAACCTTACCCTTTAGAGAGGCGTCGGTTAAGACTCTCGTTGTCTCCTGGAAGGAAGCGGCAGAGAGGAAGGATTCCGAAGCGATGGAAGCCTTAGTGATGCCTAAGAGCACGTATTCCGCTTGGGCTAAGCGCTTGCCTTGAGCTTCCAGTTCAGCGTTGACAATCTCCACCTTGCGGCGGTTGACCATCTGTCCTGGGAGAAGCTTGGAATCGCCAGCATCAGTGATGCGGACGCGGCCTAGCATCTGCTTGATGATGATTTCAATATGGCGGTCATCGATATCTACACCCTGCAGGCGGTAAACCTTCTGCACTTCACGGGTAATGTAGTCTTGAACCGCATCAGGGCCGAGGATTTCTAGGATATCGTGAGGGTTGATCGAACCTTCGGTTAACCTAGCACCCTTTTCGATGACTTCGTCCTCCATGACACGGATCCGTGAACCGAATGGAATCGCATAGGTCTCTTGGTGGCCGTCATCAGAAGTGACAATGACGTCCTTGCGCTTTTTGTTGTCGCGAATGGAGACATGGCCCGCATTCTTTGAAATCATAGCGAGACCTTTTGGCTTACGAGCCTCGAAAAGCTCCTCGACACGAGGAAGACCTTGGGTAATTCCTGCACCAGCAACACCACCTGCGTGGAAAGTACGCATGGTCAGCTGAGTACCAGGCTCACCGATGGATTGGGCAGCGATGATACCAACAGCCTCACCGATGTTCACATCCTTGCCGGTTGCAAGGTTGCGACCGTAGCACTTAGCGCAGACGCCGTGCTCCGTGTTACATTGCAAGACTGACCTAACTTTCACCTTATCGATGCCGGCCTTTTGGATGGCATCGGCCATATTCTCCGTGATGATATCGTCCTTGCGGGCAATCAATTCGCCTGTGCTTGGATGGAGGATATCCTCGAAGCTGGTCCGGCCAGTAATTCTGATCTTCAGTTCCTCGATTAACTCGGAACCTTCACGAATATCGCTAACCACAACGTACTTGTCGGTGTGGCAGTTGTTTTCCGTAACGATAACATCCTGAGAAACATCAACAAGACGTCTGGTCAAGTAACCAGAGTCAGCTGTACGAAGGGCCGTATCGGAAAGACCTTTACGGGAACCGTGTGTCGAAATAAAGAACTCCTGTACAGACAGACCTTCGCGGAAGTTAGCGCGGATTGGAATCTCGATCGTTTCACCGGTGGCGGAGGCCATAAGACCACGCATACCAGCCAGCTGACGTATCTGCTTAATCGAGCCACGGGCTCCTGAGTTAGCCATGATGGCAATAGAATTTTTCGGATCCAAGTCATCAAGCAGAGCCTTCTCGACATCATCAGTTGCTTTTGACCAAGTATCGATGACGAATTGATAACGCTCTTTCTCGGACATGAGACCTCTGCGGGCCATCTTCTCGTAGTTATCCACTTCCTTCTCCGCTTCCTCCAGAATTTGTTCCTTCTCTTTTGGAATTTGGACGTCGTTCATGGACACCGTCAATGCCGATACAGTCGAGTAGCGGTAACCTAGCGTCTTGATATCATCCAGAAGCCTTGCGGTACGGATGTTGCCGTACTTGCGGTAGCAGCGGTCGATAATATCAGAAAGCTTTTTCTTGTCGACCAGCATATCGATTTCTAGTGAGTAAGGATCTTCAGAGCGGTCAACAAAACCTAAGTCCTGAGGAATATCCTCATTGAAGATGAAGCGGCCAACAGTGGAAACCACATTCTTGCCCCTCTTATCCTCTTCTCTCTTCACACGGACAGAAACCGTGGTGTGCAAGTCGATATACTTGTTGGCAAGCGCCTTCAGCATCTCTTCGTAGTCATCGAAGTAGTGAACAGCTTCTTCCGTCTCTGGCTCAGCGGTCAAGAAGTAGGCACCAAGGACCATATCCTGGGTTGGCGTCGTAATTGGCTTACCATCCTTTGGCGCTAAGATGTTATTGGTCGACAGCATGAGCAGGCGCGCCTCGGTCTGAGCCTCTGAACTGAGGGGCACGTGAACAGCCATCTGGTCGCCATCGAAGTCCGCGTTATATGCGGTACAAGCAAGGGGGTGAAGCTTGATTGCCTTACCCTCAACCAGGACCGGCTCAAAAGCTTGAATACCCAAACGGTGAAGGGTTGGCGCGCGATTTAGCAGGACGGGGTGGTCCTGAATAACTGATTCCAACGATCCCCAAACCTGATTATCTTTGCGCTCAACTAGCTTCTTCGCATTTTTAATATTGTGGGCAACACCTGTTGCTACCAAGTCCCTCATGACGAAAGGCTTGAATAGTTCTAGGGCCATATCCTTGGGCAAACCACATTGGTAGAACTTCAGTTCAGGGCCGACAACGATAACAGAACGGCCTGAATAGTCGACACGCTTACCTAGTAGGTTTTGGCGGAAGCGACCAGACTTACCCTTTAGTAAATCAGATAGACTCTTCAGGTTTCTATTGGAAGCTCCGGTAACCGCCTTGCCACGGCGACCGTTATCGACAAGCGCATCGACCGCTTCTTGCAGCATGCGCTTCTCATTGCGGACAATGATGTCTGGTGCGCCGATATCTAAAAGTCTCTTGAGACGGTTGTTACGGTTAATGACCCTCCGGTATAAGTCGTTCAGGTCAGATGTGGCAAAGCGACCACCTTCCAATTGGACCATAGGGCGAATATCTGGAGGCATAACAGGAAGGACTTCCATACACATCCACTCAGGCTTGTTGCCAGACCTAATGAAGGCTTCAACAACCTCTAGACGGCGAAGGATACGAGTCCTCTTCTGTCCTGTTGCTGTTTCCAGCTCCTCATTGAGGAGCTCTTCTTCCTTATGCAGGTCTACGCGGCGAAGGAGCTCTTGGATTGCTTCCGCACCCATCTCTGCCACGAAACCATCTTCGTACTTGTCGTAGTATTCATTAAACTCGGTCTCGGTGAGCAGCTGCTTCTCATAGAGGTCGCCTGCTGCTTCGCCTGGATCGATGACGATATAGTTAGCAAAGTAGATGACTAACTCGAGCGCTTTAGGGCTGATATCGAGCAGTAGGCCCATGCGGGATGGGATTCCCTTGAAATACCAGATGTGAGAAACAGGCGATGCCAATTCAATGTGCCCCATACGCTCCCGGCGCACCTTAGATTTGGTTACTTCAACGCCGCACTTTTCGCAGACGACACCCTTGTATCTCACTCGCTTATACTTACCGCAGTTACACTCCCAGTCCTTGGTAGGTCCGAAAATCTTCTCGCAAAATAGACCGTCTTTTTCAGGCTTGAGGGTACGGTAGTTGATTGTCTCAGGTTTCTTAACTTCGCCGTGGGACCATGATCGTATCTTCTCTGGTGATGCTATCTTGATCTTAATCGCATCAAAAGAATTCGTTTTTTTCAAGAAGTGACTCCTTTCGTCAACACAGCTCTTTTATTCATCTTCGTCAATTTCATCAATAGAATAACCGAGTTCCTCAAAATCTTCCTCGTCATCCTCGACAGTCTCTCCATCCATCTCGATTTCGTCCTCATCATCGTCTTCCCCATCAGAGGCGTCGCGGATGAAGCGGCGTGGAGGCTCATTTTGGACCTCATCGATATCTTCGATTTGTGAGAAACGAGTCACATCATCTAAGTCGTCCTTCAATTCAACCTCTTCCCCATTCTCATCGAGCAAGTTGACATCGAGGGACAGGGATTGTAGCTCTTTAATGAGGACCTTAAAGCTCTCAGGAATGCCTGGCTCAGGAATATTCTCTCCCTTAACGATAGCTTCATAGGTCTTGACACGACCGGTAACATCATCGGACTTGACGGTTAACATCTCTTGTAGTGTATGGGAAGCACCATATGCCTCCAGTGCCCAAACTTCCATCTCACCAAAACGTTGGCCACCAAACTGGGCTTTACCACCAAGTGGTTGCTGGGTGACTAGGGAGTAAGGACCTGTCGCACGGGCGTGAATCTTCTCGTCGACCATGTGGTGCAGCTTGAGGATATACATGTAACCAACGGTTACTGGGTTTTCAAAGTATTCTCCGCTGCGACCATCTCTCAGTGGAATCTTTCCACTCTTTGGGTAACCCGCTTTTTCCAGAGCCTCCTCAATATCAATATCGGTTGCACCATCAAAAGCAGGAGTGGCGACCTTCCAGCCTAACTTCTTCGCTGCTAGACCAAGGTGAACTTCCAACACCTGTCCCAAGTTCATACGGGATGGAATACCTAGAGGGTTCAGGCAGATTTCGACAGGTTGACCATCGGGTAGGAAAGGCATGTCCTCAACGGGGAGGATACGGGATACAACACCCTTATTTCCATGGCGACCACACATCTTGTCACCAACCATGATCTTTCTCTTTGCTGCTATATATACACGGATAACTTCATTGAGCCCTGGAGCTAACTCGTCACCCTTATCTCTTGAATATTTCTTGACATCGACGACAATACCTGATTCACCGTGAGGAACCTTGAGGGATGTATCGCGGACTTCCCTAGCTTTCTCGCCAAAGATTGCCCGTAAAAGTCTTTCTTCTGGAGATAGCTCGGTCTCGCCCTTAGGCGTAACCTTACCGACCAGGATATCTCCTGCAGTAACTTCTGCTCCGATTCGAATGACACCATCCTCATCCAAGTTTTTGCGCATATCTTCGCCCACGTTAGGGATGTCCCTCGTAATATCCTCAGGACCTAGCTTAGTCTCTCTTGCTTCGCAGTTATGCTCCTCGATGTGAATGGAGGTAAGGACGTCATCAACAACAAGACGCTCGTTGATCAGCATAGCATCCTCGTAGTTGTAGCCTTCCCAGGTCATAAAGGCAATCAGAATGTTTTTACCCAGAGCAATTTCGCCTTCGTCGGTGGATGGCCCATCAGCTAGGATTTGTCCCTCAGTGACGTGTTCGCCCTCATTGACAATTGGTCTTTGGTTGAAGCAGGTGCCTTGGTTAGCACGGGAGAACTTCAATACACGGTGGTGAACGATGCTGCCAGTTGAGTCATCTCGGACGGATACGTTGTTCGCATCGACCTTGACAACCGTACCTGTAACCTCTGAGCGGACAACAACGCCGGAGTCAAGGGCAGCCTTATATTCGATACCGGTTCCAATGATTGGGGAATCGGTCTTCAACAGCGGAACAGCCTGACGCTGCATGTTGGTACCCATCAGGGCACGGGTAGCATCGTCGTTTTCCAAGAAAGGTACCATAGCAGCACCAACAGAAATAATCTGCTGAGGCGATACGTCCATGAACTGGACGTGCTCACGTGGATAGATATCGTTGACGGCATTGATACCACGACCAGATACGCGGTCATTGACAAAGTAGCCGTTCTCATCCAAAGGCTCGTTGGCTTGAGCCTTAATATACTTGTCTTCTTCATCTGCTGTGAGGTAGATAATCTCTTGGGTAACTCGGCCAGTCCCCTCCTCGACCTTGCGGTAAGGTGTTTCGATGAAGCCATAGGAATTGATTCGTCCGTAGGTGGTTAGGGAAGTAATCAAACCGATGTTTGGTCCTTCAGGCGTCTCGATAGGACAGATTCTTCCATAGTGAGAATCGTGAACGTCTCGAACTTCAGCGCCCGCACGGTCACGGGACAAACCACCTGGTCCCAATGCATTCAAACGACGCTTATGGGTCAGCTCTGACATAGGGTTGGTCTGATCCATAAATTGTGAAAGCTGGGAGGAGCCGAAGAATTCTTTGATTGCTGCCGTCACTGGGCGGACATTCAAAAGACTCTGAGGCGTTGCTAGATCTTGGTCGCCCGTAGTCATTCTCTCTTTAACCACGCGCTCCATACGGGAAAGGCCGATACGGAACTGGTTCTGTAGCAGCTCGCCAATCGAACGAACACGACGGTTACCTAGGTGGTCAATATCATCCACTTCACCAACCCCATGGTAGAGGTTTAGTTGGTAGCTGAATGTGGCCATGATGTCGGAAACCGTAATATGTCTAGGGCTGAGCTCATTCTTATTGCCTCTGATGTAGTTCATGCGCTTACGAGTGTTGCTATAGAGCTCATCCTCGTCATTAGCAAGAACTTCAATGATATTTTGCATAGCTGGCCAATAGATTTTCTCCGATAGGCCTAGCTCATCTAAGTCAATCTCTGGGTCGATATCTCGTAAGTCGTCGATAAAGACATGGTAGTCCACAAAGTGGTTACCAACGACACGGACAACTTCCTCTTTGCTTTCATCCACGTAGACATCAACGATATTGATGCCAGCGTTCTCAATCTCTAGGGCTAATTCGCCTGTGACGAAATCATCCGCCTTCGCAATGAGTTCGCCGTCCTCATTGATAGCATCAGCAGCTAGTCTGCGATTTAAAATACGGTTGAAAACAGAAAGCTTTTTATTGAAGGTATATCGGCCTACTTTAGCTAAGTCATAACGCTTAGCATCGAAGAATAGGTTGTTGATTAAAGGCTCAGCAGACTCAACAGAAGCAAGATCGCCCGGTTTTAACTTGCGGTAGATTTCAAGTAAAGCTTCCTCCCTGTTATTAGAGACTTCTTTCTCTAAGGTCTTGGTCAAGTATTCGCTCTCGCCAAACACTTGGAGCATCTCTTCATTGGTCTCGAAAAGGAGGGCACGAATCAGAGTCGTTGCTGGTAATTTTCGTGTACGATCGATGCGGATATTGACTACGCCATGAGCGTCATTGTCATATTCAAGCCAAGCACCGCGATTAGGGATTACGGTTGAAGAAATCATGGTGTTACCAGACTTATCAAAGTCTCTGCCATAGTAGACGCCCGGAGAGCGAACTAGCTGAGAAACGATGACGCGTTCTGCGCCATTGATAACAAAAGTTCCTGAGGGGGTCATCATAGGAATATCGCCAATGTATACTTCCTGCTCCTTTACCTCAAGGATTTCTCCCTCTTCCATTTTGATCAAGCGAACTTTCACTTTTAGTTTTCTTGAGTAGGTAACGTCTCTTTCTTTCGCTTCCTCTACGGAATACTCTGCTTCTTCCTCGAAATAATAGTCAACAAATTCCAGAATTAAACCGCCGGAGTAGTCACTGATTGGCGAAATGTCGTCTAAGACTTCCTTTAGCCCTTGTTCCAGAAACCACTGATAGCTGTCTTTTTGAATAGCAAGGAGGTTTGGCAATTCCATTACTGTTGGAATTCTTGAAAAACTCTCTCTCGCCGTTTTTCCATACATGACTGTATGATTGTTCATAGACATAACACCCCTTCGAATCGTTCAACGCTGTGCGTTTTGAGCCTAAATACACTAAATAAGAAATATAAGAAAAAATAAAGAGAATGAATTCTCTCTTTTGATGTGGCAAGTTCCTATTTTAACACACGAAAACAACCTTCGTCAAGGAAAACGAAGGTTGCCCATGGTAATTTTTAAGATAAACCCATTATAACCGAATGCTCTTGTTTTTGCAAATGATATTCCCGGTTGCGTGGACTAGTATTCATAAGCCATTTGCCTACACTATAAAAAATAAAATATTTTAGACCACTATAAGCCGAATAGGTTGAGAAGCAGTGGGAGGATTAAAGTCGTAATGATACCTGCTACGCCTATGGCAAGAGAGCTCATTGCTCCTTCCACCTCCCCCATCAACAAAGCCCTGTTAGTTCCGAAAGCATGGGAGGCCGTTCCTAGTGCTAAGCCCTTTGAGGTCCTGTGCTTAATACCAAGCAAGTTGAAGATCGGTTCGCCAAACATGAAACCCGTGCTGCCAGCTAAAACAACAAAGGTAACAGTCAAGGCGGGATCGCCGCCTAGACTGCTGGAAATGTCCATGGCAATCGCACTAGTCGTTGCTTTAGGTGCTAAGGACATCAGCATGTTGAAATTCAAGTTCATGAGAAGGCCAAGACCGATCGTGCTGATAATAGCAACCGTAGAACCAACAGTAATCCCCACAAAGATAGGTGCTGCATCAGCCTTTAGCTTGTTGTACTGCTTATATAAAGGTATCGCTAGGGCAACAGTGACTGGGCCTAAGAAGAAGCTGATGATGTCGCCACCCTTGGCGTAAGTTTCATAGGGAATGCCTGTAAGTTCAAGGAAGAGGATAATCGCTGCAATGGAAAAGACCAGGGGGTTTAACAGCGGATTTCTTTTGCCCCTAAACAGGCGCAAAAAGAGGATTAACGTGCTAATGGTTAAGACAAGCCCAAAGAGAGGGTTGTCTAGAAAGTCAAGAAAGAAGTCTCTCATGATTCTTCTCCCTTCTTCGTCAGCTTAATGACGAGGTCGGTAACCAGTGCAGTTACCGCAATGGTAAGAAGCGTGGTAAAAACGACGATGAAGAGAACCTGGAAGAGAACCCCGTCAAATTTATGGTAGACATTCATCAAGTTGACTCCGCCCGGTATAAACATAAGGACCATAATAGAGATTAAAAAGTTGGCGGGAGCTTCCACCACTTCGACGGGAACAATTTTTGTGACCAATAAAAATAATAGAATCAGCATGCCAATAATCGAGCCTGGCACGGATATACCTAATAAGGCGGTAATGAAATTCCCTAACATGAGATTAGCCAGGATAATTAACACACCCTTAATTGCTGCCATATTATTCTCCTTTCTTGTACAAAACACTAATGTCTTGATTTGCTTATAATCAATTTGTTATCTACTATAGTAGTCTTCTTTCATCCAGCCGCTTAGACGAACAAGAAGAATTTCTGGATAAGAAACTACAATTGAAAATGCCCATAAAAACAAATAGAAAACCACGAATGATTCATTCATCATGTCGTGGTTTTCACTATACACTATTAATCATTCTTACCGGCTTACTGGCTCTTGATTAACATTTGATCGATCATATCGATGCTTTACTTCTCTTTTCCTTCCCGTTTTCTCATCAAGTCTCTTTGGATGAGTTCATCGAGAACTAGGTCGTAGCCATCAGCGCCTTGACGCAAACTTCTATTGACGCGAGAGATAGTTGCTGTTGAAGCACCAGTCTCATCTTCAATTTCATTGTAAGTTTTGCGCACGCGAAGCAGCTTTGCTACCTGTAAACGTTGTGAGATAGAAATTACCTCACGCTCAGTACAGATGTCCTTGAAAAACTTCTCGCACTCGTCAACTGACGTTAGCATTAGAATCGCTTCGTACAAGTCGCGAGTACTCCTTTCGATATTCTTCTCTGCCATAGTTACCTCCTGTTACTCCCCTTAGAATTAACGTAACACCTTAAGCTTACCCGTATTACCTTTGTCTAATCACAAAGATACGCACTAAAGTAAAAAAATGTTTACTCATCGGAACAAAGTGCCGAGAAGACTTTGGGGATGATGTAATGTTCTGCTTTCCTGATCCGGTTATACAGATGTAGTGGTTGGTCTGTGCTAAAGATAGGCACTATCTCTTGAGCTAGAATTTCATTGTTTGCGTCGTCAAACGATGACCTTCTCACTATTGTACAACCAAAGTACTTATCTCCATTATAGATGGACTTTTCTGCTAGTTCAATACCTGAACTCAAGTCTCCACGCTGTAAAGGGACCGGTGAGGGGTCACAAGAGATGATTTTTCCTTCAAATTCACGATAAAACCAATCCGGGATGGTCTGCTGGTACTCAATAAGTAGTATCCAGTCGATATGGCGAAGATGTAGTTCTTCCTTTACCGTCGCATAAAAAGCATCGATAGACTCGAAGCGGTCGGCATCATAGGACATATTAGGAATACCTGCATTATCCGCTCTTTTTAAGCCAATCGCATCCTGATCATCGCTCATGACAAAATCAACACTACCCTTGATTTGATAATCCGCACAAGCATCGATTAGACATTGCAGGTCAGCACCATTTCGCGAAATGAATGCAGCTATTCGCCTACGCATGATTTTCTACAACTTTCAGTGAGAAGATAACAGGGTGCCCGTTGATATCGACTTCATCGCCCGTTAAGTCTTGCTTGTAATCCATACGAAGAGCCAGCGTTTCCTTACCGATTGCCTCTTGGTACTTCTCCAAAGCCTCTTTCAACTCATCATCCGCTTTGTAGGCAATCTCGATACGGTCGCTCACTTCGTAGTCATTATTCTTTCTTTGCTGTTGAACCTTAGAGATAAACTCTCGCATATAACCTTCATCGATGAGCTCTTGGTCCAAATTGGTATCGAGGATTACGCTGATGCCTTCGTCCATTGCAACATCGTATCCCTCTTTTGCTTGGTAACTGGCTTCCACATAAGATGGAGTAATAGTGGTCTCCTCCCCTTGCAATTCTAGGCTTAGCTCTTCCTTTTCATTAAGCTCGTCCAAGAATTGGTGGGCATCCACCTGCGCCAAATACTTAGCGAAATCTTTGATCTTCGCTCCAAGAATCTTACCGACTTCCTTATAGTTAGGCTTTAGGTTGATATTCATGAGTTCGGTCATCTGTGTAGAGAATTCGACATCCTTGACGTTTAACTCTTCCTTGATCAAGTCGACTAGATCATCAATGGTTTCCTCAAACTTCTCATCAACGATAATCTTACTTAACGGTTGTCTAACCTTGATGTTGGCATCCTCTCTGGACGCACGACCTAAGTTAACCACCTTGCGGACAAGGTCCATCTTCTCTTCCAAAGCCCCATCGATAATCTCTCGATTTGCCTCCGATATTAACTCCAAGTGGACGGAATCCATCTGCTTCTTATCGGTCAAAGCCAGATAGAGTTCTTCCGCAAGGAAAGGCGTAATTGGAGCTACCAACTTAGCGATGCCTAAGAGGACCTCGTAAGTGGTCAAGAATACTGACAAGGTATCCTGGTTGTTCTCAGAGGACCAAAACCTTCTGCGGTTTCTGCGAATATACCAGTTGGAGAGGTCCTCAACGACAAAGTCGGAGATTGCCCTAACCACCTTGGTGTACTCAAAAATGTCCATCTCTCTGTGGTAAAGGTCAACCAAAGATTCGTAGCGGCTGATAAGCCAACGGTCAATCTCTGGGCGATTGCTTACAGGAATATCAATCGACTGGATATCGATCTGGTTGGTATTAGCATAGAGTGCAAACATGGCATAGACGTTCTTGATAGTACGGAAGAACTTGGAGTTTACTTCCTTCAGGCCGTCTACATCGAAGCGCGTTGGCACCCATGGAGGTGACACATGCAGCGAATAGAAGCGGACAGCATCGGCACCGTAGTCATCGAAGAGCTGAATAGGATCCAAGGTGTTGCCCTTAGACTTTGACATCTTTTGGCCGTTCTTGTCTAAGATCAGATCGTTGACCAAGACGTTCTTGTAGCTGGACTGACCAGTATAGAGCGTGGAGATTGCCATCAAAGAGTAGAACCAACCTCTAGTCTGGTCGATACCCTCACAGATGAAGTCAGCAGGGAAGTACTTGTCGAAGTTTTCCTTATTTTCGAATGGATAATGAACTTGAGCAAAAGGCATTGCCCCAGAATCGAACCAAACATCGATAACATCAGGCTCTCTTGTCATCCTGCCACCACAAGAGCAAGTCAAGTGGACATCGTCCACATATGGGCGGTGGAGTTCAATCGATTCATCGATATCTTCGATTGCTCTTTCCGCAAGCTCTTTTCTTGATCCTACCGCAGTATGCTTTCCGCATTCCTCACAGGTCCAAACATTGAGTGGCGTCCCCCAATAACGGCTTCTTGAGATTGCCCAGTCTTGCAGGTTCTCCAACCAGTTGCCAAATCTCTTCTCGCCAGTGAAAGAAGGATACCAGTTGACACCCTTGTTGTTTTCAATGAGCTTGTCTTGGAACTTGGTGACATCGATGTACCAAGAAGGTTTTGAATAGTAGATGAGTGGTGAATCGCAGCGCCAGCAGTGAGGGTAATTGTGGGTCATCTTCTGCTTAGAGTACAGCTTACCGTTATCTCTCAAATACTGAATAATCTCGGGATCAGCGTCCATGACGAAGGTGCCCTTGTAGGGGCCTTCAGTATAGGCACCATCATCGCCCACAGGATTGACAACAGCCACGCCATACTTGCGGCCAACGCGAAGGTCGTCCTCACCAAAGGCAGGTGAAGAGTGAACAATGCCGGTACCGTCAGATGTGGTGACATAGTCATCAACCGTGACGAAGAAGGCTTTGCCTGGAATCTCAATGAAAGGCAGTAGCTGGTCATACTCCATATACTCTAAGTCGGAGCCTTTGTACTCCTCGACGATTTCTACTTCGCCATAGTCCTCTTTAAGCACAGAGCCCATGAGTTCCTTAGCTAAGATATAGTAGGAGTCGCCTTGGCGGACCTTAACGTAATCCACATCAGGGTGGACAGTTAGTAGCGTGTTGGTCAGCAATGTCCAAGGTGTGGTGGTCCATGCCAAGAAGTATTCATTTTCTTTGCCCTTAATGGGAAATTTTGCAACGACCGTTACGACATCATCTTCCTTGTATCCCTGGGCAACCTCATGAGAAGCTAAGCCAGTACCACAGCGAGGGCAGTAAGGCAGAATCTTGTGTCCTTTGTAGACCAATTGGCGATCGAAGAAGTCCTTCAATAGGTACCACTCCGTCTCGATATAGTCATTTTCTAACGTGATGTAGGGATGGTCCAAATCAGCTAAAAAAGCCATCCGCTTGGACATCTCCGTCCACTGCTCTAAATAAGAGAACACAGAATCGCGGCACTTGTGGTTAAAGGCCTCGATGCCATACTCTTCGATTTGCTTTTTATCCGTAAAACCAAGCTGCTTTTCCACCTCGATTTCTACCGGCAGACCGTGGGTGTCCCAGCCAGCTTTGCGCTTGACTTGGTAACCTTTCATGGTTTTATAACGGCAAGTCATATCCTTCAGTGTTCTGGCGATGACGTGGTGGATACCTGGGCTACCATTGGATGTAGCTGGGCCATCATAGAAGATAAACGGATTATCCTCATCTCTCTCCTCGATTGACCTCTTCAAAATATCGATCGTCTCCCAATAGGATGCGACTTGTAATTCACTTTCTCTCGTATTCTTTACTAGTTCTTTAAACACGTATCAGACCTCCTGCTCACTAGTCAACCCCTGTTAACCTCTTGATTACGCTTCCTTTTGATCTTGCTTTCTTCTCAGCTTCACGATGAAAAGCTCTTCGTCAAGCTCCACGGTATCCCAGGTGAGGTAATCACCCTTCTTAATATCAACTTTTGCCCTAGCCGCTTCATCAATCAAAGCGATAGGAACATAGGAATTCTCTTTTTGCATATCGTGGCGGACAATCTGCCCATAAATGGTATCGCGGCCGATCCCCTTCAGCGACTCTCCCTTAGCTAGGTCCCTCTTGGCAATAGCGACCGCATCCGCTACCTGCCCCTTAACCGGTGCAATGGAGGCTTCCTGGTGTAGCAAAGCTTGATAAATGCTGATAGGTGCTTCCATACTGGTCAAATGATAGGGTCTAAAGAGAAGGTAGTTAGGCCCCTTGCCCAAACCTAAGTAGGACATCAAGTCCCTCACCTCTTCATTGTCTGTGGTGACCAAAGCAAAGACGCCAGGTGCAACACCGAAGACATATTCCACCACCCCTTTTTGTGATAAGATACCCCCTTGTTCCTTTAATTTCAAGTCTTCCACGAAGTTTTCATGGTCTGTACTTATGCCGTGAAGACCAGGAATATCCGGTACAAAACCTGTCGCATTGCACAAAGAGGTTAGCTCCGTCATCGTGTTGGTTCCATCGACGAAGGAGCAGAGCATATGGGCGGATAAGCCCTTTTCTTGCGCCTCTTCCCTCAGGGTTTCATCAGTCGCCTCGATATCCAACTTGTTGTTCTTTCCCTTGCCGACAGCGACAATCTCAAGGCCAACATTCTCAGCGAATTCAACTAACTCTATGATTGCGCCAGGCTCATCGCCCTTGATACCGGTATAGACAAGACCTTTATCCTCTGCCATCTCATACAGGATTGGACCAACAACACTGTCGCATTCCACGTTAAGCATGATTACATGCTTGCCTGCAGTAAGTGCCTGATAAGCAACTTCCGCACCGGTCATAGGATTGCCCGTTGCCTCGACGACAGCCTGCAAATCTTCTATCTCATAAAGGAGCTTATCGTTTTCGGTAACGACAATCCCTCCCTCTTTCACCTGCTTGCTAGCTTCATCCACTTGGCTTGTTATCAAAATATTATCGTAGCCACTCTTTTTTAAGGCAATGCTGGCTTTCTCTGCACTATGGTCAACAACCACGGCAGGCTTCATGCCTTTAAGTTTTCCCATTTGCATGATCAAGTTGGCGCCCATCTTGCCAACACCAATTAAGCCGATTTTTAGTTCCTTGCCTTCTTCAAACAAGTTCTCGAGCTCCCGTTTCATTCGAAACATTCATGCCTCCTTATAGCAGACGTTTACTAATCAACTGTATTACTGATGGCTTTCGCAACAGCTTGGGCGCTTGCCCATGCCCAATGCAAATTATAACCGCCACATTCTCCCTGTACATCCAGCACTTCTCCTGTAAAGTACAGGTTTTTGGTCACTGTAGACTCCAGAGTGTGTGGATTAATTAAGTCTAGGTCAATACCTCCGCAGGTAATCTGTCCCCTATCCTTATTCTTTTGACCTTTCACCTGGAAGGGAAAGGCTTTAATTAAAGTGATAAAAGCCTTCAAATCTGAGGGTCTAGCTGATTTATCAAAACTTGCTTCAAATTCTGCTCTCGTCTCGATAAGCGCTTTAACCAAAGTATTGGGCAGGTAGCCGCTAAAAATCTTTTCTAAGGGCCATCCCGGGAACCTCTCCCTCAACACCGTTACTTCCTCCACTAGCTCAGAAGCACCTTTGTCGGGTAGAAAATCCACGATGATACTCGCTTTCTTCCCCCGGCGCAAATCATAGAGGACGTCATTAGACACCTTCAAAATACCTATGCCTGATAGACCATATGAGGTAAAGAGTAAATCATCTCGGTGGACAGTAGACCTTCCCTCCTGCCAAACCGCTACCTCTACCTTGCTTCCTTGGCAAGCCTGACAGAGAGCAACTTCCTCCACCTTCAAAGCGACAATACCAGGATGCATGGGGGTCAAGTCGTGACCCAGGCGCTTAGCGAGAGCGTATCCATCAGAGACTTCATTTTTACCAATGCCGT
>CAYFUF010000006.1:27399-40572 GCA_964346245.1 uncultured Peptoniphilaceae bacterium | reverse complement strand
CCACTAGCAAGAACAAGGATATCGAAGGCCTCTTCACTCTTATCCTTTGTTTGCAGGTTAAAGCGAGTGTGCCCATCCTCATCACTAGCTTCTTCCACGCTCACTATCTCGCTATGATAGTGAACCTTGACGCTACCCGCTTCCAACCAATCCTTTAAGCGTTCAACCACCGTGCTCGCCTGCATAGTAGCCGGATAGGTCATTCCGCTGGCTAAAGTCGTCCATGCAATACCTAAAGATTGAAACAGCCGCATAGCATCATGAAAAGTAAAACCATCTAGGATGTCTTTCACAAAGCTAGAAGACCCGCCAGTATAGTGGCTTTGGTCCATGTTTGTATTGGTAAAGTTACAACGGCCATTACCTGTAGCAGCAACCTTTCGCAGGAGCTGATCTGACGATTCAAAAAGATGAATATCGAAAACTCCTGTTTTTTTGCTGGCGATATCAGAAAGAAAGCCCGCTAAACAAACTCCGCTGGCTCCCCCACCAATAATGGCTATACGAATTCTTTCAACACTATATTTTAACATAAGCTGCCTTGCTCCATTGGGAAAATCGTTGTGTAGGGCAATCAGCCCTAGCGCTTCCGTCTGTTACCAAGCTTAGTGGCAAGTATCACTTCGTCTTACTTGCCCTCTTCGCTTTTCTCTTAATTTCCTTATCTAACTGGTCCCTATACCTGCAGTGGCTAACCACATTGCACTCCTCGCATAGAGGGCGCTGAGCTTTGCAGACATATCTGCCTTGAAAGATCAGCAAGTGGTGAGCATGAGACCAAGTGTCTTCGTCTAAGATGTTGTTCAGGTCCTTCTCACATTGGTCGACCGTTTTGCTCTTCGAGAGGCCTAAACGGTTGGACACGCGAAATACATGGGTGTCAACGGCTATAGCTGGGACACCAAAAGCATTTGATAAAACCACATTAGCCGTCTTCCTTCCCACACCTGGCAACAGAACTAAATCCTCCCTATTGGTGGGGACCTGTCCGTCAAACTTATCGACAAGCATAGTGGCAGCACCGCAGATATTCTTTGCCTTATTGCGGTAGAGGCCAATGTTTCGAATCGTATTCTCCACATCCGCTATGGGGGCCTGGGCCAAAGCTTGTGGTGTTGGATACTTGGCAAACAGCGCCGGCGTCACTCTATTGACCATCTTATCTGTCGTTTGGGCCGACAAGATGGTAGCAATCAGAAGCTCGAACGGATTACTATGGTCGAGTTCACCTTTGGCATCAGGAAAAGCAGTATGAAGCTTTTCCATTATTTCCTTAGCTTCCTTCTTCGTCATTCTTGCCATCTCTACTCCTATCTATAGGCTCATGTTCAATTTTCTCAATAAGCTCACGAATCATGGGGCTTTCTTTCGATATTCCACCGATGAGCTCTTTCCACTCCTCGTCACTTAACTTATTTCTTCTCTTATTATAAACATTGATCAGGGCGTTTCGCCTAAGCAAGTTCCACCCTCGCCATCGGCCCGACCGGTAACCATGTTTCTTCTCCAGCTCCTTGTTGCCAAGCTTCAGAAACTGGTTTGCCTCATCGCTTGCCTCATCGCTTGTCCAAGCAAACTCCTTTATTGTTGTCGTTGCTACCCCTTGATTATAAGGACAGACCCTTTGGCAAATATCGCAACCATAAAGGTGGCTACCCATAATCTCTATCTGTTGTTTGGTCAGAGGCTCCTTAGTCTGGGTCAAGTAGCTGACGCAGGATTCTTTATGATAGTTGCCGTCCTCGGTCAGGGCACTGCCCGGACAGGCATCCACGCAAAGTCGGCAATGACCACACTGGTCTTTTTTCATCGCCTGAGATGCACTTAAAGCGAGAAAGTCATTCACCAAGTGGTTTGGAATCTGCCAATAGATGATACCAATGTAGACAAAAGAGCCAATCCCATCAATAATCAAGTTTTGATTCTTACCTATCCACCCTAAGCCGGCCAGCTTGGCAAGCCAGCGCTCGGAAAAAGGCTGGGTATCGACAAAACACTGATAGCTTATCTTCTCTTCTACTGGATTCAACAGCGCCTCTTTATATTGACCATAGGCCTCAAGTCTTCCCTTCACCACCTGGTGATAGTCCCTGCCCCTACTGGATAGAGACCACAGGGCCTCCAACCTTCTACTTGGTTTATCCTCGCAAGCGTAATAGGAGAAGGCAGCAAGCTCAATAAATCTTGACCTGCCCTCTTGGGAATCGGGAAAAGCAAGCGCTGATGTCCAGACCGCTAGATCCTGATGATCTTCTTCTTTAAGCAGGGCTCTACTAATCATATCAAATTGTGGAAAGCTAGTATTTACCATAATTCGTCCCTATCTGAACAATTTCTATCTATTATAACGGAAAAGATGAACACAATAAAAAATACTTGCTATAATGGGAGAATAACAGATCTGTTTTTCACATGAAGGGACCAAACATGTTTAATAGAAGCAAAAAAGTAGCCAAACAATTCGATTGGCCGCTTTTTATCGTCACAATATTACTCTGCCTTTACGGCTTAATTATTCTGCGGTCAGCTGTAGCGAGCTCTTATTCGGGTGACCGCAAACTTATGTCTCAGAGTATGGCCACCGTCTTGGGTTTTATCGGCATAGGCACCGTCCTCTTCCTTGATACCGATGCCTTGAAGAAGCTTTCCCTGCCCATCTACATCCTAACTGTCGGCCTTTTGGTCGCTACTTTAGTGTTTGGTCACGGAGAAAACCTATGGGGTGCTAGGTCCTGGCTACGTATCGGCCCGATTAATTTTCAACCCTCAGAGTTTGCAAAGCTGGGTTTGCTCCTGCCCTTCGCAGCTCTCATGGAAAAGCTTAGGCCCCGTCTCAATAAGCCAAAATCCATCTTGCTCATCGGCATTGTTGCATTAATCCCGCTCTTTCTCATCATGAGACAACCAGATTTAGGCACAACCATCGTATTTGCCTTCTTCCTCTTGATGATGCTCTTTTACGCTGGGCTGTCCTGGTGGTACATCATAGGCGTTGTGGTGGTCGCCCTAATCGTTGCCCCTATCGTATACTCCAACCTGGAAACTTTCCAGCAAAACCGCATTCTGAATTTCTTAGACCCTACTAGGGACCCCCTAGGCTCTAACTACCAGATCCTGCAAGGGATTATTGCCATCGGATCGGGAATGGTTACCGGCCGAGGCTACATGCAGGGCACACAAACCCAATTGGGCTTTATCCCTGAGCAAGATACCGATTATATCTTCTCTGTCCTATCCGAGGAATTGGGATTTATCGGAGGGCTTATCCTCATTGCCCTCTACACGTTTATGCTCTTTCGCATACTGATCATCGCCTACCGATCCAAGGACCTCTATGGCGCTTGTGCAAGCGTCGGCGTAGCTGCAATCCTCTTCTTCCATATCTTTGAAAACATTGGGATGACCATCGGCTTGATGCCGGTAACTGGTATCCCACTCCCCTTCATCAGCTATGGAGGAACCTTCCAGCTGCTCAACCTACTCTGTATCGGGCTTGTCTTATCCATCTCCATGCAGAGAAAGCCGCTAGATTTCAACTCTAGTCCAAGAAAGAAATAAAAACATGCCTACGACCTAAATTCGTAAGCACACAGTGCTTATGAAATCGTCTGTAGGCATGTTTTTTAATGCGAGTTAGTCTAAAAATACTTGACTGTCCCAAAAGTAATACATAGCTAGAATAACTGCAAATAACATAATCAGCAGATAAGGGTTCAGAAGCTCAGCCCACAAGGCGTCCTGCCTATCCTGATGGATGACCTGTCCATTTCTTTTGTTAAGCGTTACCGTCCGATTACCTTCTAGGTCGGTTCGAGTAATCGGGATTCCTTCCTTTGCCAAGCGGTCCAACACTTGACCATGAGGGTGGCCATACCGGTTCTCATATCCAGCACTGATCAAGGCAAGCTGTGGTTTAGTCCAATGGAGGAAGACCTGGGAGGATCCACCCTTTGAGCCGTGGTGGGCGAGCTTGAGTACATCGATCGCTTGTACTCTTTGATCAGTAAGCCACTTCCTTTCGACCTTTTCTGCATCACCCATAAATAGGACAGAGAAGTCCCCTTCCAAGAGAAGGACGGCAGAGTCTTCATTGGCATCGCTCCCATCAAAGTATCCTTGCTGGAGTACGTGAATGGTGAAACCTGCCCATTGTAAACTTTCCTCTTTGGGCAGAGTTTCCAGCCTGCTCAAGGCGGTTTTAGGCAGACCATCCCTCGGTACATGCCCATTCCTTAGTGGGGACACATAGATTTTCCCTACCTGCAGATGGCGGATAAGTTCCTCCAAGTTACCCATATGGTCATAGTCCCTATGACTGATGAAGATTCCATCTAACCTATCTATCCCCCAACTCTTAAGTGTCTGTGCTAACTTTTCGCCTTGGATGTTCGCTTGCTTGTCGAAAGAGATACGGCCACCCGTATCAAAGAGAAGGTTGTATTCACCTGCTTCCAAAAGAAAACAGTCCCCTTGGCCAACGTTGATCATCGTCAGCCGCATAGGTGTATTCCAAACAGACATCGCCCAGCTACTTCCTAAAAAAAGGCAGAGACAAAAAACAAGATTTCTGCGCTGATATCGTAGGTAGCGGATTTCTTCCAGGAGAAAGGCGGTTGACTTTTCCCTCAAGAGATAAAAGAGCCTCCCTAGCCGCCAGAGGTATAGTACAGCAACGAAAAGGTAGTAGATGAGAAGCCCACCACCTGTTAAGAAGAGAATGCTAAGAGTTCCTATGCAAAGGCCTTCCAAGCCCGTCACCGTCAAACTAAAGACCGCAAAGGTAAAATCAAAGATTTGGGCGAGAATTGGCAAGCTGGGCAAGAGGATAAGTAGGAGGGCAAAGCTGAAAAGAACCGTAAAAAAGGGCACCAAAAGCAAGTTAGCAATAAAGGTTGCTAAGGGGAAAGAGCCGGACATATTGACTAGAACAGGTAGCGTTAAGCAGTTAACCCAGAAGGTAAGCCTTAAGCTCTTTACTAAGCCCAGTTTTAGAGGCCTTACCTGATTTAGCCTGCCCTGCATATCGATGGCAAGTGCACAGAGGAAGGACAGCTGCAAGCCCACATTGCCAATCCCGTATGGCTCAATGAGTAGGATGAAAAAGAGGCTGTAGGTTATTCGCCGCAGATAGCTGAGACGGCGGAAACTAATCAGGGCAAGTTCCCGAAAGCTGGCAAAGAGTAGCGCCCGCATAATGGATGCAGGGAAATTCAGCAACCAGGCGTAAGCGAAGAGGAGACTAAAGATAATGACGTTTCCATAGATACGCCTTATCCTTAACTTGCTGAAGAGAAATAAACCCCAAGCGTAGAGCATAGTGACATGGAGTCCGGACGCCGCCAAAAGGTGGGAAACCCCCAGAGCTTGCATCTGCTTTTCCAAATGAGGGTCTTCTATATCTATCGTTTTGCCAAGAAAGACACGGTGAATAAAATCTCTACTAGGTTGGCTTAGGCCCTGGGTCCTCCCCTCCAGCCATGTGGTGGCGGCAAGCGGCCATTGTTTATAATTCGCACCTTCTTTCACAAGATAGATTTTCCGACTGCTAAGGATGCCGCTAATGCCTTGCGCATAGTAAAAAGCCTGCTCATCAAAATCACCTAGCAAGCCTCCTGCTGCAAAAAGGCTTATTTGGAAGAAACCCTTGTAGCGATTGTCTATACGAATGTCTTCTCGTTCGCCAGCTTGAAGCATGTCGCTTTCTTTAATCAAATAGCGGGATTTAGAAAAGCTACCCTCTACTTTTCCCTCCACCAACAGATAGGACTCCTCCTTTCTCTTTCGAAAGGACAGGATAGATATCTCCATCTCCTGTTCTTGGCTCGTATCTTTGATGCTTAAGCTGGGGTCCCTCGCTTGGTAGTATTGAAAAGCCAGAAGGAAGCCTAGGATATAAAAAAGACTCTTCTTGCCAACAGGAAGATTGGTTAATCCGCTTATTTTTAGTACAATAACTATAATTGATGATAGTAGTGCAAAGACTTGGAGGGCGGCAAGCTGGTCCGTATAGGCAATAAAGAAAGCAAAGACCGTTGTAGCTGCAAAAGACAAGAGCATTGTTTCCCTCCCTTGAAGGAGCTAGTATGTTGACCCTATATAAGAATCCCTATCAGAGCTTTTTGGATACAAAGATTGCCAACAGGAAGTTTGATGGAGAATATTACCATCTCATACTGAAGGATAGCTTATCTTTTGATTACCGCCAATTTAACCTGCCGGAAGAAGCTCTGACGATTAATAAGCATCCTCTGGTCAAGTCTTACTTGGCTGGCAAAGACATTATCCATGTGACCAAAAATAAACCTCAAACGAGCCAGATTGAGCTTTCCCTCAATGAAGATTATAGGCGGCTCAATCAAAGGGAGGTTACCCTCCGCCTACTCATGATGCGCTTCTTTGATCTTTACTATGCGACCGATAAGATATCTTTTTCTAGTGAGAGAGAGAACAACACTATGAAGTCGATGGCTAAAGTCCGAGGTATTCTCGATAAGGCTGATGCGGACTATCTGATGAACCAATTAGAGAAGAGTGTCAGTCGATTAATAAGAGCCGGCCTTAGTGTCAGGAGTCAGGAAATATCTGGAGCTGTTGAAAGTACCATATATGGTCAAGGAAAGCAGCCCTGGCGGGGACCTCATTTGTTCAATACTGCTGAGATATATCGCTTTGAGCTGGGTGAGTATTTGACAGGAGATGACATGCTCACCTACCAATACCGGCTCTTATAGACAGTTTACTATAGCTAAATTCCCAGAACGTTCCAGCTTTCAAGGAAGTACCCCGCTTACCTCTGCTTGGATTGTCTTGTGGAATGAGCAGACCTTCTTAGAACAAAAAAATAAGGCTGTATCAGAATGTTCAATTTCTGATACAGCCTTTTGATTTACTTTATGTCCCAATCGTCGACGAAGTCTCGAATGGGTTCGTGGATGGTTAGAGCATCAAAGAGCATTGCATTTTGAGCCGTCACATCACTGGTGAATTTATAGATGACATCCTTGCGCTCGACGACGATGGCAATACGGATTGCTACATCGTAGTTATCTTGGATCATTTTGAGCAGTCGGTAGGAAGGGTTAATCGCTGTGGGGTGGCCAACTAGTTGGAACATGGAGAAGTCTCCATTGGTGTCTCCGTAAGAATAGGAACAAGCTAGGTCGATGTTATACTGGTCGACAAACTCATGTATTGTCCGCTCTTTGGATTCACTGTCCCACATTGGAACGATCTCCGAAGTAAAGATGCCCACTTCGTTCTTTTTGTAAGCCGTTGCCTTGTAGTCGGTGATATGGTAACGCTCAGCCATCTTGTCGATGATAAAGTCGGGCGAGCCGGAGATAAAGAAGACTTTGTGCCCTTGGTTCTTGTGCCACTCGATTCGCTCCCTAGTGTATTTATAGACAACATCCCCATATTCATCAACAATTTGCTTGGCCGTGAATTCGATGATGGAGCTATCCAAGCCTTCAAGGTAATCCTTGTAGACAGCGGTGACTTCATCTAGATAATCGTCATACTCGGCGTAGCGCTGATCATAACGTCGATATAGAGGCCTTATGCGGTCTACCCATTCCTGTTCATCGATGATTCCGTACTTGATTAGTCGTTTGAAATGGTGAATCAGCATTGACTCTCGAGAAAGGGTCCCATCAATATCGAAGAATGCGGCTATTGTCTTTCCTGAATCCATATCGTGTCCTTTTCCTATTACTCTTTATCTAACCTAGATGCATCCTTAGGTTGGTAGCCCTGATGGCCCGCATGAGATGCTGGATTTAGATCGCTATCTGCGATGCGCTCCAGGCGTTTGGTCATTTGTATATCTTCTTCAGGGCTCATATCGCTAAGCCCGGATGTGGTTTCTTCGGCCACAGCTACATCCACATCTTCATCTCTCATGTAGCTGGCTTCAGACTTTGGGACTTTCTTCACCTTGGTCCTTGTTGTTGCTGTGGTGACTTTCCTACTTGCTGTCATGCTAGCCAATAGGGCAATGATCCAAGCTGTACCTAAAGCGATACAGCCGGCCACAAAAAAGTAGATCCCTTTCCATAGGGTTTCTAAACCGCCGGGATCAACAACGGTTTTCACGCCATCCAAAGCAAAGACTGCACCCATGATAATACCGATAAGACCTGGTATGTACTTCAACCATTTCATCTTATTAAAAAGGATGAAACAAAGTAGCGTAGCTAGAACAAATATAATAATTACTGTAGGGAAGATGGAAAGATCCCCTTTATATTGTGCTATGAGTCCAAAAATACTTGACATAGCTCCTCCTTCATTATGTATAGCTAATCTTCTACTTATCTTAACACAGGGGGCAACCGCAAACAATGAAAATTGCCCACCTACTAGTTTACAAGATTTCTGCATATTCTATCGCTATAATAATAGTGTGACTTAATCGATAATTTTGCTCATTTGGGTTATATTAGTAAGTAAGAATTCAATCTGAATTGGAGAAAGAGGAAACCTATGCGTAAAAAGAAGTTGATTATCCTATGTGCTATAGCACTCTGTGTTATCTTACTTCCCTTAGCAGCCAATACAGCACTCGCCGATGTGGGTGGTGGACTTGACTGGGATTATGACGGTGGTGGCGGTGGGCTCGACTGGGACTTTGATAGTGGTAGCGGCGGCGACGGTATGTCCTTTGGCTTCATGTACATGCTGTTTGATAATCCAATACTATTTATCATCCTCGTTGCTGTCTATCTAATCTTTTTCCGTGATAAGACCTCGTCTGGCAATAAAGCTAAGCGATCTACAGGCACTGCACCAAGCTCCATTCAGCGGCCAAATATCAAAGGTGAAGATATCAATTTGACTCAGCTCACCAATAGGGACCCAGCCTTCTCTAAGCAGTCTTTCCTTTCTCGTGTAAGCAATGTCTTTGTCACTTTGCAGAATGCGTGGACAGATAAAGATTGGAAATCCATCAGAACGTTTGAATCCGACCAACTCTTCTATCAACACCAACAACAATTGGATGACTTTATCGAAAAAGGTCAAACCAATGTGGTTGAGGATATAGCGGTTTTGGATACCAAGATTGAAGAATACTCTGAAGATACGCAAAACTCCTATTTAAACACGATAATTCAAGCCCGCTATCGGGATTATGTCGTTGATGATAGCAATGGGAAAGTGCTTAAGGGCAACAAGAATAGGCGCTATGTCATGACTTACCGGATGACCTTCATGCGCCAATTGGATGCCAAGACTAACCCTGCGGCAGAAACCCATGTAACGACCTGTCCGAATTGTGGAGCTAACCTGTCCATCAACCAACACGGTGTCTGTGACTACTGCGGTTCTGAAGTAACGACTGGTGCCCAACAGTGGGTCTTGACCAGACTTCAACCAATCAGCCAGCAGACCCTGTCCTAGAAGGACCAAGTAACTCAACCTAATAGACAAAAAGACCTTGCTCTTCCCTGAAGTAGCAAGGTTATTTCTGACTAAGGAGTATAGGAATGATTCGATTCGATATTGATTACGCTGAAGGTATGCACCCCCAGATTTTAAAGCGCTTGCAAGAAACTAACGATGAGCAAACAGCCGGCTACGGCAAGGACCCCTATTGCGAGAGCGCTCGACAGAAGATTAAGAAAGCTTGTGGCAGGGACGATATTGACGTCCACTTCATGGTTGGCGGTACCCAAGCTAACGTGACCGTGATTGCCCACTTGCTCCGTCCCTACCAAGGCGCCCTGTCTGCGACAACGGGACACATCCACACCCACGAGACCGGTGCCCTGGAAGCAACCGGACACAAGGTCCTCCTCCTAGACCACCAAGATGGCAAGCTATCGGCCGAGTCGATAAGGACCTATATGGAAGACTACCTCGCCTTGCCAAACCCAGAGCATAAAGTCGAACCAAAATTAGTCTACCTATCCCAATCTACCGAGCTGGGCACCCTTTATAGTAAAGAAGAGTTGAAGGAAATCCATGAGCTCTGCCAAGAGTACGGCCTCTACCTCTTCATCGATGGGGCCCGTTTAGGCTACGCCCTTGCTTCCGAGGAAAACGATCTGACGTTGAAAGACCTGACGGAATTCTGCGACGCCTTCTATATCGGTGGAACCAAAGTGGGGGCAATGATGGGCGAAGCTATCATCATAACCAACGACCTATTAAAGCCAGGCTTCCGCCATATGATAAAACAGAACGGCAACCTCCTCGCTAAAGGACGTTTCTTGGGCCTCCAATTCGACAGCCTCTTCGACGAGAACCTCTATTTGACGATTTCCAAGCACGCTATCGATTGTGCTAATAGGATTGTCAACGCCTTGCGAGATGATGGTTACGAACTTGCCTATCCATCCCCTACTAACCAGATTTTCCCGGTCCTCCATCAGAAGCAAATTGATGCGTTGAAGGACAAATATATCTTCCAGCTTTGGGAGAAAGTAGATGATGACCGCTCCATCATTCGTCTATGTACCTCCTGGGCAACCAAGAAGGAAAATGTTGACCGGCTCATCGAAGATTTGCTCCAAGCCCGTTAAAGAAATAAATAGCATACAAAAAAAGACTGTCAACTGACAGTCTTTTATCATGTTCAGATATGATCTCATGAAGCGATTAACGCTTAGAGAATTGTGGGCTCTTACGAGCTTTCTTAAATCCGTACTTGTAGCGTTCCTTTTTACGTGGGTCACGGGTTAGGTAACCTTCCTTCTTCAAGGTTGTACGTAAATCTTCATCGGATTCAACTAAAGCACGAGCTACGCCATGACGAATTGCACCTGCTTGACCAGTGTAACCACCACCCTTGACGTTAACGTTGACATCGTAGTTCTCTAGGTTACCTGTTAACTGTAGTGGAGATTTTGCAATATCTACTAATGTTTGATAATCGAAGTACTCTGAAATATCATAACCATTAATCATGAATTTTCCGCTACCAGCTGTTAAACGAACGCGAGCAATAGCTGTCTTTCTACGACCAGTTCCTAAATATTGTGTTGCCATTTCAACCCCCTACTATAGTGAAAGTTCTTCAGGCATTTGAGCGGCATGATTGTGCTCTGGGCCTGCATAAACTTTAAGCTTGCGATACATCTGTCTTCCTAAAGTATTCTTTGGAAGCATGCCTTTAACAGCCTTCTCGATGATGCGCTCTGGGTGTTTCTCTAGCATGTCTTTGTAAGAGGTTTGGCGAAGTCCACCTGGGTAACCAGTGAAATGCTCGTAGACTTTTTGGTGCTCTTTGTTACCTGTTACGCGAATCTTTTCTGCATTGATAATAATGACGTAGTCACCAGTATCAACGTTTGGCGTATAAGTTGGTTTGTTTTTTCCACGAAGGATTGTTGCAACTTGAGTAGCTAGGCGACCTAGAACTTGATCGGTTGCATCAATAACATACCATTTACGCTCAACTTCTTGTGGTTTAGCTAAATATGTTTTCATTGATTTCTCCTTTTTCAATCTCTGCCTCAACTATTTAGACTCCGCTCGTTGAGGAGGCGGTTTTTGTTCATTCGACAATTTATGTTTCGCACATCGACGCTGCGAAGGAATTACCGAAGATATCCAAAGGGCACATCTAGCTGCCCAAACAGATACTCGACTATACTACCAAATCTAGCTAAGCTTGTCAAGAAATCTTGCTTGTAGGGATGGGCTGTTATGGCTAATTCATCGTCCTTTAAAAGCCCTGCTCAAAGAACGGTCAAGGTGTTGGTGACCTCCATTATCGTGATAAGAAGAGCGGAAGCAATACTTGCTAGATAGATATTCTTGGTCGCGATATAAACCTTCTGGTTGATATAGCTTGTGACCAGAATATTTACGCTGGTGACAAAAAGCCATATCCCAAGAATGCCCCCATCCGACCCAAATCCCACAAACTCGTGAGGGAGATATCCCGTGCTAAAGAAGGTCCCATAGGTGAAGACAACGAGTAAAATCAGGGGCAAGCTCATCAAGAGGCTCGCTACAATAGAGCTAAGCTCTTTCTTTCTTGTCTCCCGAAATAGGCCGATAAGCAGACCAAAGCCCATATAGAAGATAAGAAAGAAGGGAAAGTGCAAGAGAATATGCATCAGCTTATTGCCCTCGAAAGCCCGTAGGGCAAACAACCACAGTCGAAAGTCCACTTGGAAGAAGTAATCAGCCAAGAAGACGAAAGCATAGGAAAGCACCAGTGCTATAAGCGCAAGGAGGATGGTGTAACGCATTGCCCGTAAAGGTAGCGTCAGTTTTACCGGCCCCCTCTTTCTTGCTCGATTGGCCAAGCGGCGGATGCCCAGAAAAATGAAGGCGCCCATGGTTAGGGACCACATACCGAGAACCCAGGATACCAGCTGCTTGAAGGGGCCGACTCGAACGGAAGCAGTCCACGTATTGGCGTAAAAGCTTACCACTGTGAAGATTCCCGTAGCAAGGACTAAGCGGTTTACCCCTTTCACAAATTGAGGATCCCTGGGAACTTGAATCCTTTCAACCCGCCTGAGGGCGGCGAAGTGCCGGCTGCGAGAAAGGTAAATCATCAGATTGGTGAAGAAGATAAGAAAGCCAATTAAAGCTAAAGCATTGAAAGCCACTTTGCCGGGCCATATCTGGTCCCCACTATCCAAAGGCCTCGGAGCCCCTAGGCTCTTTTCAAAGAAGTCGATCACTCTAGCTACCTCTTCTTGGGAAAAGTGAGCCAGGGTGTGGCTGCCCTGGATTGGATAGATTACGCGGAAGGACTGATTATCTTCGCTATAGTAGTAAGTGTTAGCCTGCCTCATCTCCTCTTTATCTTCTCCAAAAGCGAGAAAGGACTGGGCAGTAACTTGATTCATGAAATCTCTCGGTGCGGTGTGCCCTACTGACTCTTGTTCGTTTTTCACGCGAAAGAAAAAGTCATCATAGAGAGGGGCAACAATACCCACATCTCGGCTACCATAAAAGTTACCCAGCTGATCAAAGTCACTGAAGGGTTGGCTGAAATCACCCGTCTGGGTATAGAAGGCATCATTAGCAACCAGAAGAACCGCTGCAATCAGATTCTCCTCTTCTAGGTCATCCACGCGGATAGCATAACTTGATGCCAAGGCGCCGTTTGAGTGACCGGTTACCCCTATCTTCTCACTGTCGACATAATCTAAATGGGCAAGGTAGTCGACTGCATCAAAGACTCCGTTACCATGCATGCCATCCGTAAAC
>CAYFUF010000006.1:2561-27389 GCA_964346245.1 uncultured Peptoniphilaceae bacterium | reverse complement strand
CAATCTCTGAGCCTCCGTGACCGTACATATCTATAGCTAAAACGACGTATCCCCTTCTAGAAAGCTCCACGTAGTTAAGGTCTTGCATCTCTTTAGTATTGAACCAACCGTGGGTGGTAACTATAGCAGGAAGCTTTTCGTCCACTCCCCGGTCCTTAGGTACGATCAGGATACCGTTCAGGCTGTAACCTGTGCTCGTCTCCCAAGCGATCTGCTTGATACTGACCTGCCCAAAGCTGGTCTGGAACAGCCAGGCACCCAGCGTGCCCACCGCCATCAAAAAAAGGGCAAGAAAAATAAAGCGCTTAGAATTTTTCGCAATCCGATCAATCATTCTTCTCTCCCTTCCTTTAACGCAAAGCATTCTTGTCCATATTGTAACAGAAGCAGCGGCTTTTTTGAATGTAGGATCTTATAGCAAAGAAAAAAGCAGCGAAGGCCGCTGCTTTACTGGATCTTGAATTCGTTTTTATATCTCTTCTTACCAGATTTCGGGCTTGATGGATGTTGCTAACCAAGCATTGACTTCCACTTGCTCAACAGCGGCTGAGCAATAGCTGCAGGTAGTAGACCGCAGGCCGTCCAAGGGTGCTCCACAGTTAGGGCAATTCTTGGTCAGCAGTTCGAGGGCGCCACCATCCCGCTCATAGACACGAATATCATCGATTAACTGGTAGCGGATGGTGTCTCGCATCTGAACCTTATCCAGATGTCCTTGAGCTTGCTTATACTTCGCTTCTACAGCAAATTGAAAATCGATGATGCGTTGTCCGTGGTCTCTGGCATAACGGCTGATTGCCGAGTCATGAACCTTAACCTCTTTCAAAGCGGGAGTTTCCGAATTCAGCGCCAATCTTTTCCGCAAGGATTCAAGGAAGTAGGGACCTGCTGTCTCTTCGATTTGACTAAGGTCGCCTGACTCTCTCGCCTTGTAGGACATATAGAGTAGGCTCTCTGCCTGGGCTTTCAGCTCCTCCACCCGCAAGTTGGGATAATCCTTGCCTATCATTGGCATGTAGATTGCTTCCATGTTGTTTAACGACTTGGGCGTTTCTGCATTTCTGCTCTGAGCAGATTTAACCAAATCGCCTAGACCTTTAATCGATTGGGCTTCATTGGGCAGAGCATTGCGGAAGGTTCTCGTTATCTTCCTCAATTTAAAATAGCCATATAAGATTAAGCCGATAAGGATAAGGATTGGTATAAAAGGCAATAGCTTAACAAATAGGTCACTCATCTTCACTCCTTAGCTGGGCAAGTGATACGACGTCATTGACCAGACTTTGCTCTTTTCATTCATTCTATAATAAGTTGGCTTTGGATGCCAATTATCAATAATCTGCAGAACTTTTCTCTTGCCTTCACCTTCCCCCACAACAACTATGCCGGTAGCCAAAACCCAATGCCAATCCAACAAGCCAAGCCGTAACAAAAGAGCGACCGGCCGATTTTGCTGTAAAGATTCTTCAAGTTCAGCCATGTTAATAAGCCAGCTCGTCTTAAGCAACTTGTCCTTCTCACGTACAAACAGGCGCTTGATTTTTCTTGCCAGAAAGGCGACTGGGCCGTTACCAATTTCCCTGTGAACCCTTTCAAACAAGTGGTTTCTTTCTTCTTTGGAAAGATGCACATTTTCTCGAGCTGAATCTAAAACAAAGAGGTTTAGGACTAAGGTCGAAGCACAGTGGTTCTTGGCTTTCTCCTTGTATTCTCCTGTTGTTGACCATTCGGTCCTAGGGTCAAGCAGGCTTATACTAAGCTCAGCTGATTTATCCAGCTCAGACCAAGGGAAGAATCCGTAGTTACTCATCTTATATTTTCCTCGGTCACTCGTGGAACCATATCGCTATCTTTAGGCAGGAAGAAGGTAAGGATGAAGCCTCCGATGAAAAGGGGTAAGATGCCGAAGATAGAAAGACGGGCATTACCCAAAACATCCGTAATGAAGGCCATGATGAAAGGCCCTATTATGGCAGCAAACTTACCAAAAATATTGTAGAAGCCAAAGAACTCATTGGAGTTTTCTTTGGGGATAATCTTGGCATAATACGATCTGGATAGGGCTTGAATGCCGCCTTGGGCTGACCCGACCATGGCCCCCAAAATGAAGATTTGCCATATCTGGGTAATGCTAGCGGCAAAGAAGACAGAAATCATGTAGGTGATGATGGCCACCTGTATCATGCGAATTGCGCCAACCTTTCCAGCCAAGCGGCCGTAGAGCAGGGCAAAGGGAAAAGCGATAATCTGTATGATCAGAAGGATACCGAGTAAGACAAACATGTCTAGCGCTCCCCCTTCCAAGACTTGCTCAGAATAGGGAACAACCATTTTGATGATAGTGTCTACCCCATCGATGTAAAGGAAGTAAGCTAAGAGGAAGACGACGACCACTCGGTGCTTGCGGATATCTTTCATGGTGCTTGCTATCTGGCGGAAGCTGCCTAGAACGGGGTTGGATACTCTCTCCACATAATGGCGTTGGTGGACATTCTTGTACATGGGAATCGTGAAGATAAACCACCAGACAGCAGTGATGAGAAAGGATATCTGGAAGCCGATGAATTGATCCATCCCCAGAAACCATACAGCGGCTAAGCTTATGGCAAAGGGAAGCACAGAGGCAATGTAGCCATAGGCAAAACCCGTTGCGGAAACTCGGTCCATCCGCTCATCTGGGGCAATATCAATTAAGAAGGAATCATAAAAAACGTTGGATCCCGCGAAGCCGACATAAGTCAGAATAAACATAAAGATTAAGAGCTGCCAATTGTAGTAGGGGACCACCGCTAGGCCTGCTGTCGACAACATGCCCAGTAGGGAGAAAAAAGTGAACAGTTTTTTCTTATATCCTCTGAAATCAGCAATCGTTCCTAAGATGGGGCTCATTACAGCAACGATGATTGCAGCTAAGGTATGAAAGTAACCCATATCCATGCCCTCGCCAGGCCTAAACATGGTGAAATATAGCGGAAGCAAGGCGGTTGTGATTGCCATCGAATAGGCGGAATTGCCCATATCATAGGCAATCCATGATTTTTCTTCTTTGGTAAACGCGAATTTTTTCATGCTCATCTCCCTTCATTATCCTCATCCATAGTAGCATAGAAAACAGCTACTTGATCTGATTTTACACCGATTTGACAAAGCGGTTGCTTCGATCGTTGAGCTCTAGCTTCTCTAGGGTCAAGCCGCTAGCAGGATAGGTAACCTGCCTCATCCTCTTCTCCTTACCCAGCAACTGAACTTGAATGTCTTCCAAGCTGAATTGGCCCCGGCCTAGCTCAACCATTGCCCCAATCATAAGGCGAATCTGATTGTGGAGAAAGCTCTCCGCCTTGATGCGAAAGACGAGGTCGTCCCCTACCCGCTCCATCGTGAAGGAGTCGATTGTGCGAACTGGCTGGCGGAGGGGATTATATTTGCAAAAGTAACGAAAGTCATGCTCACCCTCAAAGAGCCTGAGCCCTTTTTCCATGACGGCCAAATCCAAATCGTAGGAACAGGCTGCCTTATATAACCGCTCGGTAGGCATCATGGGCCTTCTGAGGCTTATCACATAGCGGTAGGTCTTGGACTCACAAGCAAAGCGGGCGTGAAAGCCCAGAGGAACTTTCTGGGATGATAGGCAGAGGATGTCTCCTGGTAACTCCTTTTGCAGGTGGTAGGAGAAGCCTTCCGGGCTAATCTCTGTCGTCGTGAGGAAGTTGATTGCCTGGTCTTCCGCATGTACGCCAGCATCTGTTCGTCCAGCGGCAATCAGGCGGGTCGGTCTTCTCGTCAGCTTTTCGATGGATTGCTGAAGGACACCGTTAACTGTACGGTGTCCTTCTTGAAGCTGGAATCCATGAAAAGAGCTTCCGTCATATGCAATTCTCAGCAGATAGTTTTTCATAATAACCTCTTACCAAATGACTGCTATAGCGACAAAAAAGGCGGTTGCAATCACAAGAGTCAGGATATCCTTGGTTTGTAGGCGCAGAGGATTCAGCCTGGTTCTTCCCTGACCGCCACGGTAGCAGCGGGCTTCCATGGCCGTACCTAGTTCCTCCGCCCGCCTGAAGGCGTTGAGAAAGAGTGGGACGAGCAGGGGGATCATTGCCTTTGCCCGGTTAATGACGTTGCCGGATTCGAAATCCGCTCCTCTTGCCATCTGGGCCCGTCTAATCTTGTCTGCCTCTTCGAAAAGAGTGGGGATAAAGCTTAGGGCAATAGAGATCATCATGGCCAACTCGTGGGCTGGAAACTTGATGACCGATAGGGGCTTGAGGAGGGACTCGATGCCGTCCGTAAGCTCCAAGGGGCTTGTCGTTAACGTCAACATGGTCGTACCGAAGACTAACAGAATCAGGCGGACCGACGTAAAGGCACCCTTGTACAAGCCTTCTTCGGTAAAGTTGAATATCCAAAACTGGAAGACACTCTTACCTGGTGTCGTGAAGACATTGAGAAAGAAGGTGAAGAGGATGATGAAGAGTATGGGCCTCAGGCCTTTCATCAGCCGCTTGAAGGGAATCTGAGCCACCAGCATGACGCCAATAATGAAGGCGAAGAAGATGGCAAAGCCAATAAAGCTGTTGACAAAGAAGATCATGACGATGAACAAGATAGTAATGACCAACTTAATTCGGGGATCAAGGCGGTGGATAAAGCTATCGCCCGGTATATATTGTCCTATGGTTACGCGCTCATTCATGGTCGCCTCCTCGCCAATAGTTTACGAGGGTTTGGAAAGCTTCCTCCACGGTGAGGGCATAGGGGTCAATATCTAAGCCTTGGTCTTTCAAGCAAATCATGAGCTGAGTAATCTGAGGGATAGTGAGCCCCCTCTTCTCTAGCTCTTCCTTCTGGGAAAAAATTTCGACGGGGCTGCCGTCCATGGCAATCGTCCCTTGATCGACCACCAAGATGCGGTTGGCATGCTCGGCGATGTCTTCCATGGAGTGGGTTACCAAGATGACGGTTAGCTCTGGATTTGACTCATAAATCTCTTTTATCTCTCGTAAAATCTCGTCTCGACCTCTGGGGTCAAGTCCGGCGGTAGGTTCGTCTAGGACCAAATAGGAGGGTCTCAGGGCTAAGACACCAGCGATGGCTACCCTGCGCTTTTGACCGCCTGATATCTCAAAGGGCGACTCATCCTTGAATTCCTCAAAATCTAATCCAACGGCTTCCATGCTCTCCCTTACCCGAACATCAATCTCTTCCTTGTCTAGACCTAAGTTCTTTGGTCCGAAAGCAATATCCTGATAGATTGTCTCTTCAAAGAGTTGGTCCTCTGGATACTGAAAGACGATGCCAACGCGTTGGCGGAGCTTCTTCAGATTAGCTTTTTCATCTAGGGTATCGGTCCCATCGACGACAACCCGTCCTTTAGACGGTTTATTCAAACCATTCATGTGTTGGACCAAGGTAGATTTGCCTGAGCCCGTGTGTCCAATGAGTCCCACATACTCGTGCTTTTCGATTGACAGGTTGACGCCCTCCAGAGCAACGATTGGATTCTTCGAATTCTGATTGTAGTAGAAGCTTACATCATTAAATACCATGCTCATGTACAGCCTCCACAAAATCATCAATGGTTAAAAGGTCGGGCGAAAAATGAAGCCCCTCTTTGTGTAAGAGGTAGGCAAGCTCGGTGACCTGGGGTACATCCAGCTCAAGTTCTCTCATTTGCTCTACTTGGGAGAAGGTTTCTTTCGGTGTCCCATCCATGACTATCTTGCCGTCATGCATGACAAGGACCCGGTTGGCTTTAGCCGCCTCCTCCATAAAGTGAGTAATCATTAGGATTGTTTTTCCCTGCTCTTTATTGAGGTACTCAATGCTTTCCATAATCTCTCTGCGGCCGATGGGGTCTAACATAGCGGTAGGCTCGTCCATGATGATGCAGTCTGGCTGCATAGCTAGAACGCCGGCTATGGCAATCCTCTGCTTTTGTCCGCCAGACAAGTGCTGAGGCTCTCTGCGTCTGAAGTCGTACATATCGACAGCTTTCAGGGCTTCATCCACCACAAAGCGCAGCTCCGGTAGAGGAACGCCTAGGTTTTCTGGGCCGAAAGCCACATCCTCCTCTACAATAGAGGCGACCATTTGATTATCTGGATTTTGGAAGACGATGCCACACTTGGCTCGAATATTCCATAAATCATCCTCATTTTTCGTATTCATGCCAGCAATCTTTATATTGCCTTGGCTGGGCAACATTTGGGCATTCAAAAGCTTGGCCAAGGTCGATTTCCCTGAACCATTGTGGCCGAGGACGGCAACAAAGTCCCCCGCATTTATTGTAATGTTGATATCGTCAAGAACGAGCTGACTCTCCTCACCTTCCATAGCTGGATAGGCGAAGGAAAGCCCCTCGACCGATATCATCGGATAGTCGTTATCTAATTTCTCCAAGGATTCCTCCCCTGTTAAATATTATCGGGATTAGAGTAGTTGGTATAGCTCTCATAAACAATGACCGGTGTGCCAACGGGGAAAGTGTTGAAAATCTGCTCTGCTGTCGCTTCCGGCAAATTCAAACAACCATTTGATCCGTTACCCATGTAGATTTCTCCGCCGAAGGCGTCTCTCCAATCAGCATCATGAAGGCCGACCCCACCCCAGTTGATGGGCATCCAGTATTTGACCGGCGTCTCATAACTTACTTCCGTATCGAAACTAGTACCGTAGAGGATTACCTCTTTTTCCTTGGACCAAATTTCATTCACACCGATTGGCGTAGACCACTGAGTGTTTCCCATGCCTGAGACCAAGCTCGATTCAAAGACAAGCTGGTAGTCCACATAAGCCCAGAGATGTTGTCTGGACAAGTCCACCTCAATATAGGTGCCCCCAATGTCATCGGTTGCCCTGGTTCTTGCCCTTATATTGTAAACTGGCTCAATCGTGTGGGCTCCACCTTCTTTGATCAGTTCCACCATCTTCTCCACGGTTAAACGGACATTCATCTGCCAACCCATAATACCGGGAGGCACTTGAATTTGACCAACGCCTATGGCGTTAAAAGTCCTTGTCGTTCCGTAGGTATCCGTCTCTCTGGCTACCTGGGCAACCCAATTGACCAGATCTTCCTCGTCTAGGATGATGTCGCCTTCCTCGTTTTCATCATACATATTGAAAATGTCCATCCCGCCTAAAGTGTACTGGCGGTCATCAAAATCAAGCGTAATGCTATTGGCAAATATCTTTTCGTACCGCTCTGCTTCTTCAACAACCTCTGGGTCGTCTGCCTTTAGCGTTGGTTGATCATAGGCATCGCTTACCTGAACTTGAGGCTCGCCTTGGGCCATAGCGGATAAAATCTGTTCCTTAATGACCGAGTGATCTACCTTGGTGCCAATCTCTTCGGGAATGATGTCTACCTGGGTATCTGTAATCTCAATGCTGGCATTCTTTGCTGGTTTTCCATTCTCATCAAAATCGGATTCTAAGAGCAGGAAATCCAATAGGACCTCATCGTATTTTTCAACAAAGTCAATCTGGTAATCATGACGCCTCAATAATTCGATGGGCCAAAGCAGGTTGTTCTCTTCCAACTGTGGGGACCCATCAATTTCATAAACGTAATCGATATCTTGGGGGTTAACCGTTAGGCTTTCACCGAATAAGCCCTTTACCTCAACCGGACTGGCGTTCTTGCCAATTTTGAAAACATCTTGTTTTGCTAATAAACCTCTGTCTTCCCCATTGACTGTTGTTCTAGGATAGGACGTCATGGAAAAGTAGATGAAACCAGCCACATAGATAATGACTAAAAGTGAAATGACGATGGTAAGCACTTTATGTTTGCTAAGAAAATTCTTCATCGTTACCTCCTCACTGAATTGTCTTTAACGTTTCAATTATATCACGTTTACTGTGGGGATAAAAAGAAAGGGCCCCGATCCGCAGGATCAGAGCCTTCCATAATTCTCTTAGTCAACTAACTCGAGAATCGCCATTTCTGAGCCGTCGCCGCGTCTTGGGCCTACTCGTAAGATGCGAGTGTAGCCACCGTTGCGGTCTGCGAAGCGAGGGGCGATATCTTCAACGATTAGCTGTGCAACCTTGTTATCATAAATGAATGATGAAATTGCACGGTTAGAGGATAAATCACCCTTCTTACCTAGGGTAATCATCTTCTCAGCCAAACGCTGTGTTTCTTTGGCACGAGTTACAGTTGTTGTAATTTTGCCATTCTTCATCAAAGAAGCTACCTGATTGCGCAACATGGCGTTGCGGTGGTCAGTTCTTCTTCCTAATTTTCTTTGTGTGGCCAAGTTATTCTCCTCCTTGCCTACTCATCTGACTTATCAGTTAGCTGTAAACCGAGCTCATCGATTTTGCTTTCAACCTCTGTGAAGGACTTCTTGCCAAAGTTACGAATCTTCTTTAATTCAGAAACTTCATACTCAAGGATGTCTCCAACGGTGTTGATGTTGGCTCTCTTCAAGCAGTTGTAGCTTCTGAGGGAAAGATCAAGGTCTTCAATAGGCTTTTCAAGGATAAGGTTCTCTTCATCCACCTCTTCTTCAACCTCGACTTCTTCTTCTTCGAAGACATAGTTTGGTAGTTCCGTAAACAGATTGAGGTGATCCATCAGTACTTGTGATCCAGCAGCAACAGCTTCTTGTGGAGTCACTGTACCGTTAGCCCAAACCTCTAAAATGAGCTTGTCATAGTCAGTTATTTGTTCAACTCTAGTATTTTCAACAGAATAATTTACTTTTGATACAGGAGTGAAAGAGGAATCGATAGCTATCGTGCCGATTGGATCGCTTTCGCTCTTATTCTGATCGGCTAAGGTATATCCGCTACCATCGATTACGACTAAATCCATATGAATAGCACCTTCGCTATTAACTGTACAGATATAGTGATCCCTATTTACGATTTCAACATCCGTATTATCTTGTATATCACCAGCGGTAACGATCTTTGGTCCTTCAACATCAAGACGTAAGTTAGCGACTTCGCCTTTGTTGTCGAGGCGCTTGATAGCGACGCCCTTAAGGTTGAGGACAATCTCCGTTACATCTTCCATTACACCTGGGATTGTTGAAAACTCATGTGGTACACCATCATCAAACTTTATACTTGAAATTGCAGTGCCTGGCAATGAAGACAATAGCACGCGACGCAATGAGTTACCTAGTGTTGTTCCGTATCCACGTTCAAGTGGCGCCATTGAAAACTTACCATAGCTAGCTTCTTCATCTATTTCCAGAATTTCAACTTTCGTATTCAGTTTATTTACCACGGATCAAGCCTCCTATCCATTTCTAAGCGACGGATCAATTATTTAGAGTAAAGCTCGACGATCAGAGTTTCCTCAATTGGATAGTCGATATTGTCGCGCATGGGCTCAGAAAGAATCTTTCCTTCTAGTTTCTCCTCATCAGCGGAAACCCAAGGAACTTGATTCCATGCGTTGCTTCCTGCTTGAGCAAAAATTCCGTTCTTACGTGACTTTTGTTTTACTGTGATAATGTCTCCCACTTGAAGTGTAATGGAAGGAATATCTACCTTCTTACCGTTAACAAGGAAATGTCCATGTACGATAAGTTGGCGGGCTTGTGGACGAGTTGATGCAAATCCCATACGGTATACAACGTTGTCGAAGCGTAGTTCAAGAAGCTTTAACAGGTTCCAACCTGTTTGACCTTCCATACGATCTGCGCGAGCGTACAGGTTGCGGAATGGTTTTTCCGTCATTCCATAAATGAATTTTGCTTTTTGTTTTTCTCTAAGTTGTACGCCATAATCGCTAACCTTACGACGAGCGTTGCCAGGATTACGGTTTGAGCTCTTATTGATTCCGACGACTTGAGGTTCAATCTCAAGTGCGCGGCATCTCTTCAAAATTGGTCCAGTATATCTTGCCATTCTTGCCTCCCTTATACTCTTCTTCTTTTAGGTGGTCTACACCCATTATGTGGAATTGGCGTGATATCTTTAATCAAAGTAACACTTAAGCCCACAGTTTCGAGTGCACGAATAGCAGATTCGCGGCCTGAACCAGGTCCCTTAACGTAAACTTCTACCGTCTTTAGACCGTGCTCCATTGCCTTCTTTGCTGCTTCTTCTGCGCATTGTTGCGCTGCAAATGGTGTAGATTTTCTTGAACCGCGAAAACCTAGTTGACCAGCGGATGCCCAGGAAAGAACATTACCGTTTAAGTCTGACATCGTTACAATCGTATTATTGAAGGTAGAAACAATGTGAGCTTGTCCGCTAGCAATATTCTTCTTAACTCTTCTTCTGCCGCCGCTACGGCGTGCGCCTTTAGCTTGTGCCATGCGTTGCTCCTCCTATTTCTTTTTACCCTTACGAGTTCTTGAGTTGTTCTTTGTGTTTTGTCCGCGTACAGGAAGGTTTCTTCTGTGGCGGATACCGCGATAGCAGTTGATTTCGCGAAGACGCTTGATGTCTAAGGACACGTCACGGCGAAGATCACCCTCTACATGATAGTGATCAATCTGCTCACGGATGCTTTGAACTTCATCTTCTGTCAAATCGCGAACACGTGTGTCCGGATTTACGCCTGCATTACTTAAAATTTCATTTGAGCGAGCACGGCCGATACCATAAATATAGGTCAGTCCGATTTCTACTCTTTTCTCTCTTGGTAAGTCTATACCAGCTATTCTAGCCAAAATCCTTCACCTCCGTGTTTAGCCTTGACGTTGCTTGTGCTTTGGATTATCGCAAATCACCATAACTCTACCTTTACGCTTGATGACTTTGCATTTATCACACATCTTCTTTACTGATGGTCTTACTTTCATTGAGTACCTCCTATTTCTTTCTCCATGTGATTCTTCCCTTAGTTAAGTCATAGGGAGAGAGTTCCACGGTGACGCGATCACCTTCGAGAATACGGATATAGTTCATCCTTAACTTGCCTGAGATATGAGCATTAATCGAGTGACCATTCTCAAGTTCAACGACGAAGAGCGCGTTAGGGAGGCGCTCTTTAACTACGCCTTCAACTTCAATGACGTCTTTATTCGACATTTAGCAATCCTCCTCATTCCTATCATAGGTTTGTAATAATTTCTTTATGCGAGCATTATTGAATGTTCTAGACTTCTTCATCGCCTCAAAGTCGTCTACAACCACCTTGTATGGTTGTAAGTGTGTTACACGTTTTCGTTTTGGATGCTCTAGGGTGCGTCGTTTGCCATTAACGATATGCACAAATTTTGAGTCCAATATCTCGAGTACGAGAAAGATACTTCCCTTGTCTCGGCCAGCTTTCGCTCGAACCAACTGACCGGGTACAAGGCTTGATTGTTTATCCATGTTTCTTTCTTGAGTCATATGGGTCTCAATTTACTGCGTTGCAAATGTCTGCAAAGACATCTTCTACCGACTGATCGCCATTTACCTCGATAAGTACGCCCTTTTCTCTATAGTAGTCGATAAGGGGGTAGGTCTGCTCTTTATAAACATTGATGCGTCCCTTGACGGTTTCTTCCGAATCGTCGGGTCTGTGGACTAACTCACCACCGCAGATGTCACAGATACCTGCGACCTTTGATGGGTGGTTGTCGACGTGATAGGTAGCACCGCAATCACTGCAAATTCTTCGACCTGCTAAACGGCGTATCAATGTGTCTTCATCGACTGCAATTCGGATAGCACCATCTAGTAATAGATTTCTCTTTTCCAATCCGGCATGGAATGCCTCAGCTTGCGCAATGGTTCTTGGGAAACCATCCAAGAGAAAACCATTCTTCATATCATCTTGATCTAAGCGATCCCAGACAAGGTCAATGGTCAACTTATCGGGCACAAGCTCACCTTCGTTTAGATAGCTTTTTACTTTGAGGCCTAATTCGGTCTCTTCCTTGATGTTTGATCGAAAGATGTCCCCCGTTGAAATATGGACGATACCATACTTGTCCACAATTCGTGCCGCTTGTGTTCCTTTGCCCGCACCAGGAGGGCCTAGTAGTACATATCTCACTAGCTTACCCCTTTCTACCTAACGGTTAAGAAACCCCTTGTAGTGACGCAACTGGAGTTGAGCCTCAAGTGTTCGAATTATTTCTAATACGACACCTACAACGATGATGACGGAGGTTCCACCGATTTGGATAGGTACACCGAAAATCATAGAGAGCAACTCAGGAACTACGGATAGGAATGCGAGGATAACTGCACCGATCAGCGTAATTCTTTGCACTATACGATTCAAGTAGTCAGTCGTTGGTCGTCCAGGTCGAATACCTGGGATAAATCCACCAGCCTGCTGCAAGTTTCTTGAATATTCACCTGCGTTGAACTGAATGGAGTTGTAGAAATAGGCAAATAGGATGATTAAGCCAATCTTTAAGATGGATTGAATAATGAATCCACCCCATCCACTTGGCGTTAACCATGTTTTTACGAAGTCGGCTACACCGCCACCAAATAGCAAGGCCAAAGTGTTTGGCAGAGACAGGAGGGCCATCGCGAAGATGACTGGAAGTACTCCGCTCATGTTTACCTTGATGGGGATGTGAGTTGCTTGTCCGCCGTACATCTTACGTCCAACTACGCGCTTTGCGTATTGGACAGGGACTTTTCTTTCACCCTCAGATAAGAGAACGACGATTACCGTAATGAATACAATTGCTAAGAGGATTAGCAAGAATACTAACGGATTTAACATGCCTGCGATAATAGACATGATTCTTTGGTAAACTACACCAGGAATCGAAGCGACAATACCGACAAAGATAATGAAGGATACGCCGTTTCCAACTCCCTTTTCTGTAATTAAATCACCAATCCAGATGAGAAATTGAGCTCCAGCTACCATCACTAAGATAGCAATTGTCTTCGCTAACCAACCACCGAGAGCGAACGCTTGTGCGAAGATACCTTGCACTAGAGCGAAAGCTTGGAGGAAAGCTAAAGCAACGCCAACGAGCCTCGTGATTCTTTGAATCTTCTTTCGACCTTCTTCACCTTCCTTAGAGAGTTCCTCTAAAGCTGGGATAGCAAAAGTCAAAAGCTGGATAACAATAGAAGCTGTGATATATGGACCAACACCAAGTGCAAAGACGCTCATCGATGCGAGGCCACCACCGCTCACCAAGTTTAGTAATCCAAGAACACTACCTGCCATCATATCCGCAATTGCGCCGATCATTTCCATGTTGGCAAATGGAACGGGCAACGAATTTCCAAGACGAATCACTACAAGCATCAATAAAGTGAATATGATACGCTTGCGGGTTTCATCGACTTTCCATGCATTTCTTAGCGTGGCGAACATTAGAACACCTCAGTCTTTCCACCAGCCTCAGTGATCTTTTCTTCAGCTGATTTAGAAAACTTCGTTGCTTGTACTGTCAGCTTCTTCGATAAGTCGCCGTTACCAAGAATCTTTAGGCCATCCTTGCACTCTGACTTGTGAATCAGACCGCTTTCGATAAGCAATTCCTGAGTTACCACAGTACCGTCTTCAAACTGATTTAAATCTGAAACGTTAACCGTCGCGTAAACTGTAGAGAATGGATTGTGGAAACCACGCTTTGGAAGACGGCGGAACAATTGAAGTTGTCCACCCTCGAAACCTGGTCTTACGCCACCACCGCTACGGGAGTTTTGACCGTCGCGTCCGCGACCAGCAAACTTGCCCCAACCGGAGGCGTGTCCACGACCGACGCGTTTTCTCTTTTGCGTTTTACCACCGCGAGCCGGTTTTAAATCGTGAAGTTTCATTCTTACCTCCTTATTCAACTTCTTGGACGTCTACCATGAAGTCGATAGTGCGGATCATGCCGCGAACGGTATCACTATCTTCTCTTACCACAGTTTGCCCGATGGTCTTTAAACCAAGAGCCTGTCCAGTCTTCTTATGTTGTTCTTTTTTACCAATATATGATTTGGTTAATGTGATTGAAAGTTTAGCCATGAAAACCTCCTAGTTCAGTATTTCATCTACTGATTTACCACGTAGACGAGCAACCTGTTCAGCGGTCTTCATGCTTGTTAATGCTTTCATTGTCGCATTCGCAATACTTCTCGCATTAGAAGAGCCTAATGACTTTGCACGAATATCGCGGATTCCAGCTAACTCGCAGACTGCACGGACAGGACCACCAGCGATAACTCCAGTACCTTCATAGGCTGGAATTAATAGTACGTGACCTGCTCCATCGACAGCTTCAATGCGGTGAGGAATAGTTGTTCCTACAAGCGGAATGGAAACCATGTTCTTCTTTGCATCTTCAACGCCCTTGCGGATTGCCTCAGGAACTTCCAAAGACTTACCGGTGCCGACGCCTACTCTACCATTGCCATCGCCAACTGCTACAAGTGCGGTAAAACGTGCTGTTCTACCACCCTTAGCCGTCTTGGAGACGCGGTTGATGAAGATTACTCTTTCTTCAAGCTCTTGCTTGTTATCTTCTCTATACATTCGTATTCTCCTCTCCAATTACAGCTTCAAGCCAGCTTCTCTTGCAGCATCTGCTAACGCTGCAACCTTGCCATGGTAAATGTATCCGGAACGATCGAAAACGACCGTATCAATCCCTTTATCCTTAGCACGTTCAGCAACAAGTTTACCTACTGCTTTTGCAGACTCTACATTTGCTTTTCCTTGGTAATCTTCTTTTAGATCAGCATCCAATGTAGAAGCTGAAATCAAGGTAGCTCCTGTTGAATCATCAATAATTTGTGCGTAAATATTTGCATTACTCTTATAGACGTTGAGACGTGGTCTTTCGGGAGTACCGGCAATTTTTTTACGAATACGAGCATGTCTAGCTACGCGGTTCGCATTTCTATTTAACTTAGCCAAATTTAGCCTCCTTATTTACCAGTCTTACCAACTTTACGACGAACATACTCGTTCTCATAGCGAATACCTTTGCCCTTGTAAGGTTCAGGTAGTCTCCATTTACGAATATTTGCGGCAAAGTTTCCGACTGCTTGCTTGTTAATACCACGCACGATAATCGTACGATCGTTTGGTACTTCTGTCTCTACTTCATCAGTGTCAGCCATGATAACTTGGTGAGCGTAACCGAGGTTCATAACCAGGTTCTTCGCTTGCTTTTGTGCACGGTAACCAGTTCCCTCAATCAATAACTTCTTTGAGTAACCTTCCGTAACACCTTCAACCATGTTAGCGACTAAAGAGCGATAAAGGCCGTGCAGTGATTTTGTTTCCTTAGTCTCGTCAGGGCGTTCAACTCTCAACTCACCGTCTTCTAGGACAAGGTTGAATCTTGAATCGACTGTCTCGCTAAGTTCGCCCTTAGGGCCCTTCACTGTTACCTTATGATTATCGATTGTAATATCCACACCTGATGGAATTTCAATCGGTTTTAATCCTATTCTTGACATCTCATCCTCCTCTACTCAATTACCATACGTAGCAGATGACTTCTCCACCAACGCCTTCTTTGCGCGCTTGCTTGTCTGTCATCATGCCATGTGAAGTTGAGAGGATTGCAATCCCGAGACCGCCCAATACACTTGGGACATCCTTCGCGCCAACGTACACACGACGACCTGGCTTTGAAATCTTCTTGATACCTGAGATTGTACGTTCATCATCAACATATTTTAAGTCGATTGTAATCATATCTTGTTTGTCATCTTCGGTTACGTTGTAACCTTTGATAAAACCTTCATCCAAAAGAATCTGAGCGAGGCTTTTTTTCATATTCGAAGCGGGAACCTCTACAGATTCGTGCTTTCTCATATTGCCGTTGCGGATTCTGGTAAGCATATCCGCGATCGGATCTGTCATCATATTATTGTCCTCCCTCTGAAATTACCAACTAGCTTTTTTCACACCAGGAATTTCACCACGGTATGCTAATTCTCGAAAACAAATACGGCAGACGCCATACTTGCGAAGTACACTGTGTGGTCTTCCACAAATGTTGCAACGTGTATAAGCTCTTGTCGAGAACTTGGGCGTTCTTTTTTGTTTAGCAATCATTGATTTCTTTGCCATTTAGTCCTCCTAGTCTCTCTTGATGAAAGGCATACCCATGTGCTGTAGGAATGCTTTTGCTTCTTCGTCCGTATTTGCCGTTGTCACAATGATGATGTCCATACCACGGATATCGTCGATCTCATCGTAACTGATTTCTGGGAAAATCAACTGTTCTTTGATGCCCATTGCATAGTTGCCGCGTCCGTCAAAAGAAGTATCAGACACGCCGCGGAAGTCACGTACACGTGGAAGTGCAACATTGACTAGACGGTCGAAGAAATCGTACATTTTCTTATGACGCAGGGTAACTTTGGTTGCAATAGATTGACCTTCACGAAGCTTGAAGTTAGCTACTGACTTCTTAGCTTTGATGGTCACTGGTTTTTGCCCACTGATTATGGTTAATTCACGAACGGCACTTTCCAGAAGCTTTGGATTGTCCTTAGCATCGCCGACAGCAATGTTGATGACAATTTTTTCCAGCTTAGGAACTTGCATGACGTTAGCGTAATTAAACTCGTTAGTCATAGCAGGCACAACTTCATCTTTGTAAAACTTTACTAATCTAGATGTTTCTGTCATTATGTGCCTCCTTATTTATCCAGCTGTTGACCGGACTTGGTTGAAACGCGTACCTTCTTATCGTTCTTCATCTCGTAACGAGTACGCACACCTCTGTTCTCTTTCTCATCGAATAGAAGAACGTTGGAAGCGTGGATCTTACCTTCGGACTCAATGCGTCCACCAGGTTGATTCATGCCTCTTGGCTTTTGATGTTTGACTTGTACGTTGACATTTTCTACGATAACACGATTCTCTTTAGGAAAAGTTGCAAGGACTGTGCCCGTTGCACCTTTAAATTTCCCAGCGATAACTTGAACTTTATCTCCAGTTTTAACGTGCATAGTTTCCTCCCTTATAACACTTCAGGAGCTAAGGAAATAATTCTCATATATCCATTTCCACGAAGCTCTCTTGTAACAGGACCGAAAATACGCGTTCCTACTGGGTTCTTGTCATCTTTAATAATAACTGCAGCGTTATCATCGAAGCGGATGTGGCTACCGTCTTCGCGGTTCACACCAGTCTTTGTGCGAACAACTACTGCCTTGACAATGTCACCCTTCTTGACGTTTCCGCCTGGGATTGCATGCTTAACTGTACAGATGACTACATCACCAACATTAGCATATTTACGGCCGGTACCACCTACAACGCGGATAACCAGAACTTCTCTTGCTCCAGAGTTATCTGCTACTTTAAGTCTACTCTCTACTTGTATCATTGAATCCTCCTTCTACCTATTACTTAGCTTCTTCGAGGATTTCAACAAGACGAAATCTCTTATCTTTTGATAGTGGTCTTGTTTCCATTAATAGTACGCGGTCCCCAACCTTAGCAACGTTGCTTTCATCATGTGCTTTGATGCGAGAACTTTTGCGAAGCATTTTGTGATAAGTGGGATGCTTTACCATATCTTGTACCTCGACAACGATAGTCTTTTCCATCTTATCCGAAACGACTATACCAGTAATTGTCTTACGAGCTGTAGTTCTTTCCATGGCTTAAGCCTCCTTTCTTAAATCAAGTTCTCTCTCGCGTTGCACTGTCTTTACGCGTGCGATGTCTTGCTTGACATTACCAATCGCATGAGGATTCTCTAATTGTCCAGTGGCGTTCTGAAAGCGAAGATTAAATAATTCTTGCTTCAGATCTTGCAACTTCTGAACAAGGTCCTTATCGGACATATTACGAATTTCATTCGCTCTCATTATTAGTCACCTTCCTTAACATTCTTTTCCTTAACAATGAACTTAGTCTTAATAGGAAGCTTAGCTGCTGCTAGGCGCATAGCTTCTCTAGCTAGTTCTTCAGGAATACCACCCATTTCGAAAAGGATGCGTCCTGGTTTTACAACTGCTACCCAGTACTCTGGGGAACCTTTACCGGAACCCATACGTACTTCAGCTGGTTTTTGTGTGACTGGCTTGTCTGGGAATACCTTAATCCAGATGTTACCACCACGCTTTATTGCACGAGTCATCGCACGACGAGCCGCCTCGATTTGGTTTGCTGTCATCCAGCAAGGCTCTAGAGCTTGAAGACCAAAATCACCATAAGTGATGGTGTTTCCTCTAGTTGCCAAACCTGTCATTCGGCCACGGTGTACGCGACGACGTTTTACTCTTTTTGGCATTAACATATCTCGTTACCTCCTTGCCACAGCTTATCGATTAGAGCCGCGGTTTGATTGATCATTGCGTCTGTTGCCTCTGTTATCGCGACCTTGGCGGTTTCCACCAGCGTTGTTTGAACGGTTGTTGTTGCGACGACGTCCGCGACGTTCTTCTCTTTGTGGTTTTGGCTCTTCAGCAGATTTCATACCTGGAAGTACTTCGCCCAAGTAGATCCATACTTTGACACCAATTGCTCCGTATTGTGTGCGGGCAGTTGCTTCACCGTAACGGATATCTGCACGTAGTGTTTGTAGTGGAATGGTTCCTTCAGAGTAGTGTTCAGTTCTTGCCATATCGGCGCCACCTAAACGACCAGCAACTGAAGTCTTGATGCCTTTACCACCTGCGCGCATCGTTCTTTGGATCGCTTGCTTCATTGCACGGCGGAAAGTGATACGGCGCTCTAGGTCTCCAGCAATGCGTTCAGCAACGAGTTGAGCATCTACATCTTGATTCTTGATTGCTTCTACGTTGATGATAACAGTCTTGCCAGATAGCTTCTCTAATTCATTCTTTAATTCAGTAATGGATGCTCCGTCCTTACCGATAACGACACCTGGTTTAGCTGTGTTAATCGTAATGCGGATACGGCCCATCGTTCTTTCAATATTGATAGTGGAAAGACCAGATTCAGAAAGCTTATTCTTAATGAGTTCACGAATCTTATGATCTTCTTCTAATAGCTGGCTGAAATCTTTCTTATCAGCGAACCAGTTGGAGTCCCAATCTTTAATAACTCCAACGCGTAAGCCCTTAGGATTTACTTTTTGACCCATTAAACTTCTTCCTCCTCTTTTTCCTTCACGATAACGCCAACATGTGATGTTCTCTTTAGAATCGGATATGCAGCACCTTTTGCTTTTGGTCTCCAACGCTTCATGGTTGGGCCGTCATTTGCCCAGCAGTTGTCCACGATTAGTGTTTCTGCATCTAGGCTAAGGTTGTTTTCTGCATTGGCGATAGCGGAAAGTAAGACACCTTCCAAAATTCTAGCACCCTTCTTTGGAGTGAAACGAAGAATGTTTAATGCTTCATTTACGTTTTTGCCACGAATCTCTTTGCAGATGTAATTCACTTTGCGAGGAGAGATTCTTACATATTTTGCTTCTGCTCTTGCTTGCATTGTCTCTACCTCCTAGCGTCCAGAAGATCTGTCGGATTTACCAACGTGACCTTTAAAGGTACGAGTGGGAACGAACTCACCGAGTTTGTGACCAACCATGTCCTCTGTGATATAGATAGGCACGTGTTTTCTTCCATCATGGACTGCAATTGTGTGTCCAACGAAGTCTGGGAAGATTGTAGAACGACGTGACCATGTTTTAATAACTTGCTTCTTATTACTCTCATTAAGGGCGTCGACCTTCTTCATCAGATGGTCATCAACGAAAGGTCCCTTTTTAAGTGATCTACTCATCTCATCCTCCTACTTCGTTCTTCTACGTACGATGTACTTTGAAGATTCTTGCTTATCTCTTCTCGTCTTCACACCGCGAGTCTGCTTACCCCATGGTGTCATTGGTGCTGGGCGACCTACAGGTGCGCGACCCTCACCGCCACCGTGTGGGTGGTCCACTGGGTTCATGGCTGAACCACGAACGTGTGGCTTGCGGCCAAGGTAACGAGACTTGCCTGCTTTTCCTAAACGGATCAAGCTGTGGTCAGTTTTACCAACTTGACCGATAGTTGCCTTGCAGTCTAGAGGTACCAGTCTGAACTCGCCAGAAGGCATTCTCAACTGTGCATACTTGCCTTCCTTTGCCATAAGTTGAACTTCAGCACCAGCGGAACGAGCGATTTGGCCGCCCTTGCCAGGTTTCATTTCAACGTTATGAACGACTGTACCTACAGGGATTGAACGAAGGGGAAGTGCGTTTCCAGCTACGATATCTACGGTGTCGCCAGATTCTACAACTTGACCAACTTGTAAGCCCTTTGGTGCAATGATGTATCTCTTTTCGCCATCAGCATAGACAAGAAGTGCGATGTTTGCTGAACGGTTTGGATCGTATTCAATCGTCTTTACGGTTGCTGGGATGTTGTCTTTATTTCTCTTAAAGTCAATGATACGGTAACGTCTCTTGGTGCCGCCTCCACGGAAGCGAAGAGTCGTACGACCGGTGTTATTTCTTCCACCTTTTTTTGTGAGACTAGTAGTCAATGACTTTTCAGGTTTAGTTGCTGTAATTTCCTCAAACGTTGAAACGCTCATGACGCGGCGTCCAGCTGAGGTAGGTTTATATCTTTGAATACCCATCAGTTCCTCCTGTCTCTATTATTCCAAACCTTCGAAGAATTCAATTGCCTTCGAATCGTTTGTTAATGTCACTACTGCTTTTTTCCAATCAGAGGTCTTGCTATAGTGATAGCCGATTCGGCGAGTCTTTCCTCTGCGGTTCATTGTGTTTACTTTCTTTACCTTGACGCCATCAAAAGCTTCTTCAACTGCTTTGCGGATCTCAGCTTTGTTTGCCTTGGGATGTACGCGGAAAGAATACTTATTTTCGCTCATCTGATCCATCGCTTGCTCAGTGATGATAGGAGCAATGAGAATATCATATGGTGATTTCATTATTGGAATACCTCCTCAGCAACCTTGAGAGCGTCCTGGGTAATGACAAGAGAGTCGAAACGGAGTAGGTCGTAAACGTTCATGTTATTGACTGATACGGTCTCCACGTTAGCTAGGTTCTTGAAAGAACGTAGAACTTTGTCATCTACCTTCTCGACAACAACTAAAGCTTTCTTCTGTGCCTTAATTGCCTCTAAGATAGCAACTGCTTCTTTAGTACTATAGTTATCTAATGAAAGTTTATCTAAAACGATCATCTCTTCATCTCTTACCTTTGAAGTAAGAACGGACTTCATCGCTAGGCGACGAATTTTCTTTGGTGTGGTGTAGCTGTAATCTCTTGGCTTAACCGCGAAGGTCATACCGCCGCCTCTCCAAATTGGAGACGTACGTGAACCGTGACGAGCGCGTCCAGTTCCCTTTTGGCGCCAAGGCTTTCTACCACCACCACGTACCTCAGCACGGGTCTTTGCAGATTGTGTTCCTTGACGACGGTTAGCTAAATGATTCTTGACAACTTGGTATACAGCATGCTCATTAACTTCAACATCGAAAAGACCTTCCGATAATTCAAGTTCACTAACTACTGAACCTTTTTGATCTAGTACATTAATCTTTGGCATTGGTCCCTCCTAACTATTTTGAAGCCTTGACAGCTGATTTAACTGTTACGATGCCACCCTTAGGTCCTGGTACAGCACCCTTGATTAATAGTAGGTTGTTCTCTTCGTCAACACGAACTATCTTCAAGTTTTGAACTGTTACGCGGTCATGGCCCATCTTGCCTGAGCCCTTGCGACCTGGGAAAACACGTGCAGGATATGAACCGGCTGAACGAGCACCAGCTACGCGGTGTGACTTAGAACCGTGACTTGAAGGACCACGTCCGTAGTTCCAGCGCTTAATCGCACCTTGCGTTCCCTTACCCTTTGAAGTTCCAACGACATCGACGATCTCGTCAGCTTCAAAGATGGAGGCGTTGATCTCTTGACCTAATTCATAAGCTTCATCTTCATCTTGTAATCGAATCTCACGCAAAACTTTCTTTGCTGCAACATCTGCTTTGGCAAAGTGTCCTTTTGCTGGACCATTCACTCTCTTTTCTTTCTTATCTAAATAACCAACTTGAATTGCGTTGTAGCCGTCAGTGTCGACTGTCTTCACTTGGGTGACAGTGACAGGGCCTGCTTGGACGACGGTGACTGGTGTGACAACACCATTAGCATCGAAGATTTGAGTCATGCCGACTTTTCTTCCTAAAATACTCTTCACGAGTTACCTCCTAATATTACAGCGGATCACCTTATACTCTTCTATATAATAGTGATCATTCTAATGGGGTTACAGCTTGATCTCGATATCAACGCCAGCTGGTAAGTTTAATTTCTTTAAAGCTTCAAGCGTTTTTCCGTTTGGATTCACAATGTCGATTAGACGTTTATGTGTACGTTGTTCGAATTGCTCACGAGAATCTTTGTACTTATGGACAGCGCGTAGGATAGTGATGATTTCCTTCTCTGTAGGTAGTGGAATTGGACCGCTAACCTCTGCACCGCTGCGCTTACAAGCTTCAACAATCTTTTGTGCTGATGCATCAATTACTTCATGATCGTAAGCTCTAAGTCTGATTCTGATCTTCTGATTTGCCATTATTTCTTTTCCTCCTTTTGGTTACGCACTTTGTGCTCTACCCTTCCGATACACGTAGCCGGGTGTGCCCACCCCAGCCCTTAAAAAATGAAATACCGGAACGGTAGTCATTCGAATGTCATCGAACTGCTCTGTAAGAATTCCCTTGGCTTATGCCTTCCCTCTAGTACATTGCAATTGCAACGCCTTTAGAGGTCCTTCAGCACCCAAGCAACCTCTTACTTCTCCGCTTGTATTTCAGGGCACTTGATTACTATATATGAGTCATCAAAAAAATGCAAGTTTTTCTTTCATTATTTTCTTGTGTGTTAATTGTAATTTTCAATGCAACACTTCTTGACAACTGGGTAATTTTTGATATGTTATTTTGCCCCATCCCTTGTTATAATCAATATAAGATGAAACCGCAGAAAAATGGCAGTTTACCGCAGAAGGGAGAATTCAACTATGCAAAACAAGCACTTGATGCTCATGCTGGCCGATGAATTTCCAAATAAGCTTGCCGCTAATGGAGAAATTCTTCGTCTCGAAGCGAAGATGCACCTACCCAAGGGCACGGAGTATTTCTTCAGTGATGTTCATGGCGAAGATCGGGCTTTCTTGCACTTAGTGCGATCGGCATCGGGCAACATCCGACGAAAAATCCGAGATGTCTACCGGACTCGCCTATCGGAAGCGAGGCAGAATGAGTTGGCGAGCATTATCTATGACCCTAAAAATGCCCTTAATAAGAGGAAGGCATTTTTAAGCGACCCCCGCTGGGTCAGAGAAACGATCCTGCAGCTGGTGGAGGTTGCCCGCTTTATTGCCTCTAAATATCCTCGGGATGATATCCGCACCAAGATTCCCCACCGCTACGCTGAGATTATCGAAGAGCTCTTTTTCACCAATGACGGTGAGATTGACCGCCATGCCTACTACCTAGCTATCATTGATTCCATCATCGATGAGGATGGCCAATTCGACTTTATGGTGGAGCTTTGCCACTCCATCCAAAAAATCTGTGTTAATCACATTCATATCGTAGGAGATATCTATGACCGAGGCCCGGGTCCCCACAACATTATGGAGGAGCTGATTGACTTCGACCAGGTGGATATCCAATGGGGTAACCACGATATCGTCTGGATGGGGGCGGCGTTGGGGAATGAAGTTTGTATGGCCTCCGTCCTTCGCAATGCAATCCGCTACAATGGATTCGACACTCTGGAAGATGGCTACAGCATACATATCCGCATCCTCAATGACTTCGCTGAGGCGGTCTATGGGGATGACCCTTGCGAGCTCTTCAAGTCCAAACGCTTTGATGAGAATATCTATGACATCGTTGATGACGACCAGGCAGCTCGCATGCACAAGATGGTCGCAATCCTCGAATTCAAGCTGGAAGGGCAGCTGCTCAAGCGCCACCCCGAATACGACATGGATGACCGCATTGTTCTAGAAAAGATCGATTATGAGAAGGGCGTCTTCATTGAAGATGGTGTCGAGTACCCGCTGCGGGACACCAACTTCCCCACCATCGATCCAGAGAATCCTCTGGAACTCAGCGAGCAGGAGAAGGGCTTGATGCGATCGCTCATTGCCTCCTTCACCCACTCCGAACCGCTCCGCCGCCACATGCAGTTCATGTACTCTAATGGGTCCACCTACCTTGCCTATAATGATAACCTGCTCTACCACGGCTGTATCCCCATGAAAGAGGACGGCAGCTATGACGAGCTAACCATTGACGGAAGGACCTACAGCGGCAAGGGGCTCATGGATTACATCGACTACATGGTCACCCAAGCCTACTACGCCGCTCCTGGCAGCAAGCAGAAGAATGATGCTGTCGACTTCATGTGGTACCTATGGTGTGGCAAAAAGAGCCCTCTCTTTGGTAAGAGTAAGATGGCAACCTTCGAGCGTTACTTCCTGGATGACAAGGCCCTCCACAAAGAGGACTACAACCCCTACTTCGTCTTTTCGGAAGACGAGGAGGTCTGCCTGCGAATCCTCAAGGACTTCGGCTTGACGTCGAAGCATTCGCATATCATCAATGGGCACGTTCCGGTCAAAGCCTCCTCCGGCGAAAAACCCATGAAGGGCAACGGCCGCCTCTTCGTTATCGATGGCGGTATTGCCAAGTCCTACCACAAGAAGACTGGCATCAATGGCTACACTCTGATCTTCAACTCCCACCATATTGCCTTAGCCGAGCATGATGACTATGATGCTTTGCAAAATGAAATTGAGACCTATTCACCCAATGTCATGACCGTTGACCGCATGGATAACCGCATGCTGATCGGCGACACGGATGAGGGTAAAACCTACCGCGAAAGGATTGGCTATCTCAAGGGCTTGATGAGGGCCTATACCCGAGGAGAGATGAAAGAAAGGTATTGACAGACAAAATAAGCTACCCCTTGCTCGCTGCGAAGGCCTCA
>CAYFUF010000006.1:0-2461 GCA_964346245.1 uncultured Peptoniphilaceae bacterium | reverse complement strand
AAGAAAGGTATTGACAGACAAAATAAGCTACCCCTTGCTCGCTGCGAAGGCCTCACTAAGATTCTGTAGCTATCGAGCAGGGGTAGTTTTTTATGGGCATTTCTATGATATTGTGGCGCAAGCAGCTATAGCAAGAACTCTTCAATAAGCGAGACCGCCCATTCATCACTTAGCACACGCTGGGCGGACTCATACGTAACGATCAATCGATTTCCTCGATAAATGCCGTTGCGCTCGTAGCTTTCCAGCTTGAGTTGGGCTTTCAAATGGTAGTCGGGGTCAGTCATGAGGCCGTGGTGTTCCCAGTAAATCTCACACATTCTTCGGGGATTGAAGAATGTGAAGTCAGGGTAGACTATTCGCCCATTGTCCAATTGCAAAGGGCACTCGTACTTGTAATTGGACTTGTGTCAATAGCTTAGACACAAGTCCAAAATATTTAATTTTTTTAAGGTAATTATATTAATAGTATTGAAAACTCTGCTTGTCGAGTTATATGGATATTTATCCTATTAATCCAAAATACGGAAAAATAGATAGTTGTTTTGACTTTCTATTTTTTCGCACAAAAATAGTCTGGTTATTGAACCAGACTATTTTTATTAGCTATCTTTTCCCCATAGCCTCATGCTTTATTTTTATTTTATACTAAATCTTCTTCCACTTCATCGTCTTCATCTATTTCTTGCGGTAGTACTGCATTTAATAAAATACCTATAATAGCTGCCAATGCCATTCCAACAAGTTGTATTTCTATGGCGCCTATATTTATAGAAATAACCGCCCCGCCTAATCCAAATACTAAAATAACCGCGGCTATAACCATATTTCTAGTCTTGGAGAAGTCTACTTGATTATCGACTAGGGTTCTGTACCCTATAGAAGCAATCATTCCAAAGAGTATAATTACAGCCCCACCTATTACTGATTTAGGTATTGATGCAGTCACTGCATTTAACTTAGGTATTAATCCAATGAATATTGCAATAACTGCAGCAATTCTCATTACCTTAGGATCATAAACCTTTGTAAGGGCAACAACTCCTGTGTTTTGTGAATAGGTAGTATTAGCAGGTCCACCAACTAAGGCGGATACAGATGTGGCAAGCCCATCCCCCATAAGAGTTCTTGCTAAGCCTGGATCCTTTGCTAAATCCTTTTTTACAACCTGACTCATTGCCAAGACATCACCTATGTGTTCAACAACTGTAACCAGGGCGATGGGTGCTACTACAGCTATGGCACCTATATTAAACTCTGGAAGCTCGAATTTTGGCATTCCTATCCAAGCCGCTTCTACTATTGGTGCATAGTCAATACGACCTAAAATTGCTGCTAATATATATCCAGCAATAAGACCCATGATAACTGGGACGATTTTTAAAAAGCCTCTTCCAAACGTAGATACAATAATAATAACTGCTAGGGTAACCATAGAAAGTAGCCAATCTTGTTCTGCCATCCCAATTGCATTTGGTGCTAAGGTCATGCTGATAACCATAATAATCGGGCCGGTAACTACTGGGGGAAAATATTTCAGGATACTATCTGTTCCAAATTTAGAAATAAGTCCTGCTACAACAACATAAAGTAAGCCTGCTACAACAATACCACCTCTTGCAGCCGGTAATCCATATAGCTCTCCTGCAACGAGCAATGGGGCAATAAAAGAAAAGGAAGAACCTAAATATGCAGGTACCTTTCCTTGGGTAATATAGTGAAATAACAATGTTCCAACCCCAGACATAATAAGGGCAACTCCTACATCAAGACCTGTCAAAATTGGAACTAAAACCGTTGAAGCAAAAAGTGTAAATACATGTTGGATACCTAATAGCGTTTGCCTCCCATAGCTAAGAGTACTAATGTCTGTTATGGGAGCATTTTTTTTCAGCTGTGTCATCTTTCTCCTCCTATAATTGCAATTTTTATTAAATCCACTACCTTTAACCATCTATCTTATCGGTCTTTTCCACCTCCTCATTTATAATGTTTAAATGGTATATGTAGTATATTTATACACTTATTATAAATCATTAAACATTTTGCTTAAAATCCATATCCTATACAAATTCCCTAATTAAGAAGGCCATTTTAAAAACACCTGGAAAGTCGACCAAATACTGTTTAATAACCATGATATCCCGCTTCCATGACAGTGTCAACTTGTTATTGGGAATGAATAACCACTTTGTTGTTTTGTACTAAATTAACTAGTTATAATTTGTTTATATATCCTATAAATATTATTATATTAATACTTTTTTAGGTAATTGAGGAAATTGCATAATTGACCTTTTTCTCTATGAGAAAAAAAGAGCATACTAGAATAGCCTATCTAAAATAGGATTTTATTTTTCTAAGTTTGCCTGATCAATTTGTAATCCCACCCCATTTTTTATTTTACGTAGATTGTAAAATTAAGCTAGACAACTAAAAAAGTCATTTATGATACACTCTT
>CAYFUF010000005.1:0-64496 GCA_964346245.1 uncultured Peptoniphilaceae bacterium | reverse complement strand
TCGTGAAGGTGGCCGTACGGTTGCATCTGGTGTCGTTTCTAAGATTATTGAATAATTGATTTAGTTAACTTTTCGTAAGTAATTAAAATCCATCAGGATACTGAGTTTCAGTGTTCTGATGGATTTTTTGTTGGGCAATGGCTGAGAAAAGCCTGGGCCCATCTTTGGCGTGGGTTGCGAAGCCGTCGGGTATGTCTCCAGCAAACTAGAACTGCTGTTAATCCGGCCGTTTTTCTCGTCGCTATACTACTCTTCTATTACTTAGCGTATTATCTCAGCTTCCTTTATAATATAGATCATAAAGAGAAGCCGTAGAACTTGGAGAAGGAGTTATTGAAGGCGATTATTGCTCACGCTGTTTTTGTAGTTTTGCTTGCCTTCCTAAGCGTTTTACTGGTGCAGTGGTTGGCTTAGCTTCTTTTTAAATCTGTAGCTAAAGGATATTCGATGGAGATACGTAAGACAAAAAAAGAAGAGATAAATCAACTTTTAGATATCTATGATCTAGCGAAAGAATATATGAAGAGGGATGGGAACCCGAAGCAGTGGCCCAAGACTTATCCTAATAGGGAAATTTTGGAAAAGGACATTGAGGGCGGGCACTCTTACGTGGGTGTGATAGCTAATGAGATTGCCTTTACTTTTGCTCTGTTTCTAGAGGAAGAGCCCAGCTATAGGAAAATTGAAGGAGCTTGGCTTAACAGCGATGCATATGCAACAATACACCGCATCGCCTCCACTGGTAAGCATAAGGGGGCGTTGAAGGCGGCGATAGATTTTGCCTTTGACAAGGCGAACAACGTGCGCATTGACACCCATGCAGATAATAAGACGATGAGGGCTGCCTTGCGCAAGTTAGGTTTTTATGAGACAGGCATTATCTGGCTGGCGAATGGAGATCCCAGAGTCTCCTTCCATAAGGTGAAGAAGTAAGCGTAGAGGAAGATAATTGTCCTCAAAACTCATCAGGCGCTGGGTCAGAATGTTTCATTTTGATCCAGCCCCTAGCTTTTTCATTTATTTTGTGAGCTTTCGGTAAATCTCTTCAACGATATTGTGCATGTCATCCCAGTGAGCTTCCATGGACTCGATGAGTTTGAATTGGTTGCGGGCCCGGTCCAAGTTGTGGTTGGGGTACACGGTTTTGAAGTAGTGGTCTCCCTCAAGGTAGTCGGTGAGAAAGCGCATGCCGCCTTGTCTATTATGAATTGAGGAGACTATGAGAAAGAGCAGATCGAAAAAAAGGTTGGCCTTTTCTTCTGTGGGTGCTATTTGCCATAGCTACAAGCATGGTGAGTTATCTTTTAGCTGTCGTCTTGATGATTTCGATGGATAAGGCTTCATTTATAAGATAAGACAGCTTAGATATAAAGGACAAATGAACAGAATGTTTTCAAGATGACTAGTGACTTTTGTTCAGCTCTCTGTTAGAATGACCACTATAACTAAAATTAAATATCAAATCCTCATCTTTTTGGTGAGGTAGAGGCGCAAAAGATAAGAGTAGACCCTGGAGCTGGCAAGCGAAGAAAGGGCTGAAAGGAGATTTTGCCGAAGTTCTTCCTCGGGCACGGGGAATTGCTGGGTCCATTCCGAATAGGGATGGGACTGTCATCCTTAGTGGTGTTGTGCTATCTTACCTGTCAGTGAGATTTTTCTATAATTTTGTAGGGGAAGCGCAAGCTTTCCCTTTTTTGTATGGATTGCTTAGTGGCGGGTGGACTAAAAAATGAAGGAGTAAACATGATTCGTAACAGAAAAAGTTTCAAGATGCCCCATACCTATGTGATTCTACTCGGTATGGCCCTATTCGTCGCCCTATTGACCTGGGTAATACCAGCGGGCGAGTTCGAACGGACAATCGTCAATGACCGGACCCTGGTTGTTCCAGGCTCTTACCACAGGGTGGAAGCCAACCCTCAAGGTCCCTGGGAATTTTTGCAAGCTATACCCACCGCTTTCAATGCAGCAGCTGATATTATCTTCTTTATCTTCATCACCGGCGGATCTTTTGCCATCATAAACAAGTCGGGGATGATTCAAGCTGGGGTAAGCAGGCTAGCTAAGCGTTTGAGGGGCAAAGAGGTCTTAGTTATTCCCCTATTTGTTTTTATCTTCTCCTTGGCTGGTGGAACGATGGGCATGTCGGAGGAGAGCATCGTCTTTATACCTATAGGGATTGCCCTTGCCCAGTCATTGGGTTTTGATGCCATGATCGGTATGGGCATGATTACTCTTGGTGCAGCTGTGGGTTTTTATTCTGGCTTTATGAACCCCTTTACCATTGGGGTTGCCCAGGGCATAGCTGAGCTGCCTTTCACTTCGGGCTTGTGGTACCGGTTAATTATCCTTGGGGTTTTGAATATCGTGACATCAGCCTACCTCATTTCCTATGCAAGGAAGATCAAGAGGGACCCAAGGGAATCTCTTCTCTACAATCCCGAGACGGGAAGTTTCCTCCGTGAGGAAGATAGCAGTGACCAAGTAATTGACCATTTCGAGCTGCCCCATATTTTGATCTTGGGCGTCGTTATCCTTGGCTTCACCCTCATCGCTATGGGGGCCTCCAGTTGGGGCTGGTATATAACGGAGATAGCGGCGGTGTTCTTGGCCATGGCCCTCCTATCGGGCCTTCTATCTGGTTTGAACCTATCTACGATTATGGAGGTTTTTTTGGAGGGGGCAGCGGAGATTATATCGGCAGCTCTGGTTGTTGGCGTAGCGAGGACCATCCTGGTCATCATGGAGGCTGGCTTAATCATCGACACCATCATCTATTGGCTGGGGGCTTCCTTGGATAATCTACCAGTTTTCATTGCTGTTATGGGCATGTTTATCATACAGCTTATCATCAACTTCTTTGTCCCTTCAGGGTCGGGTCAGGCGGCTGCTACTATGCCAATTATGGTTCCTTTAGCAGACACGCTAGGTATCACCAGGCAGACGGCGGTTCTTGCCTTCCAATTTGGTGATGGCTTCATGGATTCAATTATGCCGTCGTCTGGCGTCCTTATGGCCCAACTCAGCATGGCCAAGATTCCTTATACCAAATATGTCCGCTGGCTGAGCAAGCTCATGCTCATCTGGCTTATCATCGGTATGATTTTCCTACTCATTGCCACGGCCCTTCGCTACGGCCCCTTCTGATAGAAAGGACTTTTATGACACCTATTATGGAACAGATTAAGGAGGTAGCTGAGCGCTATCGCCTGGAACTTAGACAGCTTAACCGTTACATCTATGACAACCCTGAGCTGGGCTTGGCTGAGCACCTATCTGCTCAGGCTCATGTTGACCTTCTCGAAAAATATGGCTTTCAAGTGGAAATGCCCTATCTTGGCTTTGATACTGCTTTCCGGGCGGTTTACGATTCGGGCAAGGAGGGGCCAAGCTTGGCTTTCCTTTCTGAATACGACGCCCTACCAGGCATAGGCCACGCTTGCGGTCACAACTTGCTTGGTGCAACCGACACCATAAGCGGCATAGTGCTCAGCGAGTTTGTTAAGGATAGGGGAGGTAGGGTCATCGTCTTGGGCACACCAGCAGAGGAAACCTGGGGAACGAAGGTAAACTTCGCTGATCAAGGTGCCTTCGATGACATCGATGTTGCCTTTTGTACCCATCCGGCTGATAATTGGCAGGGGTCATCCACCAGTATGGCCATGAAATCTCTTTCTTTCGAATTCTTCGGCAAGACGTCCCATGCAGCGGAGAGTCCCCATGAAGGCATTAATGCTTTAGATGCAGCAGTGAACTTCTATGTCGCAACCAGCATGTTGCGCCAGCAGATGAATCCCACCAACCGCATTCACGGGGTAATCAAGTCGGGGGGCGAGGCTGCAAACATCATTCCCGATTATAGTCGATTGGAGTTTTATGTGCGGGCCTTGTCCATGTCAGAGCTTGACCTCATTGAAACGAGAGTGCTTGCTTGTGCCGAGGCTGCTGCTCTCGCTAGCGGCTGCCAACTCAAGTGGACCTATGATGAGAACACTTTCATGAACATGGTCACCAATAAGACCCTATCGGAGCGCTATAACGACAATATGGCAAGCCTCGGAGTGACCATGATACGAGAAGATAGGATGGCCATGGGCTCACTTGACATGGGAAACGTCAGCCAAGTGGTTCCCAGCATTAACCCCTACTTCGATATCACTGCCGGCGTGAAAACGCCAGGGCACACCGTTGCCTTCCGCGAAGCAAGTTTGACACCCTATGCAGAGGACTCTGCTATGCTAACAGTTCAAGGTCTCGTTGCTACCGCTCTAGATTTGATTGATGATCCCCGTTTGCTAGAGGAAGTCGTTAGTGAATTCGAGGCAAACGTTAAGGTTGACTAGCTTCTTTTGTTACGGGATATGCCCTAACTCGCTTTGTTTTGTTATTCGAGGCTGGGGCATGTCCCTTTCTTGTGATACGATGAGAGATGAGACTAGTGCCTTTCGTCTCAAGTATTTGCAGTCAGGACTAGCAGGGAGATTATTTATGAATTACTACTATGAATCACCGATTGGGAAACTTTTCATTACCTTTGAGGGTAAACGGCTGAGCGGCATCCACTTTGAGGGCGAGAAGCACTTCCCCGCAGATATCGATGTCATTAAAGCAACATCCTTGCTTGAAGCTAATAATGCGAAGACCCTTGGCTTAAGTGAGTGGTTAGACGCTTACTTCAATAAAGAAAAGCCTGAATTACCCAATTTTTTGCTCGCTCCTGAGGGTACAGACTTTCAACAGTTGGTATGGAAAGAATTGCTTTGCATCCCTTATGGGAAAACAGTTAGCTATGGCGATATCGCTAAAGCGCTTGCAAAGAAAGGCAGGCCTACCAGCGCGAGAGCAGTGGGGTCTGCTGTGGGTAGAAATCCTATCTCAATTTTAATTCCTTGCCACCGGGTAATCGGAGCTGATGGCAAGTTGACGGGTTATGCAGGCGGCCTAGACAGAAAGATTGCGCTTCTCCGCTTGGAAGGGATTATTTCTGGGGATGGCCTTATTGCTTAGATTAATGATAAGAGCAATCAGACCGATTTGCAGTCCCGAATAAACCCCTATTGCCCATTATCTGCATTAAAGGACCAATAAAACTGAATAGCTTTATCATTTACAAAAACCTCAATCGATATGGTAAGTCAGGTAATGCCATACAGACTTGAGGCTTTTTTTATTGCCACTATCTACTAAATGTTGGGACGTTCTGGGAATTTACTTTGGTTATTATAGAAGCAACCCTTTTAGGTTTCCCATCTGCTAAACGTCCCCCAACCGTTTAGCTTCTCTTGCCATCCGTGCGTTGTACGGCATACCAAGGACAAAGTATGGTCACTAAGATGGGATTTTGCTGGGGAAGTCCAACCCAGCAGAAGGAGGTTTACAAATGGATCGAGACAAGCTAGATATCCATATTCAACATATAGTGGAGGGGCTGAGGATAAGTTTCAATCTCAGCTCGCTCAGTCGAGAGGACTTGCTCCGGCAAATTGAGCTTAAGGTGAAGACCTTAGCGCAGACCCAGGACATGGCAGTAGGAGATCAAGTCGAAATCATGGATGCCGTATTTGCTCGTATCAGAGGCTACGATGTCTTAGACCAACTCATTCATGATCCGAATGTAACCGAAATAATGGTCAACGCCTATGACAGCATATTCTACGAGAAGGACGGCAGGGTACATGCGAGCAGTATAGGTTTTGCATCAGCCGAAATCTACCGGAATGTCATCCAAAAGATTGTCGATGAAGCGGGCAAAGAGGTCCACCTACGAAATCCCATTTTGGACTGTCGGATGGCTGATGGGTCCAGGGTCAATATCGTGCTGAGCCCTATCGCGGCGAAGGGAGATGTCATGACCATTCGCCGCTTTGCTATGCAGGCTTTCCGCTTGGCTGACTTAGTGGATAACCAAACGCTGTCTCAAGAAGCGGCAGCATACTTACAAATCAGCGTGAGGAAGAAGCAAAGCATCTTCATCTCTGGCGGAACAGGTTCAGGAAAGACAACCCTGCTTAATGTTCTAGCGGGCGAGATTCCAAGGACTGAACGCCTGATTAGCATTGAGGACGCGAGGGAGCTTAACTTCAGCAACCACCCCAATTGGATTGCCCTAGAAGCTAGACGAAAAAACATGCAAGGGGAGGGTGAGATATCGATTCGCGACCTCATACGAACTGCTTTGCGCATGCGGCCTGACCGGATCATTGTGGGCGAGGTCCGAGGAGCGGAGGCCTTAGACATGCTTCAGGCCTTCAATACGGGCCATGAGGGCTCCCTCTCCACCGGCCACGCCAACTCAATTATAGAAATGCAGTCGAGGCTTGAAACGATGGTGCTCAGCGCTGATGCTAAGCTCCCCTTCTACGCCATCCGCCAACAGATTGGCCGCGCTTTCGATATCTGCATTCATATACAGCGCCAAGAAGATGGTTCAAGGAAGGTGGCAGAGATTGCCAAGCTGGAATTTGCTGGTGACGAGCTAAACTATAAGACACTGTTTAAACTAGATGGCGGCAAACTAATCAAGCTAGAAAGTGATGTAAATGAAGGGCTTGTCAGCAAAAGTGATCAGATGAAAAAAGATAGGAATCGAGAGGAGGTAAAAGCCATTGATTAAGCAAACGAAAAAAGCAAAAGTAATGACGGATTTCTTCGCTATCTTCCTCATCGCCACAGTCAGCTGGATATTTCTACCTAGGCTGTGGTTTCTAGCATGTAGCATTCCTCTTGGCTACATTTGTTTCAGTAAGATTATGAAGCAGAGAACAAACAACCGGAAAAAACTGAACTTGCTTCGCCAGGAAAGGCTGTTTTTTGAAAGTCTCCAATCAAACCTGGTGGGCATGCAGAACTTGAGTCAGGCCATGCATACTACCTACCACGATTTAGCCAAGCTATTCGATGAAAATGAAGAGATCATGGTAGCCCTGAAGCTATATCTGGAAGCTATCCAAACAGGAGAAGGGCAAGAAAGAGCCTTAGATAAGTTTGCGAGCGCGTTGGGTGACCCCTTACTTAGCCAGTTTTCCACCAGCCTGTCTGCAGCTTATTATCAAGGTTTGGACCTAGACCAACTCATTTCGTCCTACCACCTCGTCTTAGTTGATTTTCAAGATCTGGCCGATGAAAAGGAGGCAAAGCTCCTCTCTAGCCGCAAGGAGCAGGCGCTGCTTTTCATTCTACCTTTCATTATGCTCTTGATGATGCAGGTGACTGGTTTGGATGGAGGGTCTTTAGGATTAACCGGCCTACTTGCCCGCCTAGTTTTTCTTATCCTTTTTGTGATTGCTTGGCTGTGGTCAGAACAGATTATCAGCGCTAATGGGCAAATCAACTTGGAAGATTTTCAGCTATGACGGTCCTTATAGGCAAGAGCGTTTTGGCTCTAATCTGGCTTTACATCTACGTGAGGGCCTACCTCTTTGCAGGTCAAGCTCTTGTGGTTGAGGGAAGGCGGAAAGGCCTTCTCAGTCATTATCTGAAAAGTTATGACTTCTTGGCCATCTATTTGGATGAAGCTTTTTACCAATTGGATAAGCGGATAGTCACATCGAGCTATTTCCGCCACCTAAGCATTATTCACGGTAGCAGGGATGGAGAAAGACGATATCGAGAAGAGATACAAAGGATGTTGAGGGATGCCTATTTACTAGCAGGCCTCTTGCTTATAACCATGCTCTGGCTAGATCCCCTCTTTGTAATCGTGCTTGCAGCTACGTGGGCCCGCATTTTTCTCCCAAGAATGAAGGCTAAACAAAGGGCCCAGAAGCTGCAGTCCAGACTAGTTGACCAATTACCCATTGCCCTCATGCAGCTGCGATTAGCTTTAGAAAGCGGGATGAGTTTAAGTCAGGCATGGCAGGAGGTCGCCCAGTCTTCTCAGGAGGAAATATATGTTGTCATGAGCCAGGTCCTCAAAGAGGAGAAAGCGGGGCTGGGGACTTTTAAGGCCTTTGCCAAGTTTGGCGACCAGTATAGGTTGACTATACTACGGGATGTGGCCAACCTGATTACACACAACCTCGAGAATGGAGGTAAGGAGATTGTCGTCGGCTTGGGCCTCATGCAAAAAGACATCTACGAGAAGATGAAAAGAGCATACCGAATAGCTTCAGAAGAAGCTAAACAAAAGATGGTTTTTCCCAGCCTTCTCTTGTTCTTAGGCATTTTGATTATTGTTTTGTTACCTGCCCTCGGGCGAAGTTTATAAGGAGTAAGACATGTTAGTAGCACACTTGCCAACACTGATGGAGAGGCTAAGGGAAGACGATGGAGAAATCAATATGGTCGCCATTGTTCTCATCCTTTTAGTAGTCATTGCTCTAGTCGCTATCTTCAGAGACGGGATTACCAACCTTTTAGGTGACTTGCTAGAGCGGATTAAGAGCGAAGCGATGAAGATATGATGTTTAGGTCAATCGCTTATAAGTTGAAGGAGGACAAGGGGGCTGTCCCTGTGGTCGAATCGGCCTTTATCTACCCCCTTGCCATTCTCGTTATCTTCTTCCTCCTCCTCTTGTCCCTTATCTATTGGAGGGCGAACGTAGATTACGCCAACCTTCGTATAGAAGAAGTAGAGAGGTTCAGAGGAGACCTAGAGGAAACCAGGTTAGTCGACAGGCCCACCAAAGAAAGTGGTCTGCTCTTTCATAAAAGAGAGGCTAACAGGCAGACTTCTGTTGGCGCCCATATTCCCTTTAATAGCGGAGGAGAAGTCCAAATCATCCAGCAAGTGAAGAGCTTTGTCAATGAGAGCGATTGGGACCTTTGGCATCTGCAGAGTCTCCAAGCTTGGCTAGAGGAGATCAAACGAGGAAAGTAGGAGCTTAGGATGGCTGACTATATCTGTAATCTAGCAAGGAAAGAACAAGGCGCAATCAGCGTCTTTCTTGCCTTGCTTATACTTATTGTCTTCCTCTTTACAGGCGTTCTCTACGATTTGGCCATGATTGAATCAGCCAAAGCAGATACCTTGGATGCTCTTCGCCTGTCATCCAACGCTATGCTGTCCCATTATGATGAAGAGCTCTTTGAAGAGTACGGCCTGTTTGCCATCAGTGACTTCGAGGAGGCACAAGCGAAAGGCAAGATGGCTTTAGAGGCAAGACTCAATACGAGACTAAACAAGGATGATAGGGACAACTCCCTTAACACAGAGTTGATAAGCATCGATGCGAAGCCTGTCAAGGACAAGATTTTAGCCAATCCAGATATTTTGGAGGAGGAAATCTTAGGCATGATGGATTGGCAGCTGCCCATTAGAGGTGTTGATGCCGTACTGTCTAAGTTCTCCTTCTATCAGCGGGCAAGTCAAGCTGTCGATAGCTTCAAGTCGAAGATAGATTTCGAAAAGAAACTCAATAGCGTGCAGGGAAAGATTGAAGACCTGTCCAGCCAGTGGAAGACGATGGCAGAAAATGACGGTAACAAGATGATTGATAGGGCCCTAGATAGAGAGCCTAGTGAAAAAGACCAAGGTCTTGTTAAGTCGATTCCATCCATTAAGGAGAGGATGCTTCCCATCTATACAAATCTATATGACCTCTTCCTAGTGTACAAGTCTTCTAGACCGACTGAGACAGAGGGTTTATCGAAAGAGTTAGAAGATGCTGCTAAGACTAGCTTGCAAAAAATCTCGAGCTACTATACGGAAACCCTGCAGGCAATGGTCTCAGCTGAAAACAGCGCAGCATCTTCCATCAGACAACTGGAAGCGCTAGTGACTCCTGCGACAGACCTGGATCAAGCTTATTACGAATGGGGTCAAGCTATCGATAGCTTGCCTGCTGGTGAGTTAGCCCAATCGCTTCGGGGTGACTACTATGCCACCCATAAACCGGGCGATACTGTCGAGATGGAAGCCCTAAAAGAGGATTTAGTTGAAGCAGAAGATTTGCTTCATGAACAGGGCATTATCTGGTCCAACTTAACTTATGAGGACAAGTTAATCCGCAAGTTCTCTGTGCAAGATTGGTTTGTTCTCTTTGATGAAGCACCCTTTACTCATCTTACGGACAAGGCTGGTAATCAACAAGAACAAGCTTTTCATGATGCTGTGGAGAGCCTTTTTTACCAATCAGGAGGAAACTGGGAAAGAAAGGTTGAGTTCCAAGAGACTGCTCAGAAGATGCAAGTAGAGCTTGAGCACAGCAGCCAGGAGGGCCGGACGGGCATACTCGAGTTCATCAGTTCCTGGAATAAGAAAAGGAAAGCGAAAGCAGAAGCGAAGAAAGCGGCTAGAAAGAACTTACCTCTTATCACGGGCAGTATTGGAGACTATGGAATCGGCCCCAGCGACAAGTCCGCTTTCGATGCATACAAGTCGGGGCAGAAGGCCTTTAGTATCGCTGACTTGCAGGGTGGTGGGGACGAAGCTTACGTTGATGGGGCAATTGGTCAGATGGATGATGTTGCTTATCTGTTGGAGGAGGCAAATCTTGCAACGGCCGCTAAAGAAACCTTATCTCTTCTTGGCTACTGGCGGGGGATGTTTAGCCATCGCTTATCAGCTTTACGAAGCCAAGAGGATAAGTCAGCTGACATCAGTTTGACTGGGACAAGCATGAGTGAGCGTACGCTCTATGGGGCAGAGTTGGAGTTTATTCTCTTCGGTAAAGATAACATTCAAGGTAACCTAAGGACGGCGGAAAATTGGATCAGTGGACTGCGCCTGATTACCAACATGCTCTACGCGTTCACTTCCGCAGACCTCCGCCAAGAAGCCTCCTTAATTGCTTTTGGCTTAGCTGGTTGGACGGGCTTTGGTGTTCCTTTTGTTAAAACCGTGCTGTTAGTCATAGCTGCAGTGGGTGAGACCTGGCTAGACATGGGGGATTTGACTAGTGGTGACGACCTGCCTATCATCAAGACGAGAAATACTTGGCGATTCTCCATATCTGGCATCAAAGCTATAGCGAATGACATGGTTGAAGACCTCTTCAATCTCGTTGAAGATGAGTTAGCTAGCGGTATTGAAGCCCTTGGCGAAGTCAGCAAGGACAGTTTGAATGAGATTAAGAATTCAGCCTTGCAGACAGTGGAGGATGCCCTGACCAATCCCCTGCAATCCTTTGTACAGGGAATCCTCACTCAGATAGATACCAGCAAGCAGGAAATCAGTAATAAGTTCGATGACATGATGTCATCTTTGTCGTCCTACTCCATGGAGGGGGCTGTGGGTGATGCTTATAGCAGCGCCTTGCAGGATCTCAAAGCGAGAAAAGCTGCCTTTGTGGACCAGGTTGACCAGGTCTACCAGAAAAAGTTTGATAGTGGCGGCATCACAGAAGGAATCTTGTCGGAGGCGAAACAGCTCGTCGATAACCTGCTTGCCCCAGTCCTTGAAGTCGTGAATACGAAAGTGGATCAGTTGACAGATAAGTGGCTTAACTCCTTGGAAGGCCTTAGAGAGAAGGGGGAGAAAGTCACTAAGGAGGCAGTTCAAGGCTGGTTGGATGGATTTACTCAGGACCTAGGTGGTGGTAGCTTGTCAGCAGATATATCCGTAGCTGCTTCCATGACATTAACCTATGAGGACTACCTGCTGTTTGTCCTTCTCATGAAGATGGCAAGTGAACAAGGTAAGCGAGAACTATTGGTCAACACGTCGATGGCAATCCAAATGGAAATCGAAAGCCTAGATATCTTACAGGCGGCGACAGAGGTTGAACAGGATATCGCTGTTGATGTAAGCATCTTCTTTTTGAATAATATAGATGGGAGTTTAACTCTTCGAGCACCAGAGGAAAGCTTCGTGAGAAAGAACCGTTGGCGAATTGAAGAAAAGTGGAAAGAGGGATATGGAAAATGAAGATTAAGATAGTTTTGTTGGTTCTTATAGTAGCTTTATTGCAAGCTTGTGGAAGTGATGAGGAAAAGGTCGATTCAGCACAAACAGCTAGCGGTAATGAAGAAGTCATCTTCGATGGGGACGCCCCCTCTTGGTCAGGGGAGTTGACGCAAAGAAGTCTGATTTATGATGTGGAGCTTTTTTTGCCTGAGGACTGGTGGGTCAATGATCAACCCTATGGTTGTTTCTATACCGATCCAGAGCGGCGCATCTGTATCTATGCAGAAGTTTCCGATGAATTCAACCAGATTCCCAACGACCTTGACCAATTGGAGAAGACTTTGGCTGCCTTTGATCATAATTTTACTGAGGAAGCACCTTCTTTTGCTCGGGGAGAGATTGCCTATTCTACAGAGCTTACCTGGTCTGAACAAACAGAAGATTGGTCCGAGCTTCTGACTTATGGAGAAAAGGCTAAAGCATACTTCGAAGAGGTTGGCCCCCTAATCTTTAGGAAAGGCAAAGCGAAAAGTGAGACCTTATCGAATAGTTTGGATATTCAGAGTGCAACCTTCTACCTGCCTAGTGCTGAGCTTGGATACCGGCTAATTACGGTCCATGCTTATGCAAATTACGACTATGATGCTATCTATTTAACCCCTATTCTAAGGGATATAGTCGAAAGAGGCATCCATCATGACCAGTCTGAAGCAAAGCGGTAAAAGGGAGGATAGGTTAGGCGTTGAAACGGGCAGCATGACCATCGAAGCTGCCCTAGGTCTTTTTGCCTTTATTCTCATTAGTTTTATCTGGATCAGTTTTCTACAGCTTCTTCGCATCCAATCAATGGTTTCTCATGCCTTAGACCAGGTTACCTTAGAAGTCGCAAGCCAGATTACTTTTGCCGATGCCCTAGGTAACCAAGTGGAGGAGGTCGAATTGGTTTTGGGTTCAGCGGTCTTTCAGCAGACTACTAAAGATAAGGAGGACAATTGGATCGGTCTTGAGAAGACTATGAGCGCCTTCACCTCCGTTCTCAATCCCAGTAAGGCGTATTTGACAAAACTCCTGTTCAACTATTTGGAAGGGGAGGAAACAAACTTTGGTATTCTCTATGACCAAGGGACCCTGAGTGGGCTGGACTGGGTTTTGGATGTGGATACCGATAAGCAGATGTTAAATCTAGAACTCAGCTATCAACTGGATTTACCTCTTCCAGTTAGCAATTGGTCAAGCCTAAGTATCGCCCAAGAATCGGCGACAGGCCTGTGGCGGTTACCAGAGGCTGAGCTAGTTCTAACAGATGATAAGAATAAGGAAAGCAACGAAGAGGAAGGAGAAGCTTCCAGCATATGGGATGAATCATCCTTTGCTAGGGGGCGCCACTTCGCACTAAAACATAGGACCAAGGCTTCCGGCCAAGCCATCAAAGCAGGCAAGGGATTCGATGTTTACTATGAGCCAAACACGTTGGAGGAAGTTTTCTCCCTGCAGATTTTCGCCAAGACCTATGCTAGCGGTCAGGGAACGGATCCCAAGGACTATACCTTGAAAAGGCAGGGCTTAGAAAAGGCAATCAACAACCGTATCCAAAAGATGAAAGATAACTTCCACAAGCATGACCAGGTTGAGCTAGAAGGGGGACAGCTGATAGACCTAAGCCCCGGGATGACCCTCAAGCTTCACATGATTGTGCCCGAGGAGGCTAAACTTTTCCAGGCTGAGCTTGATCAGATTATCAGGCAGTTAGCAGAAGAGAACGGAATAGATATCGAAATTAGCTACCAGGAGAAAAAGTTTGTGGAGGATCCTGATGAGAAAGATTAGAGTATTGACCCCTATCTTGCTATTTACAATATTTTTCTCTTGGTCATTGTTTTCCATCCAGAGTAAACATGAGGCAGCGAGCAAGCAAAAAAGCAGTTTGAAAAGGGAAGTGACAACCCTCTTTGAAGGCGGTCTTTATGAGGAAGTGTTAGCCCTTTTGCAGGGGGAGAGAAGTGAGGACCAGGAGCTAATCCGCATTGAGGTGGTTGCCCATGTAAAACTAGGTCAAGTTTGGGAAGCGGAAAAACGTGCAAAGGATAAACTCACCCTTGAAGAAGACCTGGATTTACTTTTCCAGCTTGTTGAAGCTTATATGGACAAGCGAATCTACAGGGAAGCCTACCGCCTTCTGGAAGACTACCCCTTGGTGGAGAAGAAGGATGGGGAAACTTACCGGGCATTCAAGCTTGACCTATTAGGCTTTTATCGAACAAGGGATATGGGGCAGGCTAACTATCTAGGCGTTTATCACCAGCACCTGATATTTGCGGATGAGGAGGGCGTTTATTTGGCTGATGAAACAGCGTATCCCTTAAGCCAGAAGTTTGACCATATCCTCGTTGATGAGGAGGGCTTTTTGGCGCAAAAGGAAGGCCTGATTCTTCGCTACAATAAGATGGGTAACTACCAGGAAATCATTGGTGGTGAATGGGAAGAACAGGCTGGAACAATAGATGGAGAAGAAGATGAGTGCTTATTGGTGATGGAGGCAGTAGAGGCCAATAAACAGGCGTTTGAGGAGATACAGCAGGTACAGGTTGAAGGCGGAGTCAGTTTAGCCTATCAAGGCAATCCAGAGCATTTGCTGCTTGATGAGGTCTATGATAGTCTATCTCCTCTAAGCCCTAGTGGTTACTGCTACGGGAAGAGGGAAGGAACAAGTTATCAGATCAGCTTCCTTGCCTTGCAGCCTTAGGTCGATTCCTGAAAAATCGTGAATGACTTCTCATTAAAGGGTAGAATAGGTTTAGAAGTAATACTGAAGTAATGAGGAGGTAGGAATGGCTAAAAATAGCAAGATTATCGATATGCAGTATGTGGAGGATAGACTCCAAAGGCAGTTATTTATCTTAGGCGTAATCAGCTTAGTGTTCGGACTTTTGTTTACGATTGACCCTGCTCTTTCTATGGACATCATCATCAATATCGCTTCAGTCGTTCTCCTAGTTATAGGTCTTTTGCAAATCTTCGACTTCCTACGGTCTGATGAGGAGAAGAGAGCAGCGGGCATGCAGTTGGGTTTAGCTTTTGTAGCGATTGCCTTTGCCCTGTTTTTATTAATGGAAGTCGAGTCAATCGATGCAGCCATAACATCTGTAGCAGGAATCCTGTTTTTTTACCATGCTGGTTGCTACTTCCAAATTGCTTTCACCCAGTATAAGCAGCGGATGGCCAACTGGTGGATTACGATGATTTTCTGTTTGGTAGCAGTTTTGGCTGGCGTCTATATTTTGGCCATGTCCAATAAAGTCGACGATTTTTATATCCGTCTATGTGGTATCTTCATGCTAGTTGTTACCGGTATCAATGCTTTTACGATTTTGAACCTGGGCAAGTTAGCAGAGAGTGTTAACCGCAACCGTTATTCTAGTACGGGCGTAATTGGCTATGAGGATGAGCTGGACGATTACAAGTCTCAAAAGCAATTAAAGGATTAGACGGATGGCCGCTAATGATTGTATAATGAATAAGAAGTAGGATGAGCACAGGCGTCTGCCTCCTCATCCTTTTTCGATATTGTAGAAAGTGGTGATATTTTGTTAACAGGAAAAGAAAGAAGTCAATTAAAAGCAAAAGCAAATACTATTCGTCCTACCGTGATTATTGGCAAGAACGGTCTGGCAGAGAATGTGTTTAAAGATATTGATCAACAGCTAACAGCAAATGAATTGGTCAAGATTACGATTTTGGAATCCAGTGGCTTGGAAGCCAAAGATATCGTCGATGAACTATTGGAAGAGACGGGAGCAGAATTTGTTTCCCAGTTAGGATCGAAAATTGTCCTCTATCGCGAGAGCGAAGAGGATAAGTAGCGTTTTTCTTAAACCATAAGGAGCCACCATTGGATAGAAGACAGACGATAGGAAGAGATGAGGACCCCGGAGTGGAAAAGGCAAGAATTGGTATCTATGGAGGTACCTTCGATCCAATCCACATCGGCCACCTGATTTCTGCTGAAAGTGCTTACCACCTATTGGATTTAGAAAAGGTGGTCTTTATTCCCGCTTATGCCCCTCCTCATAAGGAGAACAGGTCAAAGACAGCAGACCACCGCCTGGCAATGCTTAAGCTTGCCATCGAGGACAACAGCCGCTTCGTCATCGATGAAAGAGAAATACATTCCAAGGAAGTAAACTACACCTTAAATACTATCCTCTCCTTGATGGAAGATCGGCCCGATGCCCAATTCTTTTATATGATGGGTGAGGACAGCCTTCTGCAGATTGAAACCTGGTACAAGTGGGAGGAGCTTCTAAGCCTCATTGACATTGCAGTCATCAAGAGGCCGAATTCTCAGGATATTGCCTTTGAAGATTACAAACTAGAAAAGAGAGCGTTCACTGATCAGCTTGATTTTTTACGGAAAAGAGGATATCACATTCATGTGATCGATGAGTTTCCAGTGGACATCTCGTCAACCAAACTTAGGAACTATCTACAAGAAGGTATAGATGTCCGCTACCTCATACCAGACAAGGTGCTCAACTATATTGAGAAAGAAGGTTTATATGACTAAGGCAGTTGACCAGGAGGATAGTTTTGTTGCAGCTTGCCAAGAGGAGAGTTTAGCTTTCTTAGACCAAGGAGTCTATAAAGAGTGGCTAGTTAAGCTAGAACAAGACGTGAGCAAGCACCGCTTCCAACATATATTAAATGTGGTTAGAACAGCCATGTATCTGGCTAAAATTCATGAGGTCGATGTTGACCAATGCAAGATTGCAGCTCTTTTACATGATTGTGCCAAGCATAAAGAAAGAGCGTATTTTGCTCAAGCAGTAGTGGAAGGACTGATGAAAGAAGAGGACTGGTCAAGTTCTAAGGTCTTTCATGCTGAATTAGGTTACTTCGTTGCTCAAGTGGAGTATGGAATCACAGATCCTGTGATTCTCAATGCAATCCGAAACCACACGACTGGTGCGGCAGATATGGACAAGGTCAGTCAAGTAGTCTACTTAGCTGATATGGTGGAAGAGGGAAGAAAACTTCCTAACTTGGATAAGCTGAGAGAATTAGCAATAGAAGATTTAGATGTAGGTGTCTACGCAGCAATCAGTCAAACATTATCCTACCTTCTAGATAATAATGAATTGATCGATATTCGGACGATAGAAACGAGAAACGCCCTGTTAAAAAAGGGAAATATGGAACGTCTTGAGAAAATAAAACTGTAATAATTAAAGAAAGGAAATCAAATTTGGTAGGAAAAATTAAAGATACGGTTGATATTATCGTAAAAGCAGCTGATGATAAGTTAGGTCAAGATATCAAGGTCCTTGATATCGATCAAAGGGCGGGTATCTGTGATTACTTTGTTATCGTCACGGGTCGAAATATTAACCACACACAAGCGATTGCTGACCAAATCGAAGAAAAAATGAAGGATGAAGGCTTTACGACGAAAACCGTGGAAGGTTACCGCGAAGGGCAATGGATCCTGCTAGATTTCGGTGACACAATTGTTCATATCTTTACCGCTGACCAAAGAGAATTCTATAATTTGGAAGGCTTGTGGAAATAAAGCACCGCCTTCCCTGAGGAAGGCAGTATGTTAGATAAAGATAAAGTAGAAAAGATAATTATTGTCCTATTGATCGCAGTGTTTGCCATCTTTGGCTGGCTGCAGTCTAGACCTGCACCTGAGCCTGACCTACAAGCGGTTCAAGGTGCTGAATCCAGTGAGCAGCTTGCTCTAGTTAAGCCAACAGAGGTTACAGCGTCTGTGGATGAAACGCTAGCAGTGAACGAGCAGGGCACAGGGCCGATTGAGATATTTGTTCACGTTGACGGGGCTGTTCAATCACCAGGTCTCTACAAGCTCCACGAAGGAGACCGGGTACAGGATGCTCTTGACCAAGCGGGTGGAGTTTCTGATACAGGAAGTCTGGCTTTTATTAACCTGTCTGCTAAGCTGCAAGACGAGATGAAGATTTGGGTTCCTACCCAGGAGGAAGTGGCGCAACTAGAAGACAATGGGCTGTCACCAGACCAACAAGGTAACCTACATAACGTGGTTGAACATACCGATTCGCAGGAAGACGCTTTAGCTATCATCAATATCAATACGGCGACCATAGAGGAATTAGTCAGCCTGCCCGGTATTGGAGAAGCTAAAGCTCAAGCTATTGTTGCTTACAGAGAAGAGGCGCCCTTTTACTCTATCGAAGAGATTATGGAAGTTTCTGGTATTGGAGAGAAAATCTTCGAGCAGATTAAAGACAGGATTAGCGTTGAATGAGGAGAAAAGCTGGCTTAATCTTGCATGTTTCTTCATTCTTTGATAAACTATCATGTATGAATTTTTAGATAACTCGCTTCTATTGCGAGTTAATAAGAGGAGAAGAGGTGATAGAATGTTGCAAAATATAGTAATCGCTATTCTAGCTATTTTAAGTGTAGTAGTAATTTTAATTTCATTGATGATGGAACCAAAGACTCAAGGTGCTGGAACAACTTATGCTCAGGATGGTGGTGCTTTCGGATCTACCGCTCACCAAGCAAGAGAGAAGATGCTAAATAAAGCGATGAGTTTTGCAGGTATCTTGGCTGGAGTTTGCTTAATCGCACTGATTATCCTCTAATAAGTTATCGGATATAAAAGATTAAACTGAGGGAGTCTGTCAGAATAATACTATTCTGGCAGGCTCTTTTTTTGTCTAAGCAGTATTTATTGACAGGCTTAGGTTGCCCTCATATTTCTTTGTTATAATAGGGTAAGTAAGAAGTGGTAATAATCGAGACCGAAAGACGGTGAGAGAAGTTATGGAAGAATAGCCAGTTGGCTAGACAGGACGGAAGAAATGAATATAAAAGATTTATTGTTGTCATATTTTAACAGCGATAATTATGTACCCCTGCGAATGAAGGAAGTAGCAGATCGGTTTGGCTTAAGAGGGGTGGAGCGGGCAGAGCTCTATGACATTATTGATGATTTGCTCATGAGCGGCCAAATCAAAATGTCCAAAAGAGGAAAGATTCGACCAGGCAACGGGCTTAGCAGTGTTTCAGAGGATACGACGAGCGAAGAGGCTGAGGATAAAAAGGTAGTTGAACCTGTAGCGGATAAGAAAGAGAAAACAAAGAAAGCGAAAAAGAAGAGGAGAAGGGATAGCGCTCTAGATTTCGACATTGCCTATACAGCTCCTGTTGACCAGTGGGCAGATGAAGAAACATCAAAGGAAGTGGAAAGTTTACTGGAAGAAGGTCGAATGATTGAAGCCGAGGAAGTTCTTGAAGAGCAAGTAGACCAAGAGGGGACGACAGATGATGCCCTTGCAGGAGAAGACTTATCGGTAGCGTCAGAAGAGACTTTCGAAAAAGAGGAAAGGGTCCTAAAGGATAATGAAGGCAAGCTAAAGGGTAATCAGAAGGGCTTTGGTTTCTTTGTTTCCAGCAATCCAGAATTGTCAGACACCTACATTTCGGCAGAAGGAATGAACGGTGCCCTGCATGGCGATACGGTTCGTGTCAAACTGACCAGACAGGCTGATCCTGATCGAGGTTTCAGGCAGGAGGGTGTCGTTACCCATGTACTGGAAAGAAATAAGGATACCATCGTTGGAACCTACGAGAAGAGAAACGGTTTCGGCTTTGTTCTTCCCGATGACAAGAACTATTTCAAGGATATCTACATTGACCAGGCCAACGAGAATGGGGCAAGGAACAACGATAAGGTCGTTGTTGCCATCGACAAGTACGAGAAGGAGTTTTCTAATCCTGAAGGGCACATCGTTGAAGTATTAGGAAATGTGAATGCAAAAGGTGTCGACATTACAGCGATTGCTCGTCGCTTTGACTTGCCTTATCAGTTCTCTGCTCAGACGATGCAAGAGGTCAGCCAGCTACCTACAGAGGTAAGCCCTAAAGATCGGAGAAACCGTAAGGATTTACGGAAGAAGTTTACGGTGACCATCGATGGAGCTGATGCTAAGGACTTTGACGATGCAATTAGTGTGGAGAAAAGGGGCAAGTTCTATAACCTCTATGTCCATATTGCTGATGTGGCTCATTACTTGAGACCAGGTTCAGCTTTGGATAAGGATGCGTTTGAACGAGGCAACTCCGTGTATCTCTTGGACCGGGTAATCCCCATGTTGCCAGAAGAGCTATCCAATGGGCTGTGCTCATTATTGCCAGGCGAAGACCGCCTCACCATGACCACCCAAGTGACCATCAACAACGATGGAAAGATTGTTGACTTCCAATTCTATCCTAGCGTAATCAATTCGGACCACCGCTTGGTCTACGATAAGGTATCGGATTACTTGGAGAATGGGACGAGGTTCGATGACAACGAACAACTCTATAAAGAGCTGGATACCATGTACGAGATTTACGAAATTTTGGCGGAAAAAAGAGAGCGAAGAGGAACGATTGATTTCGAGTTCCCAGAGACCCATGTTGTCCTGAATGAAGAAGGCGAACCAACTTATGTGGGCAGGGAAATCAGACGGGTATCCAATAAGATCATTGAAGAGTTCATGATTTTGAATAACCAAACCATAGGTTCCTATTTCGATAGCAAGAAGTTACCTTACATTTATAGGGTCCACGATGAACCCAATGAGGACCGAGTAGAAAGGCTGAATAGGGCGCTCTACGCTTTCCAATATGAACCAGTGTCTCCACAGCCTGAACCCGAGGAGCTACGCCGAATTCTTGAGCTAGCAAGAGGAAAGAAAGAAGAGGATATTTTGAACATGCTGGTCTTACAGAGCATGTCCAAGGCTCATTACAGTCCAAGACCAGGCATGCACTTTGGACTTGCTATTGACCACTATTCTCACTTTACTGCGCCTATTCGCCGCTATTCCGATGTGATTGCTCACCGCTTGCTGAAGAAACTATTGGCAGGAGAGCCGGTCCACAAGGGCGACAAAGAGATTAACAACTTGGAGTACCAATGCCAGCACATCTCTGACACAGAGGTTAAAGCGGAGGATGCCGAGCGAGATGCTGTTGACATGAAGACGGCAGAATACATGCAGCAGTATGTGGGTCAAACTTTCACGGGTATTGTGTCCTCCTTGACTAATTTCGGCATCTTTATCATGCTGGAGAATACGGTTGAAGGCTTAGTTCACTTTAGAGATATGACCGACGACTATTACACTTACGATGAGGACCGCTTCGTCGTCAGGGGTGAACGCACAAAACGGCAGATTCATTACGGAGACAAGGTTGAAGTTCAGTTAGTTCGGTCAAATCCTGAGTTGCGGGAAATTGACTTTCACCTCTTGTCGGACCAGAACAATAACCACTATAGCAGCAAGGATAGCAGCACGCAGCAGCGCAGAAGGCGCAATCCTAGCGTAAGAGATTCTGGGCAAAGACCAAAGAATTGGACAGGCGGAAAGATTTCTTCCAGCAATGAAGCGAGAAAGAAAGGCGAGAGCGGCCACCGCAACCGCCTATCCAACAAGAGTTTTCGGAAGAAGAAACGAAATAAAAGGTAGGACGAGATAGGTAAAGTGAGTTATGACGAAGACACCAGGAAACAGACAGGTAGTAAATAATAAGAAAGCAAAACATGAGTACTTTATCGAGAAGACTTATGAGGCGGGCATCGAGCTGAAGGGTACCGAGGTTAAGAGCATACGCCAGGGGAAGGCCTCCATACAGGAGAGCTATGTCAACATCCATCATGGCCAAGCTTGGATTGTCGGTATGCATATCAGCCCCTATGAGCAGGGCAACATTTATAATGTTGACCCTGTTCGTGACCGTCGCTTGCTTTTGCATAAAAAGGAAATAAGGGAGTTGGAAGAGGCAATTACCCGTGATGGTTACACGATAATCCCGCTATCCTTGAATATACGCAGAGGTTTGGTTAAGTTTGATATTGCTATTGCCAAAGGTAAAAAGCTCTACGATAAGAGGCAGACTTTGCGTGAAAAAGACGACAAGAGACGGATAGAAAGATCGATGAGAGACTATTAGGAGCTGGTATGAAGTGGTTACAAGAGAAGAGAGAGGTTGTCAGCTACCTTTTTTTTGGGGTGCTGACAACGATTGTTAACTATATCGTCTATATCGTTTCAAACCGCTTGTTGGGGATTGACTATTTGGTCTCTAATGCCTTAGCTTGGCTCTTTGCTGTCTTATTTGCCTTTTATACCAACAGAAGGTGGGTTTTTCAAAGCCACACGCAGGGTAAGTTTGCCCAGACTGTAGAATTTATACGCTTCATTGTGGGCAGAGTTCTATCGTTGGCGGTGGATATGGCTATCATGTGGGTCGGTATTGACCTGCTAGGCTTGGGCAAGTACGACCTGTGGGTCAAGACCGTTGCTCAAGTGTTTGTCATTGTGATGAACTATGTGGTAAGCAAATACTTCGTATTCAACGAGAAGGAAGAAGGCCTGAAGAGGGATAGAGGAAGAAGATGAGAATAGTAATCGTCGGAGCCGGTAAGGTTGGAACAATATTATGCAGGGACCTCCATGAGGAGGGGCACGACCTTGTCGTTATCGATACGGATGCCAATCTTGTTCAGGCGATGATGGACTGGATGGATATCGCTGGGGTAATCGGTAGTGGGACCAACTATGACACATTGATTGAAGCGGGTGTAGCGGACTGCGATATCTTTGTAGCGGTGACTTCTTATGATGAAGTGAACATGCTGTCTGGTATGATAGCAAAGAAACTGGGCGCTGGGATGACTATCATCAGATCAAGAAACGAGGATTACCACAGGTTGACTCAGATGTTGCAGGAAACCTTAGGTATTTCCATGATAATCAATCCAGACTACCTGGCTGCCATACATATTGCTTACGATATTACCTTCCCTTTAGCAGATTCGGTGGTCAAATTAGCAAGGAACCGAGTCAACTTATTGGAGTTTCAAATCTTTGGCAATGAGAAACTTGTGGGCCTAGATATGATCACCTTCCGTTCCCGCTATCCCAAGATTATTGTTGGCGCTATCGTCAAGGCGGATGGGGTGGTCATCCCAAAGGGTGGGGACCGGATTGGACCTGATGACTCCATCTATATCACTGGAAGCCTAGCTGCCTTAGATCACTTCTTCAAGGACGTGGGAGAAGACGAGGAGATTTCTTCTGCCATCTTAGTCGGCGGTGGGCGGATAACGCGCTATTTAGCGGATATTTTAGATAGGCGGAAGATTGACTTCAAGATTATTGAAATTGATCAAAAAGTAGCGGAGGACTTAGCCAACCGTTACCCTCACCAGGAGATTGTGTGGGCTGACGGGTCGGATAAGGATATACTTCGCCAGCAAGGCATCTTAAACTATGATATTTTGATTGCGCTGACGGATATCGATGAGGAGAATATGGTCCTGTCGTGGACCGCCTCCACGATGGGCATAAACCGGACAATAACCAAGGTGTCCAGAAGTGATATCTACCAACTCCTAAATGACTTGGAACTCTTCTCCGTCATATCTCCTCAATCCCTCATTGCCGACCAGATTGTTCGCATTGTTCGGTCCATGGAAAGAGAAGATGTATCCAGCATTGAGGAATTTCACCGATTGGAAGGAAATCAGATTGAGGTCAACCAGTTTTGTGTTAACCAGGGGGCTGAAGTAACGGGCAAACCGCTCAAAGAGATGAACATGAAGGATAATACGCTGATCTGTTACATCCTCCGCCAGGATGAACTAATTCTACCTTCCGGTAATGATACGATTGAGCTAGGGGATAGCGTTATCGTTATTACCACCCAGAAACTCTCGGATATCAACGAGATTTTGGCTGAATGAATACCTCAATAATTCGCAATACTATTGGCAGGCTACTCCAACTGCTGGCTCTACTCTTGATAGGACCACTCTTGGTCTCTATCCTCTATCGAGAGGAGTTACGCTACCAATTGAGCTTCATCATTCCCATCGTGCTTAGCTTTTCAGCAGGCCGCTATATTACTACAAGCAAGTATAATGATTTTTTAGGCGCCCAGGAGGCTTTGGTTATCACCGCCTTAGTTTGGCTTGTCTACTCACTTTTTGGCTCCTTGCCTTATCTGATTTCGGGGACGCTACCCAGTTTTGTCGATAGCTTCTTTGAGACCATGTCTGGATTTACCACGACGGGCTCAACGGTCATTCCTAACGTGGAAGTCATCAGCAAATCGATCCTCTTTTGGCGGAGTTTTACCCTGTTTATTGGGGGCCTAGGTGTGGTCGTCTTTGCTCTTGCTATTCTGCCTGCTTCAGGTAGCAATATGACCCAGGTCATGAAGGTGGAAGCTACGGGTCCAACCTTTGGTAAATTAGCCAGCAAGATTTCGGATACAGCTAAGATCTTGTATCGGATTTATTTGGTGATGACCCTCTTTTTCATCGTTATCTTAGCTTTAGGTCCTATGGACCTCTTCGACTCCATCCTCCATATCTTTGGCGCAGCAGGAACGGGGGGCTTTGCGATTAAAAACGCAAGCATGTTCTTCTATGACGATGTCTATTCTGAAGTTGTTGTCGGTATTGCCATGCTACTCTTTGGTATAAACTTCCACCTCTACTATTTGATTATGCTGGGGCGGGCTAAGGATATCTTCAAGAGTGAGGAACTGAAGGCTTACTTTGTTATCCTGATCAGCTCGATTATTCTCATCATGATTAATATTGCAAGTCAGTATGAGAGCATCATGACCCTCTTTCGGGATGTCAGTTTCACAGTTACTTCCTTCATAACAACGACTACCTATATTACGGTTGATTACGATATGTGGCCCTTATTTTCCCATATCATCTTGATGGGGCTCATGTTTGTCGGTGGTATGGCGGGGTCTACCGCTGGTGGTGTGAAGGTGAGCCGGATTCTCATTCTCATTAAGACAGCTAGGGCAGAGATCAAGTATGCGAAGAATCCAAGTCGAGTCCAAGCGATAAGCTATGAGGGACAGATTCTGGATAAGAAGACACTGAGGTCGGTATTGAACTTTTTTGCCCTCTATATCTTCGTCTTTGGTATATCCCTGCTATTGATCTCTCTTGATTCACCCAACTTTCTGTCGGCTTTTTCTACCATATTGGCGACCATCAATAACGTGGGTCCAGGAATCAATGCGGTAGGGGCTACCCAGAACTATTCTTGGTTTAGCGATTTTTCCAAGGTCCTCTTAAGCTTCATTATGTATATCGGCCGTCTGGAAATTATTCCCGTTCTAGTGCTATTCAACCCCTTTAACTGGTTGAAACGGGGTAGTTTACGAAGGCAAAGTAGGCGAGACCTATAGTTTTGAGTGGAAACTCATTAATGAATAAGCACAGAAGACCCGATTGAAGTGGGTCTTTTTTGCTGTTGACAAGCAAATAATTGTAGCCTATACTTAATACACTTGAACATGTGTGCAAATGAAGGAATAAAAACCTACCCATTATCTAAGCACAAAAGGAGAGGATATGGCTTACAAAGAACCGTTAACCGATAAGGCGTTTCAAGACCTTAATGAGCAGATGGAGAATGAGGAGCTAATCATTAAACTCGCAGATTTCTTTGCCGTTTTTGGCGACTCAACAAGGATGCAGATACTGATGCTCTTGCGGATTAGTGAAATGAATGTTTCAGATATTGCCCAAACACTGAACATGTCCACTTCTGCGATTTCTCACCAGTTAAAAGTCCTCAGGCAAAATGATCTGGTGAGGACTAGACGGGATGGTAAATACATTTACTATTATCTATCAGATGCACACGTTATCAGTATTATCACTCAAGGTGTCGAGCATTTACTGGAAGATAAATTTGCTATAAACGAAGAGTAGAACTTTAGGAGTAAGCGATGAAGAAAGTATATCGATTGGAAAAACTGGGCTGTGCAAATTGTGCAAGCAAGATGCAAGAAGCCATCATGCGTGTAGAAGGCGTGAAGTCTGCTAAGGTAAACTTTATGCTAGCAAAGTTGACGATTGAGGCAGATTCGACAGAAGATATGCCCGCTAAAGAAGACCTGCAAAAGATCGTCTCCTCCATAGAACCCTACTGTAAAATCCAATGAGACTAGAAGAAACGAGAAGGCAGAGGGTGCTTGCGGGGGCAATCCTCACGGTGCTTGGCTTAGCTTTGGATTTTTTTGGCAGTCACGTCATCATAACAGGTATTCTTTACGTAGGAGCTTGGCTCATTGCTGGTATTGATGTTGTCCTTCAAGCAGCTATCAATGTGAGAAATAAGCTCCTCTTCGCGGAGCATTTTTTGATGAGTATTGCTACCATCGGCGCTTTGGCTATAGGCGAGTATATGGAGGCTGCCATGGTAATGGTCCTCTATCAGATTGGCGAACTTTTACAGGAAAGGGCAGTCGAACGTTCACGGCAATCGATAGCCGATTTGATGGACATTATTGCCCCCGTTGCCTACCGCTTAGATGGAAACAAGAGAGTTGAAGTGGATCCAGACGAAATCGAGGTGGGTAACCTTTTGGAGGTGCGTTCAGGGGAAAGGGTTCCTGTCGATGGATTGGTGGTGGAGGGTAAGAGCTCCTTAGATACATCTGCCTTGACTGGGGAATCTTATCCCAAGGCGGTGGAACCTGGAGACAAGATTCTATCGGGTTCAATCAATGGGGAAGGACGCCTGGTCATCAGGGCGACAGCTGCTGCTTCAGACTCTACCGCAAATCGCATCGTTGAGCTCATTGAGGAGGCAACGGAGAATAAGGCGAAAACGGAATCATTTATTACTAGGTTTGCCAAGATTTACACGCCGATTGTCGTCGCTTTGGCTATCGTGATTGCCTTTCTTGTTCCCTTCGCTATGGGGCTTGGCTTTTCCCAAGATTGGTTCATCAGGGGGTTGACCTTCCTTGTTATCTCTTGTCCTTGTGCGTTTGTTATTTCAGTGCCTATGGCCTTCGTCATCGGTATTGGCGTAGGTTCTCGAATGGGTATCTTGGTGAAGGGTGGCAATGTCTTTGAACGGCTGAGCCAAGTGAAGATTCTGGCTGTGGACAAGACAGGGACTCTGACCGAGGGAAACTTTGAGGTAACGGATTTCCATGTGAATGATCAGGTGGATAAGACTGCCCTCTTATCTTTAGCGAGGGAGATGGAGCTGGGCTCAACCCATCCGATTGCAAGAGCTATCGTCCGCCATGCAGACAGCCTTGGGGCATGTAGTCTCAACGGTTTCAGCGAGATTGAGAGCATTAGCGGTAAAGGCATCCTTGGCAGGCTTGAGGGGGAAACCTACGCTTTTGGTAATGAGCTTATGATGAGTGAATATGAGCTTGATAGGAAAGCAAGGGAAGATGCATGCCACCAGCTAGCTGCCACGGTCATTCACCTCGCTCAGGTGGAGCCTAAACGCAATTATCTCGGTCACTTTGTCATACAGGACAGCCTAAAAGAGAATGCTCAAGATGTTCTTGGAAACTTGCGGCAACTGGGCATTGAAGAGATTATCATGCTGACGGGCGATAACAAGCTGGTTGCTGATGAGGTTGCTGCTAGCTTAGAATTGGATGAAGTTCAAGCCGAACTTTTGCCACAAGATAAGTTGAGATGGGTACAAGAGAAGAGTAAGCAAAATAGAGAAAAGTTGGCTTTTGCTGGAGACGGCCTAAATGATGCTCCGGTCCTTGCAGTAAGCGATGTGTCGATTGCCATGGGCGGCATCGGTTCGGATGCAGCCATCGAAGTGAGCGATGTTGTCCTTATCAATGATGATCTGTCCGCCATTGTGCAGGCATTGGATTTGGCTAAGGAGACTCTGAAGATAGCGAGACAGAATATCATCCTGTCTTTAGGAATAAAAGTGGTCTTTCTCATCTTATCCGCCTTCGGTCTCGTGCCCATGTGGGCAGCGGTCTTTGCCGATGTGGGGGTAACTTTATTGGCAATTGCCAACAGCTTTAGGATTTACTCTGTTTTGAAAAGATAGCAGGAACTAGAAGCAAATCTAGCGGTTTGTAGGAAGAGGAGGAAGTATAGATGAATTTCAATCGAAGATACCAGGATAAGCAGGAAATCTATTTAGCTGGGGGCTGTTTCTGGGGTGTTGAGGGTTACTTTCAGCGCTTGGATGGGGTTCTTGAAACAGAGGTTGGCTACGCTAATGGTCAAAGTGAAAAGACCTCCTATTACGAGCTCGCTCAAACTGACCATGCGGAGACCCTCCGCCTTGTCTATGATGCCAACGTCATCTCTCTTGAAGAGATTCTCCAGCACTTGTATCGCATCATTGACCCAATCAGCGTCGACCGCCAAGGAAATGACGTAGGTAGGCAGTATCGGACGGGGATTTACTATGTGGATGAGAAGAGCGGCAAAAGGGCTGAGCGGAGCTTGAAGCAGCTGCAGACCAAGTATGACAAGCAGATTGCAGTGGAGTTAGCCCCATTAGACAACTATGTGGCGGCTGAAGAGGAGCACCAAAAGTATCTGGATAAGCATTCAGGTGGTTACTGCCATATCGACTTGGCTTTAGCTGACCTACCTTTGGAAGATAGAGAAGGCGTGTTCCAAAAGCCAAGTGAGGAAGAATTGCGGTCCAGCCTATCGGAGGAAGTTTACCATGTGACTCAGGAGGCTGGTACTGAGGCGCCTTTCTCTCATGAGTACGATAAGAAAGAGGATGCTGGTATCTATGTGGATGTAGTCAGTGGGGAGCCGCTATTCTCCTCAAGAGATAAGTACGATGCTGGTTGCGGTTGGCCAAGTTTTACCAAGCCTATCACCCAGAACAAGATCCAGTACAAGGATGACTTCAGCTTGAACCGCCACCGGATCGAAGTGAGAAGCGAGGGGGCAGATAGCCATCTGGGGCATGTCTTTGAGGACGGCCCTAGCCAAAAGGGAGGCCTTCGCTACTGCATTAACGGCTTGTCCCTGCGTTTCATTCCTTTAGAGGAAATGGAAGAGGCAGGTTACGGGGACTACATTCCTTTTGTTGAAGAATAAGAGGCTGATAATAAGTTAGGATAAAAAGTGGGCTGGCGCAGGTAGTTTGCGCGCAGCCCATTGTTTCATTTAAGTATTCAAAGGTCTTAGTCATCAAGCTCGTCGAAGAGGTTAACCATCTCTAAGGCAGAGATAGCAGCATCGTATCCCTTGTTGCCCGCTTTGGTGCCTGCCCGTTCGATAGCTTGTTCGATGGAGTCGGTGGTGACTAGACCGAAGATAACAGGAAGCTCGCTTTGCAGGCCAACTTGGGCAACTCCCTTGCTTACTTCATTGCAGACTAAGTCATAGTGGCTGGTTGAACCACGGATGACTGCACCCAGACAGATGACGGCATCGATATTGTCTTTGCCAGCTAGCTTTTTGGCTACTAGGGGAATCTCGAAAGCGCCTGGAACCCAGTAGACTTCAATATTCTCGTCTTCAACATCGTGGCGAGTGAGTGCGTCAATCGCTCCGCCAAGCAGTTTAGCAGTGATGAATTCGTTAAAGCGAGAGACGACTATGGCGAAACGCTTATTACCGGCTAAATATTTACCTTCGTATACCTTCATTTTTTCCTTAATCATCATATTTCCTTTCAAGTTTGGTTTATTCACGTGATTTATGATCTGTTGAATAGTAGTTATAGATTCTTGCTGGGCTTACTAAAGGATGTGGCCCATCTTATCTTTTTTGGTGTCTAAGTAATGCTTATCGATTGGGTTGGCTTCGATACAGATGGGCACTCTCTCCACGATTTCCATACCGTAGTCGCTCAACTGGTAGACCTTGTCGGGATTATTGGTGAGTAGGCGGAGCGTTTTGACACCCAGCGCTCTGAGGATTTGAGCGCCGATATAGTAGTCTCTGGCATCGCCTGGAAAACCTAGGGCTAAGTTAGCTTCTAGTGTGTCCATGCCCTGATCCTGCAGCTCATAGGCCTTAATTTTGTTGACTAGGCCAATACCGCGTCCTTCTTGACGCATGTAAAGGACAATGCCCCGGCCTTCCTTTTCAATCATTTCCATGGAGGTGGCTAACTGGTCACCGCAGTCGCAGCGGTAAGAGCCAAAAGCGTCTCCAGTTAAGCATTCGGAGTGGACTCGGCAGAGGACATTTTCTCCATTACCCACATCTCCCTTGACTAGGGCAATATGGTGTTCACCCGTCACCTGGTCGATGAAAGTTTTAGCTCTAAAGTCGCCATGTTTAGTGGGTAGGCTGACATCAGATACTTGTTCAACCAGGGTTTCGTGACGCTTGCGGTAGTACTGGAGGTCCTTGACGCTGATAATGACAAGTCCATGCTCCTTCGCAAAAGGAATCAGCTCTTTGGTGCGCATCATGAGCCCGTTGTCGCCCATAATCTCACAGCAGATACCTACCTCTTTCAGACCAGCCAGGCGCATCAGATCGACTGTCGCCTCGGTGTGACCATTGCGCTCCAAGACGCCATGCTCTTTGGCAAGAAGGGGGAACATGTGACCAGGTCGGCGGAAGTTCAAGGGGTTGTTGCCTTCCTCACAAACCTTGCGCGCGGTGAGCGCTCTGTCTTCAGCTGAAATACCCGTGCTGGTATCGATGTGGTCAATGGAAACAGTGAAGGCAGTCTCGTGATTATCCGTGTTGTTGACGACCATCTGGGGCAATTGTAAGCTCTTGATGTAGTCCAAAGACATCGGCATGCAGATTAAGCCCTTACCATATTGGGCCATAAAGTTGATCTGCTCCGTTGTCACCTGCTGAGCGGCGCATATGAGGTCGCCCTCATTCTCTCGGTCGGGGTCGTCGATAACGAGAATCATTTCATTTCTTCGCAAACTCTCTAAAGCCTCTTCGATGGTGTTTAGTTGAACCTTTTCACTTTTCACCATCTTGATGTTGTCATTAATCTTTTCCATGTCTTCCCTTTCTAAAAACCATGTTCAGCGAGAAAGTCTCTCGAGATTCTGCTCTTCTTATCCATTCCTTCCTCTTCTTGGAACCGAAGAAGCTTTTCCACATACTTGCCAATGAGGTCACATTCCAGATTGACTAGGTTTCCCTCTTTTTTGCTCCCTAAATTGGTAACCGCTAAAGTATGGGGAATGCAAGATACGGAGAAATCTTCACTGGTCACCTTCGCTATAGTCAGGCTGATGCCATCGATGGTAATGGACCCCTTGTCGATGATATATTTTAGGATGCTTTTTGCTGCGGATACAGTAAACCAAACGGCTGTATCATCCTGGCGGATAGCAGTGATAGTGCCTACTCCGTCAATGTGGCCTGACACCAAGTGTCCGCCAAAGCGACCACCGATTGGCATTGCCCTTTCTAAATTCAACGGCGAACCTAAGGAGAGGCCATCAAAGCTAGTCCGCCTTAAGCTCTCATGCATCACATCACAGCTAAAGGAACTCTTATCGAAGTGGGTTACTGTGAGGCAAACGCCATTGGTAGATATGCTGTCTCCAACCGAAATGTCCTCTAGAATCCTTTTACAGGAGATAGTTAGACTAGCTGATTTGGCTCCCGGCCTGACTTTAGCGAGTGTGCCGATTTCTTCCACAATACCGGTGAACATTTAAACCTCACTTTCTATCAGGACATCTGGGCCTAAGCGTAGGACCCGTACTGTCTTTAGGGGGTGTGCTTCGTTAACCTTAGAAACACCAGAACCAGCAACAGGGCTTAAGGCTTGAGCCGATCCTATTAACTTAGGTGCAATGAACGTATAGAGCTTGTTGTAGAGACCAGCATCGATGAAAGCACCATGGATCATTGAACCACCTTCCACCAGGATAGAGGCAATCTTTTGTTTACCTAGCTCATCGAGGACTTGTTCAAGGTCAAGTGTGCCATCAATTGAACCAACCTGGATAAGCTGAAGTCCTAAATCTTCAAGCATCTGTTTCTTATGATCATCCCGACTCGCCGTAAAGATAATGGTAGGCACTTCCTTAGCCGTTTGGACTAGTTGAGTGTCCTTCGGAATCGCAAGCTTGCTATCTAGAATAATCCTAGTCGGATTTACGCCACCTTCTATGCGGCAGGTCAGTAGGGGGTCGTCGGCCAGTACAGTTCCTATACCAACGAGAATTGCTTGATAGTCGTTTCTAAGCCCGTGGACAAAACGGTTAGCCTCATCGGAACTTATGCCTCTCGAGTCTCTATCCTTAGTGCTTATCTTACCGTCTTGGCTCATGGCATACTTCAAGGCAACATAGGGACGGCCAGTCGTCATGTAGTAGTTAAACGTTTGATTTAGTGCCAAGCACTCTTCTTCCATAAGAGGACCATCAACCTGAACACCAGCAGCTTTCAACTCTTCAAGACCTTGTCCTGCCACTTTTGGATTAGGGTCCACTGACCCGTAGACTAAGCGGCTGATGCCAGCTTCTATCAAAGCCTTAGAGCAGGCGCCTTGTTTACCCACGTGGCAGCAAGGCTCAAGGTTGACATAAACAGTTGCTCCCTTGGGATCTTCGCTTGCTGCAGCAAGTGCAGCCGTCTCGGCATGGAGGCCCCCATAGGTGGCATGATAACCCTCGCCAATTATACGGCCATCCTTAACGATAACAGCGCCCACTAGGGGGTTGGGGGACACGTTCCCTCTGGCGGTTTCCGCCAGTTGAATCGCTCTTCTCATATATTCTCGATCATTCATACTAACCTCCCTTACAAACTCGATACACAAGGATAAAAAAACGCCTGAGGAAATCCTCAGGCGTGAAAAGGTAGATGTTTAGCTCTGCCTAGCGTAAGCTAGCTGTTTTCATAAAAAAACTGGAACAAAAACTGTCCCAGAGCATTAATCTTCTTTCATCCAGACTTTACTGTCGGCTTCGGAGTTTCACCGAATCAGCCTTGCGGCTCGTGGGCTATACCACCGGTAGGGAATTTCACCCTGCCCTGAAGATGTATCTAAGACAATACTAGCACAGTTTATGAAGTTGTCAAATAATTAGTGGAATATCTATAGTTTAGTAATCCAACCCAACAAGAATTCAATGACCTTGGAGGAACCCCAAAGGTATAAGAGGGTAGGTAGAGGTTTGGTCAACACAAGAATCACAAACAAGGTCCAAGGCCTCATGTCTGTGAGGCCGGAAACCATAACGGTTGCATCATCAGGCAGCCCAGGAACCAAAAAAGCAATGATGGCAATTTTGATCGCAGTCTTTTCATTACGGATTCGGTCGACGAGGTTGTCGTAAACTTCAGTTGGTACAAAAGCCAAAACGAAAGTTTTACCATAGCGTTTCGATAGCTTGAAGCTCAGCATCGAGCCGAGGACAGATACGATATAGACCGTCAAAAAACCTAAAATGGGTCCATAGGCCATATAGACCGCAATCCCTGGCAAAGCACCGGGTATTACGGGAAAGATAGTGTTTAGAACAATAAGGATGACTCCGAGAAAATAGCCATAAGTGCCCAAACTAGCAAAAAAATCAGCTAGTGGCTTCTCCGAAGAAAACCAATCCTTGCTATAACCATAAATCAGGAAGATGATTACGGCTATGATAAATATGCCAGTGAAGAGGCGGATGCGGTGCTTGGCCTGTTTGGCTTCCTCTATATCGATTTGGGATAATTTTTCATCAACAATATTTTTATTGTCTCTCATGGGTGCCCCTTTATTGTATGCTAAGTTAATTATATCGGATAGTTTGTAGAAGTTATGAAGTGAATGTAAAGAATTAATTAAATCCTGATTAAGCTCCTTAATAAGTATTTCATTATTCTAAATCAGCATACCCAACTAGTATGCCCGAAGAGTATAATAATTTCAAGCAAGCATAAAGCTTTCCCTCAGATTTAGGAATTGAGTCGTTAATCATAGTTAACAAAGTAATTATAATGAGATTTTTTTGTCATAATGAAAATTTAGGTTATAATTGACGAAGAGGAAATTATTAAGCTAGTTATGCAAACACAAAGTAACCTCGTTTTGTAAAAGTATCACCATATAAACCTCGAAAAGGAGCGAAGATGTATAAGATTGTAAAAAGATATGATTTAGCTGAGAATATCTTTGGCATGGAAATTGAGGCGCCAAGAATTGCTAAATCCTGCCACCCCGGACAATTCTTAATTGTCAAGGCAGACCGCTATAGTGAGAGAATTCCTCTAACTATTGCAGATTATAACCGTGAAGCAGGAACAGTAACGATTGTCGTTCAAGAAGTTGGTCCTGGAACGACAAAGATTAGCCATTACCATGAAGGTGAAATGCTCGAGAACGTTGAGGGACCACTAGGTAATCCTTCTGACTTTCTCTTCGAGAACATTGAAGAATTAAAGAAAAAGAACATCGTCTTTATAGGTGGTGGTCTTGGTAGCGCACCAATTTATCCACAAGTAAAGTGGATGCATGAGCATGGAATCACTCCTGATGTCATCATGGGTGCTAGAACGAAAGATCTTGTCTTCTGGGAAGAGAAGATGAACAAAGTCGGCAACGTCTATGTTACGACTGATGATGGTACATATGGTCGCCACGGTATGGTAACCAATTGCTTAGAAGATCTAGTAACCAAAGAGGGCAAACACTACGACGAATGTATTGTCATTGGACCAATGATTATGATGAAATTCGTCACCCTCCTTACCAAGAATCTTGGTATTCCAACTATTGTCTCCATGAACCCTGTTATGGTTGACGGTACTGGTATGTGTGGCGCTTGCCGCTTGACAATTGATGGTGAAGTTAAGTTCGCCTGTGTTGACGGTCCTGAATTCGATGGTCACAAGGTTAACTTTGATGAAGCCATGAACCGCATGAAACTCTACAAGACACCAGAAGGCCGAGAATTATTGATGCAAGAGGAAGGGGACACCTTCCACAATGCTGATGGTTGCCACAGTATTCCAGAGGCTGGTTTCGACATTAATACCAAAGTGCCCATTTCTGAGCAAGATCCGCTCATTCGCTCCAACAACTTCGATGAAGTTTGCTTGGGTTACACAGCAGACGAAGCTCAAAAAGAAGCTTCCCGTTGTATCGATTGTAAGAACCCTAAGTGTGTTGCTGGCTGCCCTGTAGCTATCGACATTCCAGGTTTTATCCGTGAAATCAAGACAGGCAATATGGAGAAAGCTTTCGAGATTCTTAGCGATTCCACTACACTCCCAGCTGTCTGCGGACGCGTCTGCCCACAAGAAGAGCAATGTGAAGGTCAATGTATCCGTGGTATCAAGGGCGAGCCTGTTGCTATCGGTAAATTAGAGCGCTACACCGCTGACTGGGCAAGACACAATGATGTTCACCTTGCAGAGCCAGATGTTGAAAAGACTGGTAAGCGCGTTGCTATCGTCGGTGCTGGACCTGCTGGTATCGCTTGTGCAGGCGACCTTGCTAAGGCGGGTCACGATGTGACCATCTTCGAATCTCTTCACTTGTCTGGTGGCGTTCTCCAATACGGTATCCCTGAGTTCCGTCTACCTAAGGATGATGTCGTTAAGTACGAAGTCGACAGCGTGGTCAAGATGGGTGTAGAAATCGTTAATGACGTCTTCGTTGGCCAAACCGTAACCATCAAGAGCTTGATGGAAGAAGAAGGCTTCGATGCTGTCTTCCTTGGCTCGGGTGCTGGTCTACCATTCTTCATGAACATTCCTGGCGAGAACGGAAATGGTGTTTTCTCTGCGAATGAATACCTAACTAGAACGAACTTGATGCGCGCTTACAGCGACGAGTACGAAACAGAAATCTTCCGTGGCAAGAATGTTGTCACTGTTGGTGGTGGTAACGTCGCAATGGATGCAGCGAGAACTGCGCTTCGTCTAGGCGCTCAAAGTAGAATCGTCTACCGCCGTGGCGAGGAAGAGCTTCCTGCTCGTACCGAAGAAGTTCACCACGCTAAGGAAGAGGGCGTAATTTTCAACCTGCAACAGACACCAGTAGAGATTCTCTTAGATGACAAGGGCTGGGTATCTGGTATTAAGTGCGTGAAGATGGAGCTTGGCGAGCCTGATGAGAGCGGTCGTAGAAGACCACAAGAAGTCCCAGGTTCAGAGTTTGTCCTTGGTTGTGATACCGTCATCATGGCCCTTGGAACTCGCGCTAATCCTATTGCGACTACAGGTGCGGATGAGATTCAGAAGAATCCTAAGGGAGGTATTCTGATCGATGAAGAAACCTGCATGACCACAATGGACGGCGTTTTCGCTGGTGGTGATGCCGTTACCGGTTCTGCTACCGTTATCCTAGCTATGGGCGCTGGCCGCAAGGCTGCAGCTGGCATCAATGCTTACCTAGCTGGCAAAATGGAAGCAAACCCTGCTGAATAAAGGTAAACAGAATAAAACAAGGAAGCTGCGCTGATTTTTCTCAGTGCAGCTTTTAAATTGGGAAGGTCACGGGACCTTCTAGCACATGGGCCATGCTAGACTTAACCTATCAGCGTCATAGGAGGTAGCAAGTCGTGAAAAACAATCAAGTCAATAGGTCTGAAGAAAGTAAACGAGAGGGGAGGCTTATTCCGCTTGTTATGGTAGATGATTATTTGAGACTTGACGAGTTTGGCCAAGCTCTAGCGCAGATTCTCTACCGTAAGAATCGGAAGGTCTTAGTGATTCCTCTTGGGCAATATGAATTAGCAAAGCCCAGCGAGGAAAAGAGCCTTAGTCAGCTCCTCTACCGCTTAAAGAGCATCAACTACAAGGAGGACTTTGGTCTAGAGGAGTTTATCAGCCCTGGAATTATGTTCGATAAGGTTGAGCCTTTTGAATCCTTGAGTGACTTATATGAGTTTAGTCCTAAAGATAGCTATAAGTTTTTGCAAGCCCTTGCTAAGGAGAAGAGCTACGATGATTACCTGGTCATCCTAAGCTTCCAACAGCTCATTGGGCTGGCGAAAGAAGGGGGCGGCGAACTGTTAGCAAAAAGCGATATGTTCATTTACTTTGCCGAAGCTAGCGTTAAAACGCCGGCGGACCTAAAGGAGAGGATTTCCTTTTTGTCATCCTCATTAGAAGTCGAAAAGAGCCAAACGAAATGCCACCTGCTTAACCTTAGCGCTCATAGACTTGAGACTAAACCTCAGTCTGTTGAAGTCTTGGTCAATTTGGGTGAAAGCCCAAAACAAGGAGGTCGGGACAATATTAATCAGCTTAGCTATCATGAAGGGCTTATCAAGATCATGGAAACTGGCCTTAACAGCGAAGGTCTTCAACATGTGGCGCTCACCTATCCACCGAGACCGCTCATACGAGAGCCCCATCCTAGCTATGTGAGAAGGCAAAGTCCACCTCATCAGATAGAGTCAAGTTCATTAGCAGGACCAGCTAGGGAGGAGCAAGGGCTTGTCCATGTAGAGAATAAGCCTTTAACGACATCGAAGAATAAAGAGGAGCGGATGAGCTTTTTAGACCTCTTGTCTCACTACAGTAAGGAGAACAAAGATAAGTATTTGAAGGACAGAGAGAAGAAGGCAGATGCTAGCAAGGATGACCTAGAGCTTAATCAAAGGGCTTTTCTCTTCCGCATGGCCAATTCAGAGAAAATCTTGATTGAAGGTGTAGTCTTTCACATCGGCAAGTCGAGGACCTCAGCAAACTATATCGTCTTGAACAATCCTGCCATTAGCCGCATGCACGCCTATATCGTGCAGAAAGGATCTAGCTACTATGTGGTAGACAACAACTCGACAAATAGGACCGCTCTCAATGGAAAGGTACTTGTTCCTTATGCGGAGGCGGAGATTCATCATGGTGATATCATCCAGTTAGCCAACGAGAACTTTCAGTTTATCAAGGCAGACCTCTAGAAGGCTCAAGAAAAGAATTCTTCCCTCTGGTATAATAGAATAAATAGGATAAAACAAGTCGCTTCCAAGAGGTTCGACTTGTTTCTTTTTGAGGATTAGCCAACTACTTTTGCCTAAGAAGGGGCAGAGTAAAGCAGGAGGTTTGGAACAGTGAGCATGAATATCAGCGAACCGTTATTGGATTGGTTTGACCGTAATAAGAGGACTCATCTTCCGTGGCGGATGTCTTCCAACCCTTATCATGTCTGGATTTCAGAGATTATGCTCCAGCAGACTAGGGTAGAGACGGTGATTCCTTACTTTAACCGCTTCATCGACCGCCTGCCTAGTTTGCAGGATCTAGCTCTCATTAGCGAAGATGAACTCTTAAAGCTATGGGAAGGTTTAGGCTACTACAGCAGAGCAAGAAATCTGCAAAAAGCAGCCAAAGTCCTCGTAGAAGAGCAGGGAGGTTTATTGCCCAGCTCTTATGAGGAGTTAAAGAGGCTGCCTGGGATTGGCCCATACACTGCGGGCGCAATCGCATCGATTGCCTATCAGCAAAAAGTAATAGCAGCAGATGGCAATGCTTACCGGATAGCAGCCCGCCTATTAGCCCATGAGGGTTTTGTCGAAGATGCAGCAAGCAAGAAAGACTTGGAGCAGTTTTTGAATCAAGAGATTTCTAAGGACAGGCCTGGTGACTTTAACCAAGCCCTAATGGACTTGGGCTCTTCCGTGTGTTTGGCAAAAGGAGAACCCTTGTGCAATCTTTGTCCTTTATCCAAAGTTTGCGCTGCCTTTGCTCAAGGAATCCAGCAAGTCCTGCCAAAGCGTAAGCCGAAGAAGACAAGAAGGATTGAAGAAAAGACTGTATTGGTTTATCAGAATCAAGATGGTGCCTATTTTCTGGTGAAAAGGCCGCCCCAAGGCTTACTAGCTGCCATGTGGGCCTTTCCCATGTTGGACGGTTTTATGGAGGTAACGGAAATAAAAGAACGGCTACTAGTTGCAGATTTAGCGAATATAGAAGACTTAGGGTTTGCCAAGCATATCTTCAGCCACGTGGAATGGCATATGAAGGGTTACCTTATTGCCACAGAAGCTGATGCGGTCTCACCGCTTTTAGCAAAGGAAGAGATCGCGTTGTACGGTGATAATCCTAAGACGAGCTGGGTGAGTAGTCAGGACATGATTGATTCTTATTCCATACCCACGGCTTATCGCCACTTCTTAGCAGAAATTACTAAAGAAAGATAAGATAATTCTTAAGAAGGTCTGAAAGTTTGCAGCCTCAGATGACATCGGGTATATAGTAGGGGTAATATAGATACAAATGGAGGTATTTATGACTGAACAAAGAAAAGATATCAAATGGAACATCGATTCCATGTACGAAGACAAGAGCAAGGTCGCCACTGACACCAAAATGATTAGTGAAGCAGCAAAGAAGCTTAGTGACTTAGCCAAGGATCCGGACAATAATTTAAAAGAAATTTTGGATTTCACCACAGAGAAGCAAGAAGAATTAGAACACTTAGTCGTCTACACTTACATGAAGCAGGATGAGGATAGCCGTATCGCTGAGAATCAAAAAGCAAATGGGGAAGCAAAGCAAGCCTTACAGGAATTTGATTCTGCCTTTTCCTTCCTCCGTCCCTACCTATTGGGTCTGAGCCAGAAGGACCAAGAAGCTCTGCTTGCTGATGAAGATTACGCTTGTTATAAGGAATACTTGGAGAGAGTTTTCCGATACTCTGATCACACCTTAAGCCAAGAGGAAGAGTACATCATGTCCAAGTTAGGGTTTGCAGGTGATGCTCCTGCAGAAATCTACTACTTCCTGACCAATGCAGATATGAAGTTCCCTTCAATCGATTCCTTAGATGGGCACGCTCTTACCGCAGAGAATTTCACCACTTTACAAAAGAATCCTTCGGTTGTTGTGCGAAAAGAATCCTTTGAGAAACTTTACTCTACATTCAATTCCTTCGGCAATACGATAGCAACCTCTTACTACAATAATGTTCGAGCCCTATCTACTGAAGCTGAGCTAAGGCACTTCGATTCTTCAAGGGAAATGGAACTTTTCACAGATGACGTGGATGTCAGCGTCTACGATGCCCTGATCGAGAGCATTCATAACAACTTCGACCACATCCACCGCTACTACAAGAAGAAAAAAGAATTGCTGGGCCTTGATGAGCAGCATATGTACGACGTCTACCTGCCATTGGTTAAGGGTTCTCAAAAAGAATATAGCTGGGAAGAAGCCAAGGAGCTTTGTATTGCTTCTGTAGCTCCACTAGGTCAAGAGTATCAAGACATCTACCGCACTGCTTTCGAAGACAACTGGATTGACGTCTACCCAAGAGAGGGTAAAAGGGGCGGAGCTTATTCTTCAGGTGCTTACAAGAGCTACCCCTTCATTTCGATGAACTTTAACGGAACCTTGGATTCCGTCTTTACTCTAGCTCACGAGATGGGGCACTCTATGCACTCCTACTATGCTAAGAACAACAACGACTTCCTCTACTACCAATACACCATCTTTGCGGCAGAGGTTGCTTCCACCTTAAATGAACGACTGCTCCTTGATTATTTGAGATCACAAGCTAAGACCAAGGAGGAGATGTTAGAGCTTCTTGACCACGAGTTGGATAGCTTTAAGTCTACCGTCTACCGTCAAACCATGTTTGCTGAGTTTGAGAAGATTGTTCACGAAAGGGTAGAAAAGCAGGAAGCTTTAACCAAAGAGGATTTCGATGCTATCTACCTAGACTTAAATCAGAAGTACTTCGGTGACCACATGGTATCAGACGAATTAATCGGACACGAATGGATGAGAATCCCTCACTTCTACAGAGATTTCTATGTCTACAAGTATGCGACAGGTTACTGTGCAGCAACCGTCCTATCTGAGCGAATTCTCCATGGTGGGGATGAAGAGTTGCAAGCCTACTTGAACTTCTTGAAGGATGGTGGACACCACTTCCCCATCAAGCAGTTGCAGGATGCTGGCTGTGACTTATCAAAACCAGAGACAATCGATGGTGCCTTGCAAGTCTTCGGCCGCCTGGTCGATGAGTTGGAAGAAGTGAATGAACTATAAGTTTTTGACATGAGCTGGGCCGCCTTTGGTCCAGCTCATGTTTAAACAATTTCTGTATTCGAGAGAATCAATACGTCAATTAAGGAGGAAAAGGATGACTGTAGATTATTTGATCATTGGAACAGGTGCTGCTGGAATTGCAGCCGCCAAGGCAATTCGCAAGAATGATCAAGAAGGACGAGTTGTGATTATTTCTCAGGATAGTTATTTGCCCTACTTCCGGACTCGTTTAACAAAGGCAATTGCTCAAGATCTTAGCCCCGAGAAGTTGATGATGGAGAAGGAAGGCTTCTTCGAAAAGAACCGAATTGAACTTTGGCTCAATAAGAAGGTAGAAAGCATCGACTACGATAATAGCGTAGTCAATATTGAAGGCGGTGCAGAATTAGCCTACAAGAAGCTACTCTTAGCCACAGGTGCGCTACCTTTTGTTCCACCATATGAGGGAGGAGAATTGGAAAATGTCTTCTCCATGAGGTCCATGGATGACTACCTCGCTGTTCAAGAAACGCTCGAAGAGGAAGATATCAAGACCGTTCTAGTTGTTGGCGGAGGCCTCCTGGGCTTAGAAGCGGCATATGCCTTCTTAGAGAAAGGTTTAGAGGTCCATGTAGGTGAATTTGCTGAGCACCTTCTAACTAAACAACTAGACATTGCCTCCTCTATTAGCTTAGAAGAAGCTTTGGCTGATGAAGGATTAAACATTCATGTAGGCTCTACGCTTAAAGAGGTGGTAGGCGACGGCAAGGTTGAGCGAGTTATCCTAACAGGTGGCGAGGAGTTTGATTGCCAACTCGTCCTCTTCTCTGTCGGTGTTCGTCCAGATGTCAGCTTGGCTAAGGATGGCTTAGAAGTTAATCGGGGCATCGTCGCCAATCAAAAGCTTAAAACTAGCGTGGACAATGTATGGGTAGCTGGTGATAATGCTGAGGTTAATGGATTTGTCATGGGCTTATGGACTGCAGCAAACGAGATGGGGCAGATAGCTGGTGACAATATGAGCGGCGGGGATAGTGCCTACACCACACCAAAACTTTTCACCAATCTGCAGATTGGCCACATCAAGCTTTTCTCTGCAGGTTCCCATCAAGGCGATGACAGCTTTGTCAAGGTCGACGGGAAAAACTTCGTCAAAGTCTTCTTCCAAGATGGAAAGACGATTGGCGGTATCCTTGGGGGAAACACCTCTAAGATGGCAACAGTGAACAAGTTGATTGATGAGAAAGCTGACCGACCAAGGGTTGAAGAAGCCTTTTCTTAATCAATAAATATAAATCATAATCAAAAAATATTGAAAAAGTCGACCTAAGCATGTAAAATAAGGAAAGCAGTTTTTTACTAGATAGTATTGGCTAATACAGGAGAGGATGTCGCGTGAAGAAATGGATTCTACGGTTAGTTCAGCTCGGACTCTTAGCCGTTGCCCTCTACAGCGGTTACCAAATCGCTGACTACTTCATCAGCAGAAATAAGTCCGATGCCCAGTATAAGGAAGTCGCAAATATCATCGATGAAATTCGTGGCGACGATATGGAAATAAGCCTTGTCAAAGAAGACAAAGATAGTAACCCAGACAAGACTGTCCGGCGAAAAAGAGTGGAGAAAGGTACGACTCAGGTAAATTATCAAGAGATGATGGCCAAATTAACGGCCATGAATCCTGATACCGTCTGCTACCTAGATATTCAAGGAACGAATTCCCACTATCCCGTGGTCCAAGCTTCTGACAATGATTTTTACCTGTGGAGAGGATTCGATGGCGTCTCTAATCTCCAGGGTACTCCCTTCATGGACTTCGAAAATAATCGTGACTTTCAAGATAAGAACAGCGTCATATATGGTCACACCATGTATTACGGGGACGCTATGTTTGGCGTTTTGAAGAACTATTATGATCAGAGTTATGTGGATGAGTCTCCTCAGACTTTCACGATTACTACCTTAGACGGGATTTACGTCTACCAGATTTTTTCCGTCTACCGCGTACCTGCCGATGCACCCTATCGCCTGCCTAATATGGCAGACGAAGATTGGATTAATTTTCTAGATGAAACCTTGAACAAATCTGCTGCTGACTTTGGATTTGACCGTCTTTTTACACAAGAAGACAAGATAGTCACCTTATCTACCTGTACGGATGACCACCATGATGATTTTCGTACCGCGGTCGCTGGTATATTAGTTGAGGTTCAACAGGCAGAGTAGACCGAATGCTAAGCTTTTCCACAGATTGGTCTTACTTAAGGATGAACAAGGGATTGATTCGTATCAGTCCCTTTTTGTTTATCAACAACTTTATGAGGAGGATATTATGGAATTAGGTGCAAATGCTTTGATTAATGGGCCATCGCTAATTGGTCTACTACCACTCCTGGTTTACATAGTGCTAGTCCTGATGGACAAGAGCAACCTATTGGCGACTATGGCAGGAATTATTGTAGGTGCCGTCATCATCGGACACGACATTGGCATGCTAGCAGGCGACTTTGCAGCAAGCATGGGCTCTTTCGTTGTGATGATCGGTTTAATCATCATGCTGGGTGCAGGTCTTGGCCGCTTGATGAACGAGGCGGGAGTTACACAGACTTTGGTTTTGTGGATTGTTAAGAGAATTAAGGTCGACTCTCAAGGAAAAGCAAAGTTCTCTTTGATGATCATCTCCATCATCATCTGTGGACTGCTTGGAACACTGGGCGGCGGTAATGCGGTTATCGCACCAATCGTCATTCCCATTATGGCAGCAGTAGGATTAACCCCTACAGTAACTGCTTTGGTATTGAAAAATGCTGGCGAGGTTGGCCTCATCTGGGGTCCACTCACCGGTGTAACGCTAGCGACATTGGAACTCACCAACATGTCTTATATTGAATACATGCTTTGGGCAGGTATTCCATTCGGCGTATTATGGCTGGTCGGTACCTGGATTGCCGCGAACAAGATTCAAAAGAGAACGGAAGGAAAAGAACACTACGACTTATCCGAAGGTGTTGTCAATATCCAGGATGTTGAAGTGAGCTCTCAACAGAAATTAGCAACCATCGCATTCTTGCTATCCTTTGTTGCTCTAGTTGTATATGGCGTTTTAGCGGGACAGGGAACCAGCTACGCAATCATTGTTATGGTTATCCTGATGTTAGTCATCATTCTCTTTGGTCGCATCAACGCTAAGGTTGCAGAAGAGCGCATCATCCAAGGTGTCGCTAGTATGGCTGAGCTCTTCCTCGTCTTCTTAACGATTGATGTCCTATTGGAAATGGTCACTGCAGCAGGCGGTTTCGACGCACTGTCTAACTTCCTGCAAAACACCTTCGATGGTATTTCGGCAACAGCAGTTATGCTGATTTCCGCTGTGGTTGGTGGTGTAGGTATCGAAGCTGCAGCAGTTGCTGAATTGCAGATCATCTCAGATATGTTTGCGCCAATGATTCAAAGCTCCGGCTTAGCCTTGCAGATGTTTGCAATCTCTCTGCTATCAGCTACACGTATTACCGGAAGTCTATATACTACATCAAATATGATTGGGCAGATGGGTATTGCCCAATCGAAGAATACAAAGGATATGCTTTACGGCAACTGGCTATCTTTGATTCCTCTAGTTATCGGAATCGTTGTTTGGGCCTTTGTTGGTGTCAACTTCTTCTAAAAGAGCATGGGGCGCTGTAAGTATAATTTGATTCACCAAAGACATACGGGAATACTTCCCGAGGAAATAGGAGGTGACATGAAATATTTCGATTTACATGCTGATACGATTCTACCTGTCCTACAAGGAGGGGAAGAAGCAAGTCTTAGGGCTAATAAGGAAATTTGTGTCGACTTAGATGGACTTATTGAAGGACAGGCTCTTGCACAGTGCTTTGCCGTTTGGCTACCTGAGGCTGAGGGCGTTGAGCTCAATATCGACCCACGCCTAGAACCCAAAAACCAAGAAGAAGATATGGCTTATATTCGCTTGGCTAAGACTCGCTTGGTTAAGGAATTTGAAACAAACAGTGATGTCATTGCCCAAGCATTGAACTCAGCTGACGTTCGTTGCAATGAGGAAAATGGCTTAATCTCAGGTATACTTACCATGGAAGATGGCAGGGCGGTCAATGGAGACATGGATAATCTCAAGCTCTTTTACGATTGGGGCTTTCGGATGATATCCTTGACGTGGAACAGTGAAAACTGTTTCGGCCATCCTACTTCCAAAGATCCAGCTTTAGCTGCCTTAGGGCTCAAGCCTTTTGGTAAGGAAGCCATTGCTACGATGAATGACCTAGGCCTTTTAATTGATGTTTCTCACCTCTCTGATGGTGGTATCGAGGATTGCTTGGCCCTTTCTAAAGCGCCAGTTATTGCCTCCCACTCCAATGCCAGAGCGATTGCAAACCATCAGAGAAATCTGCCTGATTACTTGATAAAGGGCATAGCGGAGAGTGGCGGCGTTGCAGGACTCTGTTTCTCTCCTCGCTTCCTACGGGAAGATGGGGAGGGCTCGCGCATTGACGATATGATTCGCCACTTAAACCACATGGTGGACATCGGAGGTGAAGACATCTTGGCTATAGGTACAGATTTCGACGGTACTTGGGGAGAGTTTGACATTCCTAGAGCCAACCATATGCAGAAGTTATTCGATGCCTTAGATGCTCATGGTTGGTCAAGTGAGCGTATTGAAAAACTAGCTTACAAGAACGCTGTGCGGGTATTCGAAAATCTATAATCTAATAAAGTAACTAAGAAGCTGGCTGAAAGACGCCAGCTTCTTTTTATGGGTATCTATATGCCTTGGGAGGTGGACGATGAAAGATTTATCAATTATAGAAACGAGACCAGGCTGCTTTAGCGTTTTAGGTCTTAACGATATGAACATAGAAACGATATTGATGAGCGGCCAGTTCCACCTTTGGGAAAAGGTAGAGGATGGCTACTATGTCGTTGAGCATAAAGGTAAAATAACAGCGGTTCGGTCTCTTGGCGACCAGTTAGACTTTTCTAACACCCGTGAGGAAGATATCATAAATCACTGGTTGCCTTGGCTCGATATGGAAAGCGACTACCAACAAATAGGGAAGGCGCTTTCCTTTGATCCTTATTGCAAACAGGCAACGCTAGAGAACCCAGGCCTTCGTATCCTTCGGCAGAGCCCCTATGAAGCAAGTTTGCAGTTTATCATGAGCGCTAACAACAATATTTCTCGTATGATGAAGGCCTTTCAACAGATGAGCGCTTGCTATGGCAAAGAAGGCCCTACGCTTTTCGGTAAGACCTACGCACTTTTGCCTGAGGCGACCACTCTAGCAAGGGTTGACCCTCTTGAGCTCAGGGAGACTTGTAAGGTGGGTTATCGGGACCAAGCTCTGGTTGCCCTTGGCCGCGATATCAGTAGCGGCAAGTTTTCTATTGATCAGGCAAAACGTATGACAGACCAAGAGCTTTTCACCTATCTGCAGACCCTGCAAGGAGTAGGGCCTAAAGTTGCCCAGTGCATCATGCTCTACGGTTACCATAGGATGGGCTCTTTCCCTATCGACGTGTGGATTAAGCGAATCATGGTAAGTCTATACCAGCTTGAGGGAAGGTCTAACAAGGAGATTGGCGAGTTTGCCCAGGACCGCTTTGGCGAGAATGCTGGCTTTGCTCAACAACTTCTCTTTATGTATGCGAGGGAGCACCGAGAAATCTTTGATTAGATTTGCATTTTCCCTAGGAATGGGGTAGAATAAAAACAAGTTGTTATCACTCTAATCAATTGAGTGATAAACGATAAGAATATAAATTCAGGAGGTCAATAATGAAATTAAATCCAATAGGAGAAAGACTAGTTATCAAAAAACTAGAGAAAGAAGAAACGACAGCTTCTGGTATCATTTTACCTTCATCTGCTCAAGAGCAACCTCAGTATGCTGAAGTTGTTGCGGTAAGCGATCAGGTAACCAACAGCGACGAAATCAAAAATGAGATTAAAGTAGGCGACAGAGTCATCTACTCCAAATACGCCGGTACAGACGTAAGTTTAGAGGGTGATGATTACATCGTCATCAAACTAGAAGATATCCTCGCTATCGTAGAGGACTAAACTGTAGTTTAGCAGATGCAAACCAATTGAAGACTTGTTAAGAAGAGAAAAAAGGAGTTATATTTATGGCTAAAGATATTCAGTATGGAGACATCGCCCGCCAAAAGATTCAGGCAGGTGTCGATAAACTAGCAGATACAGTAAAGATTACTTTGGGGCCTAAGGGTCGTAACGTCGTGCTTCAAAAGAGCTATGGCTCACCAACAATAACTAATGATGGTGTAACGATTGCTAAAGAGATTGAGCTTGAGGACGCTTATGAGAACATGGGTGCTCAACTCGTTAAGGAAGTTGCAACCAAGACGAATGATGTCGCTGGAGATGGTACGACAACTGCAACCTTGCTTGCGCAAGCTCTCGTCAGAGAAGGCCTTCGTAACTTAGCTTCAGGGGCAAACCCAATGATTCTACGAAAAGGCATGAAGAAAGCAAGTGATAAGACCGTCGAGATTCTAAAGAAGAATTCTCAGGATGTCGATACGATGGAAGCAATTGCAAGCGTTGGTACCGTATCCTCTGGAGATTCAGAGATTGGTGATATGATTGCTGAAGCGATGGAGAAGGTTGGAAAAGACGGCGTCATTACAGTAGAAGATTCTAATACCATGGACAACTCGTTAGAAGTTGTCGAAGGTATGCAATTCGATCGTGGCTACCTGTCTCCCTATATGGCAACCGATACAGAGACAATGACCGCTGAGTTGGAAGAACCTCTTATCCTCGTTACCGATAAGAAAGTTGCTAACTTACAGGACCTTCTGCCTCTACTAGAGCAAATTGTTCAAAGCAGCAAGCCTCTATTGATTATCGCTGAGGATGTTGAAGGGGAGGCCTTAACTACACTAGTCCTCAATAAGATCAGAGGAACCTTCAATGTTGTTGCTATCAAGGCACCTGGCTACGGAGACCGTCGCAAGGAAATGCTTCAAGATATTGCTGTACTAACGGGTGCAACCGTCGTAACTGATGATTTCGGTCTAGAGCTTAAGGATACAACAATCGATATGCTTGGTTCCGCTAGCAAGGTCAAGGTCGATAAAGATAACACCATGATTGTCGGTGGAAAGGGTGAAGCAGATAAGTTAGAGGAGCGAGTTGACCTTATCAAGAAGCAAATCGAAGCTAGTGATTCTTCCTTTGATAAAGAAAAGCTGCAAGAGAGACTCGCTAAGCTTTCAGGCGGCGTAGCTGTCCTAAGAGTTGGAGCTTCTACTGAGACTGAGCTCAAAGAGAAGAAACTTCGCATCGAGGATGCTCTTTCTGCTACTCGTGCCGCTGTAGAAGAAGGCATTGTCGCTGGTGGTGGCACCGCTTTTGTCGATGCGATCGCAGAAGTCGAAGAGTTTGTAGAAAGCCTTGAGGGTGACGAGAAAGTTGGCGCTCGCATCGTAGTGAAATCTCTAGAGGAGCCCCTTCGTCAAATCGTAAGAAATGCTGCCTTGGATAGTTCTATCGTATTAAATCGAATTAAAGAAGCTCCAGTAGGCGAAGGTTTCGATGCTTATGAAGAGGAGTATGTCAATATGTTCGAAAAAGGCATTGTTGATCCAACCAAGGTTACTCGGTCTGCTCTACAAAACGCTGTGTCAATTGCCTCTATGCTTCTTACCACTGAAGCTGCTGTTTCAGATATTCCTGAACCAGAGAAGAATGATATGGCTGGTGCCGCTGGTGGCTATGGTTACTAATTACTAAACACCTTAAAAGGTAAATTAAAAAGTTGGTCTAGGTTTTACTTTGACCAACTTTTTTTTGTGCCTTATTTAAGCAGGTCTCTTATCCGTGTTTTGGGCTGGCTAAGACTATAACAGGAATAGTACTAATAGTACTGCTTGTAGAAATGTTAAATTTAAGTTTTTAGGGACAAAAAGCGTTAACTATGGTACTCAGATAAGCAAATTGGGACGTTTCTGACCTGTCACAGTGCTATAATATTCCTGTAAATTGCTACATAAATATGCAATATATAGTATTGGTTACTACATTTCGCAAGGAGGATTATATGGATTTAAAGAAGCGAATTATGCAACTGTTGTACAACTACCGGTCAAATGAACTACGATTACAGAGACTCGAACAAGATGAAATGATTAAGGAGTGGCAATTGGATTATTCTTCCAGAGCGAATGATGGGGGTGTGTCCAGTCCTAATCTAGGCTTGTCCAAAAGCAAACCTAGCGAGCAGTCAATCCAAGAGAGACTACTTGATGAAAAGCAGAACATATCTACTTTGCTAGAACGTCTGAGGGATGAAACCGAGATGACTAAGCTATTGCTGCTGCAGCTGAATGAGTATGATCTTAATCTTATTAGCATGAGATACTTTGATCGATACCAAGTTCACCAAATCTGCAACCGCTTGTACATTTCAAAAAGTAGTTTTTACCGAAAGCATGGGGAGGTAATCCAGAAGTTGATGGACTTCTATGCCGACATCGATAATAAGTAGTAATTATAAAAAATTATGCAATAATTATAGAAAAAATAAGGCTATCATGGTAGAGTAATACTAGGTATAATTAAATACATTCCAACGTTGGATGGTTTTGTATTCTAGAGTTTGTTGAAATTGAGGTTTATTATGAACATACTAGTATTACATAAAGATAGCGAACTAGTTAGAGACATGCTTTACAGCTTCGAATATGATGGTGATCGAGTTGTAGCAGTCAGAACAATAGCTAAGGCGCTGCAAGAACTTATTAAGGATAACTATACAGTTTGCTTATTGGGCAATGATTTCTGTGATGGAACTTCCCTAGATTTCCTCAGGCAAAAAGCGGAAGTCGACCAAGTTCCAGTTCTCGTTCTTTCCGAAGATCATGAATCAAAAAGCATTGTCTTGAGTTTGGAGTACGGGGCAGACGATTACATGTGTTATCCCATCAACCTGATGGAGCTAAAAGCTCGAATCAGAGCTATTCTACGAAGAATAGATCAGAACGAACCCCATAATAGGCGTGAGATCAATCTCGATTATGTGTTGGAGCGGGGTGAGATTCAGGTGGTCTTAGCCAAACAAGAAGTCCGCGTTAATAACGAGATCATCAATCTAACACATAAAGAGTTTCACCTGCTCTTATACTTCATACAAAACGAGGATCAATTGCTCACGAGAGAGCAGATTGCTGCTAGTGTGTGGTCTCAAGATGCGCCAACCAACATTCGGACGGTGGATGTTTTTATCCGCCGCCTGCGAGCAAAGTTGGAGCGCTACGGCTTAGCGCATAAGATCCAAACGAAGTGGGGAAAAGGCTACATCTTCAGCCGTAATTTCATCCTTGAGGAAAAAGGAGTCTAAAGAATTAGCAAAAACATTGTTGATTGTGCCCCTATTCGCTACAATAGGGGCATGATAGACGATTTTTCAAAGGAGGAATTATGAAAATACTAGAGGAGCGAATTTTAGAAGATGCTATCGTTCTACCTGGAGAAGTCCTTCGGGTGGACAGTTTTATTAACCAACAGATCGATACCGAGCTCTTAGAGCTGATGGCCGATGAATGGGTTGAGCATTTTAAAGATAAAGAGATTAATAAGGTATTGACGATTGAAAGTTCTGGTATTGCCATCGCTTATCCTGTTGCCCGCAAGCTAAATGTGCCTTTAGTCTTCGCAAAGAAGGCAAAGACCTTAAATGTTGGCGACGACGTCTATACCGCACAAGTTCGATCTTATACACAACAAACTATTCGCACATCTCTAGTAGAAAAGAGATTCCTCCATGAGCATGATAAGGTGCTTTTAGTGGATGACTTTTTAGCCAATGGCTTTGCCATGGACGGTTTATTGTCTATCTGCGAGCAAGCCGGGGCGACCCCAGTCGGCATCTGTATTGCTATCGAGAAGGGTTTCCAAGAAGGTGGTAAGAACTTGAGGGAACAAGGCTGGATTGTTGATAGCTTAGCTATTGTGGAGTCTATGGACCCGGAGAATAACTCTGTCGTCTTCGCTGATCCCGATCAGCATAAAAAGAAAGATGACCATGAGAGTTAGACTGGATAAGTATCTTGCCAATATGGGCCTAGGTTCCCGCAAGGAAGTCAAGGATTATATTAGTAAGGGCTTAGTTGCCGTAAATGGACAGGTAGAGACATTAGCGAAGAAAATAGTAGATACTGAAGATGAAATCAGTTTGAACAATGAAATCATTGCTTACCAGGCCTATGTCTATTACATGCTGAATAAGCCCAAAGGAGTAATCACAGCAACTCGAGATCGAAGAGATACGGTGCTTGATCTATTGGATGATGATGACCGCAAGCGGGAGGTCTTCCCAGTAGGACGCCTAGACAAGGATACCACTGGGCTTTTACTGATAACAGATGATGGTCGGTTAGCACATGAACTGCTATCGCCAAAAAAGAAAGTCCCAAAGACTTATGAAGCTGTGGTCGATAATGATTTAAGCAGTGATGATGTTGAAGCCTTTCAGAAAGGCTTTTATCTTGAACCGGAAAAGGTCTTAACACAGGCTGCTCACTTAGAGATACTTGAAGACCGTCTCGCTAGAGTAACAATCATGGAAGGTAAATATCACCAGGTGAAAAGGATGTTTGCGTTTTGTGGTAAAGAAGTAATAGAATTAAGAAGATTATCCATGGGCCCCCTACACCTCGATGACCAACTAGGAGAGGGAGAATACAGGCCTTTGAACGAAGAAGAAATTAACCTCCTCAAACAAGTGGGCGAGGGCACAGACGAACTTTAATTGATGTATCGGACACTTAGGAAGAGGAAGGCATGAATTACTATATCGCCGACTGTCATTTCGGCGACAAGAAAGTGATCGACTTTAGTTATCGCCCATTCACCAGTGTGAGTGAGATGGATGAAAAGATGATTGCGAACTGGAACCGGGTGGTTCAGGATTGGGATGATGTATATATCGTTGGAGACCTCATTTATCGAAGCGATGAGCCAGAGCACTATTTGAAGAGATTAAAGGGCCGCCTGCACTTAGTTTGTGGCAATCATGACTGCATGATTAAGGACAATCCGCGCTTGCATGACTATTTTGTTGAAGTTTGCGATTATCTGGTGGTGAAAGATAACCATCATCGCCTTGTGCTTTTCCACTATCCTCTTTTGGAGTGGGATGGCTTCTATTACGGTAGCTGGCACCTCTTTGGTCACATACATAATCACGACTCCCTCACCCAGAGGCGAGTCCAAGAGCTACCCAAGGCCCTAAACTGCGGAGTTGATGTCACCAATTTTAAACCATTAACTTTTGATGAGCTGGTTACAGCGAATCGTAAGGATGCCCACCGATCGAAACGACCCGAGGGAGCGGTTTAGTAAGCTACATAGTCGAACGATAAAAGACCCAAGAGCCTGCTTTATTAGCTGCCCTTGGGTTTTTCTATTTCTTCTTATTCATTAACTCTTTGATGAACTGGGAATAAGCACAAGCTTTCCCATTGACTGACTTGCGTCCGATTAGCTTCAAACGCTTCTTTGCCCTGGTCATGGCCACATAAAAGAGCCTTCGCTCTTCCTCTAAGAGATAGCTATCTCCGGCCTCGTCCATTTCTAAAGCTGTCGTTGAAGGAAACTCTTCTTGAATAAGATCAACTACCCAGACCGTGTCATACTCCAGCCCCTTTGATCCATGTATAGTCGAGAGGACAACCCCCTTCTGAGCAAAGGTGTTTTTTTCTATGTCCTGTAATTGGACGAGCCGACGGTGTAAACTATCCGGCGTTGATAAGTCTCTGCTAATTATTTTTAAGGTTTCCACGACCCGCTGATTGGAGTCGACCGCTGTCGATTCTCGTCTCGCTTTTTCCGATAGGTATTTGCCATAACCCAGGCTGGTGGTGATAATATCGATGGCATAAGATAGCTTAGTTTGTTTGTCAATTAAAGCAAAGCTATCTGCTAAGTGGTCTATCTTCTCTCGGTAGAAGGTGTTTTGTGTTCCGTCCAGTTGCCGCATGCGGTCAAATACACTGGCATAAGAACTCATTTCAGCCATCTCTTCGATAAAGGTTCGCTTCAAGTAGCTATTCAGCTTGTAGTAGATGCGGCTAAACAAGCTAAGGTCACTGGGGTCCTTGGCAAACTGGAGCATGTCTTGTATATCCTTTAAGACAGGGTGCTGATAGAAGGTCTGCCCTTTAGCACGAACGGAGAGAGGGATGGACTGCCTATCCAGCTCATCGATTAAAGCGACCATGGACAAATTGTTGCGAAAGAGGATAGCTACGCTACCCTTATCTATATCATCGGGTAGTTCTTGGCTTATCTTTTGCAGCTGGGCCTTCAATGATTTGGCAATCATTATTTGTATCTTACTATCCTCTTGGTCTTTGGTCTGGGGAATCTTTCGATACCTAGATTTATTGGTTTGGATAAAGTTAGCACTTAGCTCTACGATGCTGCGGCTTGACCGGTAATTATCCTCCATCAAGATTACCTTTGCCTGGGGATAGATCTCCTTAAACTGGAGGAGGTAAGAGGGGTTGGCACCTCGGAAACCATAGATTGCCTGATCATCATCCGCCACCATGAAAAGATTGTTCTCTGGTTGTGCTATCTTTTGAATGATTCTTAGCTGAATCAAGGAAGTGTCTTGTGCTTCATCAAGCTGCAGGTATTGGTATCGACTCTGCAAACCGGCCAATATTTCCTGGTCATTCTCGAAGATTTGTAAGGTGCGTACTAACATGTCATCGAAATCAATCAGCTGATGCTTATCTTTAAAATCCGCATAAGCACGGGATATTTCTTCAAATTTGGTAAACTTTTCATGGAAGCGGTTGGTGAAGGTTTTGTAATCTACGAGTGCGTTCTTGAGGTAGCCATCAATTCGGAAGAAAGATTCCAGCTCATCCTCAGTAATGTAGCGCTTGTTGATATTACGGAAGAGTTGAGAAACCACCTGATACTTGTTGTAGCTATCTGATCCTTCGATAAGGGAAATCTCACTGTTCATCTTTCTGGCATAGGCCCTGATAATGCCATAGCAAAAGGCGTGGATGGTTGAGAACGTTAAGTCGCTAGCTTTGTATGCTTGAAGGTTGGGGTCGGTTTCTAGCTTCTTTAGAAAACGCTCATGCATGTCCAAGGCCTGCTGCTTAGAGAAAGTAATGGAGGCAATCCGTCGGGGGTCAACGCCAGAGGAAACGAGTTCTTCAAGGCGCTTTAAAAGCACTGTCGTCTTGCCGGCGCCTGGCACGGCAAGAACGAGGCAGGGACCTTGGCCATGTTCAATTGCTTGTCTTTGGGAATCTGTAAATTTCATATCTACTCCTTACCTTTATATTGTAGGCAAAGAAAATACCTAAAGCAATTCTTTGGGTGGCCCAACATGTTCCTTTTTTCGACTAGTTCCATAAAAAGAAGAGATTGCAGATTAGGGGGGAAGCTTAACTTAACTTATGATAAAATCTAAGAGAGAAAACTTGTAAAATCATTCCTTTTTTGGTACGATGATTCGGTAACACTATTGCTGGTGTGTCGGAATCGGCAGACGAGATAGACTCAAAATCTGTTGTCCTTCGGGGCGTGTGGGTTCAAGTCCCACCACCAGCACTCAACTATAACAAACACAGGAATGCTAACTTCAATAGGAAGAAGATGTGCATTGCCTGTGTTTTTTATTACCGCTATTGAGAAGCAGTTACCAAGAAGAATGACAAGAACCGCAAAACGAGGAGGAGTCATGGCAATAAAAGATCAGCAAGTGAAACAGGAAGATAAGAGGCATTTTCTACTGATAGATGGGTCCAGCCTATTATTTCGAGCTTTTTATGCGATTAAGAACCTGACGACTAAGGATGGTATCTATACCAATGGGGTCTATGGGTTTTTAACCATGTATGCGAAGGCTGTTGAGATGATTAAGCCTGCCTACGTGATGGTTGCTTTTGACCGCAGCGGGCCAACATTTAGAACAAAAGACTATGAGGAATATAAGGGCACTAGGGATAAGGCGCCCGAAGAGCTCAGCGCCCAATTTGGTATATTGAAAGATGTCTTGGATGCCTTAAACATCAAGCATATAGATATGGACTCCTATGAAGCTGATGACATCATCGGCACACTAGCTAAGCAGAATGAAGACAAGAATATTGAAAATTTCTTACTCACAGGGGATCGGGACTACTTTCAGCTGGTAGACTTTAACACCAAGGTTCTATACACCAAGAGAGGAATTACTGATTTAGAGATTGTCGATGAAGATTACGTGAGGGATAAGTATGGTGTCGATCCAGCACAACTCATTGACGTGAAGGGTCTACAAGGAGACACTTCAGATAATATACCTGGCGTGCCTGGGGTTGGGGAAAAGACCGCCTTGAAGCTAATCAAAGAATATGGGTCTTTGGAAGGGGTCTATGACCACCTAGAGGATATCTCTGGTAAGAAGCTTAAGGAAAACCTTGAGAACAACTATGCGCTGGCTTTACTGAGCAAGCGGCTAGGCACTATCTTCACTGAGATCCCCATGGAACTAAAGACGGAGGATTTTGCTGTTACAGAGCCAAACCAAGTCCTTTTAAAAGACCGTTTCCAACGCTTAGAGTTTAACAGTTTAGCAGAGAAATTTGCTCTTGAAACAGAGGCGGAAGAGACGGAAGTGTTCCAAGCCCATTGGTTGGAAGAAGCGGAGACTGATGCCTTTATTGAAGAAGTGGAGAAGGCTGGCGAGCTAGCCATGATGGTTTTGTCAAGCCAAGACAACTACATCCAAGCTAAACCGCTCTATGTGGCGCTGAAACCCAAAGGGAAAGAAACTAGACTAATCGATTTAACTGAGCCTAGCGCTTTCGATGAGGACTCCTTTAAGAAGGCCTTCGGTTTTATTTTCCAAGAGGAACGCATTAAGAAGCTTTGCTACGGTGTCAAGAAAGATATTGTCTTACTGAAAAAAATTGCTATCGATTTTGATGGCCTGTACGAGGATGTCATGCTGATGGAGTATTTGATTGATCCTTCAAGGACGAGCTACACCATAGCAGATTTAGCTGATCGGGCGCTAAACATGAATATCTCAACTCTGGAAATGCTTCTTGGCAAGGGCAAGAAGAAAAAAGAGTTTGACCAAGTGGAAGAAGGGGACCTGCTGGACTATTGCGGGTCAGCTCTGCAGGTTTTGGAGCAGGCTGCGCCCATCCTTCGAGATGAGCTTGATGGACTGAATATGGTTGATCTTTACCGGACAATCGAAAATCCATTAGCCAAAGTTTTAGCCCGAATGGAAGAGGTAGGCATAGAAGCGGATGCCAGTGTCCTTGATGACTTACATGTAGATTTCAGTGCCAGGCTGAAAGAGATTGAAAAGAACATCTATGACCAAGCTGGTCATGAGTTCAATATCAATTCACCTAAGCAACTGGGCGATATTCTTTTCGAGGAGATGGGCCTACCGCATGGCAAAAAAACTAAGACAGGTTACTCGACCGCTGCTGATGTTTTGGAAGGGCTTAAGCATGTTTCGCCCATCATTCCAGAGATTTTGCAGTATCGCCAGTTATCCAAGCTCATGAGCACCTATGTTGAAGGGCTCAAACCCTATATCGACGAGGATAAGCGTATTAGATCGATCTTCCGACAAACGGTGGCCGCCACTGGTCGTATTTCTTCAACCGAGCCCAATCTACAGAACATTCCTATTCGCACCGAGGAGGGAAGAAAGCTCAGGGCGGTATTTGTGGCTAAGCCTGGACATGTCTTAATCGATGCTGATTACTCCCAAATTGAACTGCGGGTGTTAGCCTCACTTGCCCAGGATAAGGCGATGATTCAGGCTTTCAAGGAGGGTCAAGATATCCATGCCAAAACAGCTTCTGAAGTGGGGCACAAACCTATTGAAGAGGTGACTCCACTGGAAAGATCCCATGCCAAGGCAGTTAACTTCGGTATTATCTACGGAATCAGCGATTACGGCCTTTCTCAAGATCTGGGAATCAGCCGGAAGGAGGCTAAGGAATATATCGACAACTACAAGAATGCCTATCCTCAGATTAAAGCTTATATGGAACATATCGTCGAACAGGCTAAAGAGGATGGATACGTGGATACTTTCTACGGCAGAAGGAGGAGTATACCAGAGCTAACCAGTAAGAATTTCAGCATCAGAAACTTTGGTGAACGGATTGCTTTGAATACTCCAATCCAGGGCACGGCTGCAGACATCATTAAGATTGCCATGAATAGAGTAGATAAAGAGCTGGAGCAAAGAGGTTATAAGTCCCGCCTGGTTCTACAGGTTCACGATGAACTTATCATCGAGGCGCCCGAAGAGGAAGCCGATGAGGTTGGTCAATTGATTGTGGATTTGATGGAAAAAGTAGGAAGCTTTGAGGTAGATTTAGTAGCTGACATGGACATTGCTAAGTCTTGGTACGACGTTTAAGGATAGCAATAGAAAAGAAAGTCGAGGATTAAGGTGAAACGGGTTGGCTTGACTGGGGGAATCGCAAGTGGCAAGTCCACAGTAACAGGCATCCTTCGAGGTAAGGGTTATACTGTAATCGATGCGGACGCTGTCAATCATCGTTTAATGGAGCCTGGGCAGCCTATTCATAAAGCGCTCGTTGGCGCTTTTGGTGGAACAATCTTGGTCGACCCATTTAACGGCGAGTCAGTGATTGATAGGGCCCGTCTAGCTGCTATCGTTTTTAATGATGAGGGGAAAAGGCGTAGGCTCAATGATATTGCCCACCCTCTGATTTATGATGAGATTTTGCATCAACTTGATTATTATTCGACAAGACTCTCAAATCACGATATTATTTTTATAGATATACCCTTGCTGTTTGAAACTTGGGAAAAGGTGGAAGCGTTAAATCTCGATCTGACTTGGCTAGTCTATGTTGATGAGAAGACTCAGCTGGAAAGATTGCGAAAGAGAAATGACCTATCCCTTGAGGAAGCAAAAAGCCGAATCGATTCTCAGATGGGTATTGAAGAGAAAGTTAGATTGGCGGATGTTGTTATCGATAACAGGGGAAGCCTTGGAGATTTGAACCAGCAAATAGATTGCGCATTAAACCAAACCAACGAGTGGATGTGAGACTATGGCAAGATTTACTAATAAAAATGAAAATTCAGACGATAAGGTAACTGAACTGGATAACCTAGTTGAATTGAATGCAGATGAAGCTAGTGATGAAAACCCAGAACAGACAGCTGAGATAGATTTGAATGAGCCAGAAACAGAATACGCTTACGAGGACGATGATTACTATTACATCGAAGAAGAAGTCGAAGCGCAAAAGAAGAGACCTTTAGTTGCCCGCTTTTTCCTAGGCATATTAACAATTATCCGGAATATTCTTATCTTGGTTCTTGTTCTCGGGCTATTGACTGGCGCCTTTGTCTTCTTCAGTGTATTTATCGGCACGATCAATTATCCGGTTGCCCACAGTGAGATTATTGAGGAGAATGCAGAGAAGTATAGCCTAGAGCCTCAACTTCTTGCCGCGATTATCAAAACGGAGAGTGGTTACGATGAAACGGCGGTGTCATCAGTGGGCGCAAGAGGCTTGATGCAAATCATGCCTGATACGGCTACTTGGATAGCTCAACAGATGGGCATCGAGTATAAGCCGGAGTATTTGGACGATCCCGAATACAATATCGCTATGGGCAGCTTCTATATTTCCTATTTGATCAATCATTTCCAAAATCAGGATTTAGCAATAGCCGCTTACAACACAGGGGCAAGCAATGTAGACCAATGGATAGCTGATGGAACTATCACTTGGGAAAGAGATTCCTTGAGTGCGATACCTTACCGAGAAACGAGGGACTATGTTGTCAAAGTCAACCGAGCTAAACAAGTCTATGACATCTTCTATTCGGAGGGCTTGAAAGAAGCAGAGAACCAGAACACCTTCAGTCTAGCTTTCGATAACATGTTAGACCTCTTCCGGTGGACAAAAAATAGTATGAGTCTTGAAATGGAATGAAACATCCATTTGTAGTTAAACATCCTGCTTGGCTAAACTGGGCAGGATGTTTTGATTTTAATCTAGAATTAAGAAATTCAGTTCAGTGCCAGGTGTAATTCCCTTGTAAAGAGTCTAAATTCGGTATAGAATGTAGAGTATTGAAGGTCGGCTAAGCGTTGAATTGACATATGTTTAACAGAATACCCTCAACAATTTGATGCGAACTAAGTGCTCTTGTTATGCAGGGAATCGGTTTCCATGTACATAAGACCTGCAAATAGAAAAGACATTTTACTGACTTGACCTATAACAAAATTGTTGTATAATAAGGAAGTCGTTAATTTGCAGAAGTGGTGGAATTGGCAGACACGCCATCTTGAGGGGGTGGTGGGCAACGCCTGTGTGGGTTCGAATCCCATCTTCTGCACCAAGCCCAAAGAAACGTGGGACGGCTTTAGCTGTCTCACGTTTTTTTACGGTTAAAAATATTGAGAGGAGAGTGAAGTATGAAGCTCGAAAACTTAACTTTCCGTGGTGGCTTACACGTGAAAGACAATAAGGAACTTTCGAACGGCTCTGAGATTACGGTAATGCCTGCTCCTGAAGAGGTAAAGCTTACTCTTTCCCAACATGTCGGTGCTCCTGCGAAGTTACTGGTCGCAAAGGGAGACACAGTTAAGGTTGGCCAAGTTATAGCTGAAGCAGGTGGATACGTATCATCTCCCGTACACTCTAGTGTGTCTGGAGAAGTAACGAGCATCGAAAAGTACTTAAGCGCTACGGGAGCGGAAGTTGATGCAGTTGTCATCAAAAATGATGGCCTAGACACACTCGGCTATGAGGAAGTTGATCGAAGTGGTCAGGACCTATCGAACGAAGAAATTTTGAAGTACATAAGTGACGCAGGCATCGTAGGTATGGGTGGTGCAGGTTTCCCTAGCCACGTTAAATTATCTCCCCCTCCAGATACTGCTGTAGATACAGTAATTATCAACGGAGCAGAGTGTGAGCCCTATTTAACTTGTGACGACCTAACCATGCGCAGCCAACCAGAAAAGGTGGTTGAGGGACTGAAATTAGCGATGAAGGTCCTAGGTGCGAAAAAAGGTTATGTTGCTATAGAAGACAACAAATCAAAAGCAATCGATGCTATCGATGCTGCCTTAGCGAATGAGGAAGATTTAGCAGTAGCTGTTGTAAAGACGAAGTACCCTCAAGGAGATGAAAGGTCTTTAATCTACGCCGTAACGGGCAGAAAAATCCCAGCAGGTAAGTTGCCAGCTAACGTTGGTGTACTCGTTCAGAATGTCGGTACGATTTGCGCCGTTGTGGATGCTGTTTATTATGGCAAACCAGTTTACGAACGCGTAGTCACCGTGACTGGACATGCCGTTAATTCTCCAAAGAACTTGGTTGTTCGTATCGGAACTCGCATTAAGGATATCGTTGAATATAGCGGTGGCTACTCAACCGTACCTGGTAAGATTCTCTTCGGCGGTCCGATGATGGGTATCGCTCAGTATACGGATGAAGCCGTAACTGACAAGCGCAACAATGGTATCCTTGTCTTAACTGAAGAAGAAGCTAAACCAGTGGAAGCTTATCCTTGTATTCGTTGCGGCGAGTGCGTGGAAAGATGTCCGATGCAGTTAGAGCCTCTTTATTTAGAAAAAGCATCTTCTAGTGAGAATTGGGATGTAGCTCGTGACTACCACATTACCCAATGTATCGAGTGTGGCTTATGCTCTTATGTCTGCCCATCGAAACGCCACCTAACGGAATATATCCGCTATGGTAAGCGCACCGTTATGGCCCAAGACAGAGCCGCTGCTGAAAAAGCTAAAGAAGAGAAGTAGGAGGTAAAAAGTGGAAGCAAAAACGAATGAGAGAGAACTATTGCTTCATGTAGGTTCTTCACCTCACATCCGCACAGATAACTCAACCCAGCATATCATGCTTACCGTTATTATCGCACTAATTCCAGCAATTGTTGCATCCTTCATCTTCTTCGGTATCGATGCAATTATTGTTACACTCGTTGCGGTTTTATCTTGTGTGGTCGCAGAAGCTGTCATACAAAAAGCCCTGAAAAAACCCCTCCGCATAGCGGACTTGTCAGCGGTTGTCACGGGTATCTTGATTGCCTTCAACGTACCATCGACTATGCCTCTATGGATGGTTGTCTTTGGTTCAATCTTTGCCATCGTTGTGGTCAAAGAGATGTTTGGTGGCATTGGTAATAACTTTGTTAACCCCGCATTAGCGGCTAGGGCAGTGTTGCTTGCCTCATGGCCCGCACAAATGGGTACATACGTTCAACCTTATACATTGGATGCGGTAACCAGTGGTACTCCACTCGCTAATCCAGCAAATGCTAACCTGATGGATCTTTTCATCGGCGCAGTACCTGGAACGCTAGGTGAAGTTTCTGCTGTCGCTCTATTAGTTGGAGCACTCATCCTTTTGTGGAGAGGAATAATCAAACTGAGAATCCCTGTCGCTATGGTCGCCGCATTTGCAGTCGGATTTATCGTCTTCAATGCAATCGAACTTAGCTTAAATGAAGTAGCTCTTGGTGATGCTTTCTCCCAAACAGTCGGTATTTTACCAGCTCAGGTCTTGTCAGGAGGTCTAATGCTCGGTGCTATATTCATGGCTACGGATTACTCATCGTCTCCAATTACTTCTAAGGGTCAATTGATCTTCGGAATCGGTGCTGGTTTACTGGTTGCTCTATTCCGTGTCTTTGGTCAAAACCCTGAAGGCGTTTCCTATGCAATCCTCATCATGAATGTTTGTACACCACTGATCGACAAGTATGTCAAAGAAAAACCGTTTGGAGGTGTTCAATAATGAAAAAGACAGTTGAATTAGCTGTTAAGTTATTTGTCATTACTGCTGTGGTTGCTGCGGTTCTTGCCTTTATCAACTCACAGACCTCCCCAATCATCGCAAAGAGACAAATGGAACAAACGCAACAGGCTTTCAGTGCTGTTTATCCTGATGCTGAGTTTACTCCAGTTGAAGACGAGTCTTTACTAGATGAGAATATCACTCAGATTGTGGAAGCGAACGTTAATGGCCAACAGGATGGTTATGCTTTCTCTGTTAATTCGCCATCTGGCTACGGCGGTCCTGTCAACTTTGCCGTTGGTGTGAAGAATGATGGTACGGTTACTGGCTTTGAAGTATTAAGTCACAGCGAGACCTCTGGATTTGGTGCTAGAGTTGCTGATCCAGAATATGCAGAAGGTCTAAACAATGTCATGCTGAATGCTCCGGTTGTAGCAAATGGTGCAGGCGGAACTGAGCATGAAGTTCCAGCAATGACCGGTGCTACAGTGACGACGAAAGCAATGGAAGCCGCTTTCAATATGGTAGTTGAAAAGTGGGCAGCCTTAACCGGCAGTACTGTAGACATGACCGATGTTCCTGAAGTAGAAGAAGTTGAAGAAGCTCCCAAGCTTGACGAGGTTAGTGAAGAAAGCCTTGCTGCTTTCGTAGGCGCTGATTCGGTTACTGCAGTGGCAGATGCGCCAACGAATGACATCATTCAAGGTGTTTATCAAGCGACTGGAGGAGAAGCTGAAGGATACTTATACCACGCGCTTTCGCCAACGGGTTTTGCTAGTCAAGTTGAATTTGTCGTCGGTGTAGCTGAGGATGGTAGCATTAACTTCTTCACTGTTCTTAACCATGAGGAAACACCTGGTTTTGGCGCAGCGGTTGAAGAAGCAGATTATGCTAGCAACTTGATGACAACGACTATAGATGAACCTGCTACTGCTATCTCTGGTGCAACAGCAACATCTAATGCAATGCAAGAAGCTTTCGAAGCTGTTAAAGCAGCTTTTGATGAATTGAAATAGGAGGGAATAATGAAAAAATCAGCAATTTTCACTGACGGTCTTTTTCGCAATAACCCTGCCTTGGTTCAATTAATCGGATTGTGCTCCGTCCTTGGTGTATCCAATACCGTCCAAGGTGCTTTCGGAATGGGCATGGCAGTAATCTTTGTACTTACAGCTTCCAACGTGGTTATTTCGCTGTTGAGAAGTTTTATCCCTGATGAAATCCGTATTCCGGCCTTCATCGTTGTAATCGCAGGTTTCGTAACTATCCTAGAGATGGTCATGGAAGCTTACTTACCAGAAATCTACAACTTACTAGGTATTTTCTTACCATTGATCGTTGTTAACTGTATCATCCTTGGCCGCGCAGAAGCTTTTGCCAGCAAGAATGGTATTGTCGACTCAATCATCGATGGCTTAGGCAATGGATTAGGCTACACTTGGGTAATTACTGGTATCGCAATTATCCGAGAACTGTTAGGAACGGGCGCGTTTTTAGGCAATCAGATTATCCCAGAAGAATTTGCCATTCCTTTCTTCCAACAAGTACCTTCTTCATTCATGCTATTGGGCTTCTTCATTGCCGCATCGAATGCAATTCGTAGTGCCAAGAAGAGAAAACAGCTCACTCCTCACATCACTGAAACAAAGGCTGCAGGAGGTGCAAGATAATGTCAAATATTCTATCGATCGTATTTGTTACTATTTTTGTCAACAACTACGTATTCTCACAGTTCTTAGGAATCTGCCCAACGATTGGTGTAACCAATAAGGTAGAGACGTCCATGGGTATGGGCGCTGCAGTAACATTCGTTATTGTATTGGCCTCTGCGATTACCTGGTTTGTCGAACTCTTGTTGCAACACTTTGGCATCCCTTACTTACGTACGATTGCTTTCATCTTAGTTATCGCTGCTTTGGTACAAATTGTAGAGATGTTCATGAAAAAATCTACGCCAGCTCTTTACCAAGCACTAGGTATCTATCTACCACTGATTACGACAAACTGTATCGTTCTTGGTGTTGCCATTGTAAATATTGAATCAGGTTACAACTTGCTTGAAACCGTTGCAAGCGGTCTGGCTGCATCATTGGGCTTCTGGATGGCCATCGTCTTACTAGCTGCTATTCGTGAATCCTATGATATTAAAGAAGTGCCAGCTGCTTTCAAGAATGTGCCTATGGCTCTTATCTCTTTAGGCTTGATGTCTATCGCATTCTCAGGTTTCGCTGGAATGTTTAGTTAGGAGGAAATGAATGGGTGAAATATTAACACCTGTAGTCGTTCTTTCAGCTATGGGAATCGTCATTGCAGTTTTGCTTGGCGTAATCAGCAAATTGACTTATGTACCGGTAGACCCCAAGATCGCACAGATCGAAGAAGCGTTGCCAGGAATTAACTGTGGTGCTTGTGGTTACCCAGGATGTTCAGGTTGTGCAGCGGCAATCGCTAATGAAGAGGCTCCTGTCAATGCCTGTGTTGTCGGTGGAGACGACACAGCAGCAGTTGTTGCTGATATCATGGGTAAGACAGCAAGTGGCGGAGAGAAGTACGTCGCTTCCGTTAAATGTCAGGGTGACTGTGACCATACGAGGGAACTCTTCGAATATGATGGAGTAAGTTCTTGCACAGTTATGACTTATACTTTTGGTGGTAACAAGTCTTGTAACTATGGCTGTGTAGGCTGCGGAGACTGCTACGATGTCTGTGACTTTGATGCTATTCGTATTGTGAACGGCGTTGCTGTTATCGATAAGGACAAGTGTACGCAGTGTATGAAGTGTATCGAGGTTTGTCCAAAGAAGATCATCGAACTCGTTCCATACTCAGCGCCAGCCCAAGTTAAATGTAAGAATCCTGAGATGGGTAAGGCCGTAAGCAAAAACTGTACCATCGGATGTATTGGTTGTACGCTCTGTGCTAAATTAGCACCAAATGAGTTTGCAATGGATGGTAAGTTAGCTCATGCTACCTACCACCCTGATTATGACATTGAAAAAGCAAAGGCAGCCGCAGCTAAGTGCCCAGCTAAGTGTATCGTCATAAATGAACAGTTTGCTGAACCAGTCCTTACGGAAGATAAGGAAGCCGTAGAAGCGTAAGCCAAGGAACAAGATTATTCACGCCATGAGGAGCTGTGTC
>CAYFUF010000004.1:55797-66217 GCA_964346245.1 uncultured Peptoniphilaceae bacterium | reverse complement strand
TTTACTCCCATTCAATGCTGCCGGTGGGCTTGGGCGTAATGTCGTAGAGGACGCGGTTGACGCCGGGGACCTCGGCGGTGATGCGGGCAGTGATGCGGGCAAGGAGGTCGTAGGGGAGTTGCTCGATGGAGGCGGTGAGGGCGTCGACGGTGTTGACGGCGCGCAGGACGCAGGGCCACTCATAGGCGCGGCCGCCGTCGCGGACTCCTACGGAGCGGACGTCAGGAATGACGGTGAAGTACTGCCAGACGGTTTGGTTGAGGCCGGCTTTGTCGAACTCCTCGCGGAGGATGACGTCCGAGTGGCGGACGGCGGCGAGGCGGTCGCGGGTAATTGCCCCAACGCAGCGGACGCCGAGGCCTGGGCCTGGGAATGGCTGGCGGTAGACCATCTTGTGGGCAAGGCCTAGGGCCTCGCCGCAGAGGCGGACTTCGTCTTTGAAGAGCATGTCTAGGGGCTCGACCAGTTGGAAGTTCATCTTTTCTGGCAGGCCGCCCACGTTGTGGTGGCTCTTGACTTTCTTCTGGGTCTTGGTGCCGGACTCGATGATGTCGGGATAGATGGTGCCTTGGGCTAAGAACTTGATGTCGTCGAGCTTTTCGGCTTCCTCTTGGAAGATGTCGATGAAGAGGCTGCCGATGATCTTCCGCTTTTGCTCGGGGTCGGCGACGCCAGCAAGCGCATCCAGGTAGCGGTCGGTGGCGTCAATGTAGATGAGGTTAGAGCCCAACTCTTTTTGGAAGGTGTCGATGACTTGTTGGGACTCGCCTTCGCGAAGAAGGCCATGGTTGACGTGTATGCAGGTGAGTTGCTTTCCTATGGCCCTTATCAATAGCGCTGCGACGACGGAGGAATCCACACCACCGGACAGGGCAAGCAAGACTTTCTCTGTGCCTACCTGCTTACGGATATCCTGCACTTTCTCTTCGATGAAGCTCTCGATTGACCAATTGGCTTCCGCACCGCATTCGTCAAAGATGAAGCGGGACAGGAGGTCTCGTCTTTTTTCGTCATTGTCAGGAAGGTCGGGGGCGTCCCCGTGTTTGATGGTAAGGATAGGAAGGCCATACCCCAGGATATCGCCCGATGCCTCGATTGGATGGCCATCCACCACGTTATTCTCGCCACCATATAGGATGAAGCCTTTCACCTTGCCGAGGCCGTCAATAAAATCCTTGGTGGAATCATGGGGATGTATTTCAGTGAAGACGCCCATGCGGCGGATTTCCCGCGCCAACAGGGCAACCTCCGTGGAACCTAAGTCAATAATTACAATCTTGTCTTGTAGCATATGCCTACCCTCCTTGTTATTTTGATCATTCAACTGCTATTTTACGTCCTTTTTGGGAAACTGTCATCTGGGCTCTTTAAAAAAAAGCAGAGGGCTCGGAAGCCTTCTGCTTGTATACGCCTTATTTCGAAAAGCACTATTGGACTCTTTTGGCCAAATCAGGGGTTCACCCTACTTCATATCAATAGCGAAAGCCCCAACAAGTATGATACCACGAGCCACCCAACCAGCTAGAGCGAATTGCCCCGCTCGATGGAAATTTCATAGAACTTGTCCAAAATCTCATCAAGGACGAGGGCCTGCTTGGCGGCACCGGAGGCGTCGAGGACGGCACAACCGTCGTGCATCATGAGGAGGCGGTCGCCGTAATCGAGGCTGTTTCTCAGGTTGTGGGTGACCATGAGGGCGGTCAAGCCCTTGCTTTCCACAATCTGCTGGGTAAGCTCCATGATGGTGTCGGCCGTCTTGGGGTCCAAGGCGGCGGTGTGCTCGTCCAGGATGAGAAAGTCGATCGGCTGCATGGTGGCCATAAGGAGGGCAACCGCCTGGCGTTGCCCTCCGGAGAAGGTGTCGACCCGGTCCGCCAGCTTGTTCTCCAGGCCTAGGCCTAGGGGAGCCAGGAGGGCCCGGTAAGATTCGATGCGGTCCTTATCGATACCGGGTGTGAGCTTCCAGGATTTGCCTTTGTTGTCGGCCATGGCCAGGTTCTCCAAGAGGGTCATCGAGGGAGCCGTCCCCGCCCCAGGGCTTTGGAAGACGCGGCCAATCTTGCGGTAGCGCTTGTGGTCCGGCCAGGAGCTAATGTCGACGTCATTGATGGTGATGCTGCCAGAATCCGGCTGCAAGCTCCCGCAGATGAGGTTGAGGAGGGTAGTCTTGCCCGACCCGTTGCTGCCGATGATGCTGACGAACTGCCCCTCCTCCACCTCCAGGCTGAAATCCTTGAAGACGCTGATTTCGTTCACCGTGCCGGGGTTGAAGGCCTTGTGAATGTGGTTTACACTAAGCATCTTTCATTTTCCTCCTAATCTTGTGCCCCTTACCCGAAAAGAGAATGATGAGGAAGAGGACCGCCGTCACCAGCTTCAGGGAGTTGGCGGATAGACCGATTGCAATCGCCACTGCGATGCAGGCTTTGTAGGCGATTGACCCGATTACGACCCTGGTCGTGTCCTTCATGAAAGGCACCGCCCGCATAATCTTCAGACCGATGACGAGGGAGGCAAGGCCCATGACCATTGCCCCCGTCCCCATCGTAATGTCGAATACCCGCGACTCCTGGACCACCAGACCGCCCGAAAGGGCGACCAGCGCATTGGAGATGGATAGGCCCATTACTTTGGCCATCCCCGGGTCCTTCCCCATCGTCTTCACCAAGAGGGGATTGTCGCCCGTTGCCCGCAGCAGGAAGCCCCGTTTGGTTTTCATGAAGGCATCCAGGAGGAGCTTGAGGATGATGACGAGGGGCAAGCTGATCAGGATGATGCGGTAGGCCTCCAGCCCCTCTGGAATCAAGCTGTTGACCAGGTCATTATTGTAAATGGTAGATGAGTTGAAGAGGACGACGCTTGCCCGCTGGGCGATGGTCAGATTAACCGTATAGAGGGCCGTCTGCATGATTAGGCCGGCCAAGAGGTCCTTGATGCCCAGCTTGACGTGGATGAGTCCGGTCAAAAGCCCCGCTACCGCTCCCCCTGCCATGCTGAGCAGGAGGGCAACAAAGGGGTTTATTCCCCCTAAGATTGCTGCCGCGGTAATTGCCCCACCCAAGGGGAAGGACCCGTCCACCGTCAAGTCCGGAAAATCGAGAATCATGTAGGCGAAGTAGAGGCCCACAGCCAGGTAGGCGTAGGTGAGTCCCTGTTCGACGATGCCGATAAAAATATCCATCTTCACTTCCTTCTATTGGTTAGGATCTTGGATTTCCGTAAAGAGCTCCGTTGCGCGCTCAAGCAAGCTCTGGTCGAGATCAATGCCCAAGAGCTCTGCCACCTCTTGGTTCAAGTAGAGATTAGCATCCTCCACCGTCCGGTAAGGCATATCCGCAGCAGTAGACTTTCCGCTTAGAATCTCCGCTGCCATCCTGCCCGTCTCTTGACCCAAGCTGATGTATTCCACACCCTCAGCCGCCAGGCAGCCAATCTTGACCTGCTCAATCTCCGAACCGAAGACCGGAATGCCTTTCTCGTTTGCCTTCTCCAGAATGATCGGTAGCGAATTGACCACGGTGTTATCCAGGAGGTTGGTGATGGCATCTACCTTGGTCAACAGGTTATCCGCCGCAAGCGGAATATCTGCCGAAACCGAAACCGGCTGGGCCACAAGCTCAAAACCGTATTCACCAACGAGCTTTTCGTATTGCCTGATCATGGACAGTGAATTGGCCTCACTGGTCGTATAGAGGATGCCCAGCTTCTTGGCTTCGGGCAGAATCTCTCGAATCATCGCTAGCTGCGCCTCCACTGGCAGAATGTCGCTGGTGCCCGTGGCATTGCCCAAAGAGTTGCCCTCCTCATCGGCCAACTGCGCCTCCACCGGATCAGTCACCGCGCTGTAAACCACCGGAATATCCGCATGCATCGCCGAATTAAAAGCCCCCGTTGCCGCTGGCGTCGCAATCGCAACAATCAAATCCACCTTCTTGGAAACGAAAGCGTCACTGATCTGACTGACAAGGGCCATATCCGCATCCGCATTCTGATAATCATACCGGACGTTTTCTCCCTCCACGAAGCCTGCCTCTTCCATACCTTGAATAAAGCCTTCTCGGCAGTTATCCAACGATCCGTGTTGAGCAAACTGAATGATGCCCACGGTGAACATCTCATCGTCTGATCCAGCCTCCGCTCCTGCACTAGATTCGTCCACTCTGGGCTCAGCATCTCCAGAAGCAGCCGAATCCGCCCCTTCACTACCCTGACAAGCCGCCAACAAAAACAATCCTGCAAATACCAGTGCCAATACTACTCTTTTCATTTTCTTCTCCTTACTTTCTATGGTTGATAGAAAACTGATGAGAAGGATGGAAATAAAAAAGACCTCCATCCCCAATGGGACAAAAGTCTAGACTTCTGCGGTACCACCCAAATTTGCATACGCACTCTCATCCAATACTATCATATTGGTCCCAAGATAACGGTAGGGTTCCGTTGGGCATTACTTTGCGACCATCCGCCCTGCCTAAGCAAGCCCAAGTCGCATTTCTTCCCACCCTCTGAAGGCCATTCACCAGCTACCCACCCTAGGTACTCACAGCCAAGATACCATTCTCTGCAAGGTGTCAGTCGCTTGCTACTCTTCTTCGTTTTCGGTTTGATTTATAGCTATAAGTATATGCTTTCAAACTAATCTGTCAAGTTAAAAGGGAGGCCTAGGCCTCCCTCCATAAATCAATCACATAAGCTATTTTCTGTTTTCCTCGTCAACCCATGCTTTAGCTTCATGAACAGCATCCTCGGTTGGTGTCTCGACACCAGTCTCTGGATCTCTGGATTCAATGTTTGAGTAGATATCTTGTGCAGCAGCACCCTTTGCCTTTGTCTGTTGCTCTGCTTCATCTAACTTAGCGTCGATCTCTTTTTCTTTTTGTTGACCTAAATCTGGAACTTTCTTTGTATTATCTGACATGAAAATCTCCTCTCGTCAATTACTAAGCCTCGTGTATTATTCACTCCCTTATTATCACAATACATACTTAGCCGATTTGGTACTTCCTAAACAAGAAAATGTAGTCCTATTCTGGGAGAGCTTGACTGACTAGGCCCACAGCAAGGATTGCAGCTGTCTCCGCCCTCAGGATTCGAGGCCCCAGGCTAACCAGCTGAAAGCCCCTGTTTTCAAGGCTTTCCAGCTCCTCTTGCGAGTAGCCACCCTCAGGGCCGATAAGGATTTCCGCCTCCCTTATGGGCCCCTTCTCCCTTAAAAGCTCAAGCAACGTGGGCGTCTCGCCTGCCGTCCGCTCAGCACAGACGATGGACAGGCCGCCCTCCAAAGGAAAAAGGTCCTCCAACCGAGCTTCGTCAAGAAGATCGGGAATCCTGTGCCGCTCAGCCTGCTCCGCCGCCTCTTGCATGATCTTCTGGTAGCGAAGCTTCAGCTTCTTTTCGTCGCGGAAGTCCTTCTGATTCACGTGCTCGGTCACGAGGGGGCTGATGGCAGAAACGCCAAGCTCTGTTGCCTTCTGCAAGGTCCACTCCCACTTATCCTTCTTAATCTTAGCCAGGCGCAGGTGAATTCTTACCGGATGCTCCCTAAGCTCCACAAGCCTTTCCAAAACAGTGGCAAAGCAGGCCTTCTTAGCTGGCTTAACCTCCGCCAGATAGGGCCTGCCCTCCCCATCAATTAGGCGGATCTTGTCACCTTCTCGCATGCGCAAAACCCGAAGGAGCTGGTTTGCTATCTCTTCGGGTAGTCTGATGCTTTCGCCAATATTCAATTCGTCAGATAGAAAAAACTGCTGCATTAGTCCTTACCCAACACTTCTTTCAAGCGGTCAAAGGTCTCCTGCGAAAGAGCGTGCTCAATCTTGCAAGCATCGTTCTCCGCTACATCATCGCTGACCCCCAACTTAACAAGCATGCGATACAAAGTCTGATGGCGATCATCAATCTCCTTACCGATATGCTCGCCGCTCTCGGTCAGGACAATCTCCCCGTCACTTTCCATAACGATGTGCCCCAGCTCTTCCAGCTTTTTCATTGCTTTCGAAACGGATGGCCGGCTTAAGTCTAGGTGGTTGGCGATGTCGATTGACCTGACATGGCCCTTTTCCCTCTTCAAAACGACAATGGCTTCCAAATAATTCTCTGAAGAATCTCGTAAATCGTGCATGATTTCCTCCTTATTCTGAGCGAGTGAGATTGATCTCGCGGTAACGGTTGAATAACAAATAAATGAGCATAAGGGCCATAACCACATTCGTCGTCGGCACCTCTACCAAAACAATGTCCGTTGTGACTAAGAGCAATATAAAGTTAGCCACGGCTATCTTCCATTTTACACCATTTGGGCGGTGAAAGGCAAAAACGATTGCTAACCTCAGCATCATCGTGGGCAGAAGCTGCATGATGAAAAGGGTCCGAACGCTGTATTCTGCCAAAGTCGTCACCAGAACCGTGACCACATAGGGAAAGAAGCCGTAGCGATCTGTCAGCTTTGACTTAAAGGCATTGTAATAGGTGAAGCTGCCAAACTCCGCTATGCCTATAGACAGTGTCAACACCTGCGCAACATGCAAAAGAGCAAACTCTGCATTCTGGGTGAAATATGGCACATAGTTATAAAAGACATATTGCATAGCGGCCAACATGAAGGCAAGCACGGCCGCAAAAATGAGTCCATTACTATAAAGCCCATTCTTAACCTTACCCTCCACGGAAAAATCCGTCATCCGCCTCAGATAATTATCAGGGAAGAGCTTTTTCACGATAAAAGGGCTCAGCCACATGAACAAAGGCAGGATGATTGCCCCCGTCACATAGAACTGAAAAAGCTGACTAACGGCCTGTCCACCATTCTCCAAATCATAACTATTGGGATTCAGCCCATACAAAAGGGCATAATAAGCCAAGCGGAAGGCAAACAAAATCGCAAGGGCAATCGACACCTGCATCAGCCAATTCTCATTGGACCTGAAGGGCGCCCCATACCTCTTGCGGTCGTATTCTTGCGGCCCACTTTTCTCTTCTCTTTTGATGTCATTGTCTTTCTTCGACATTTCCCCTCCTCGCCTTCTCGTCACTTACTATACCTAGTATACACAAAATGAAGCCCCTATTGCTTGCTTTCGGCATTGGTAATCTTCGAAGACAAGGTCGTATTTGGCGGCGTGTACTTGAGGATTCTCGTATTTCGAAATGCTAAGATCCGATATCGGGCCATGGCCCAGCCAACCCAAACCCCACTATCCAAGCGCAGCTCATGGCCCAGCAAGCCACAGAAATCAAAAAAAACCTAGGCCCCAGCCCATCCCTGCCAAACAAAAAGGACCACCCGAGGGAAGTCCTACACTTGATGTTTTAATTGATGATTCAGAATGAACTTACTTGTTTACGGCATCCTTAAGGTTTTTGCCAGCCTTGAATACTGGAGCTGTAGATGCTGGGATGTTGATAGTTTCTTCTGGGTTTCTTGGGTTTCTACCTTCGCGTGCTTTTCTCTCGCGAGTCTCGAAAGTACCGAATCCAACTAATTGGACCTTTTCACCGTCAACTAGTGCTTCTCTTACTGTCTCAAGGAATGCGTCAAGTGCGCGAGTAGAGTCAGCTTTGCTTAGGTTGCTTTTTTCAGCGATTTTTGCGATTAATTCAGATTTGTTCATTGTATCCTCCCAAAAATTAGTCATTGTCAGTATAGAACTGTAGTTAAATTATACCAAAAGTTCGTAAAGGTTCAACTAGAAAACTTGATTTTTCCTTGATTTTCAAGCCATCTAGGGCACACTTGTTAAAAAGTCTACTCCTTTGGTATCCGATCAGGATAAACTTGGACTTCTAACTGCCTAGACAAACTTTGAATATACGACTGGTAGTGATCTTTGTAGGCCATATCCTTGACATGCTCCACCAGATCCTCATACTCTGTCACTTTATCATTCACAATAATAACATGATAAAGCTCATCCACCAAATAAACTTGAATGGCATCGACATCTTGCTGGAGAATTCGCCGGGTAACCAGCTGGTCATCTCCTGCGCCCAGCTGCTGGAAGTGGTTCACTGAAGTGTTCTCGTAGATGTCGTTGGCGTAATCTTCTTCGATGGAAGCTAGCTCCCCAATATCGTTGGTCAAGGTCTCTTTGACCATTTCTGCCGACGACTTGGTGGGTACGGCAATATCAACGTAAGACACTAAGGCGACTGAATCCTTATTCTTGTCGTAATAGTCAGACAGGTCTTCGTTGGACAGAGGGTAATGGGACCGGTAAGCCTTTTCGTGGAGAATCTTGTAAGCTTCCTTCTCCAGCTGCTTGCGGTAGTCCGCCTCGGTCACGCCGAAAGCTTTAAGCTGGGCGCTCAAGCCTTGGTCGCCATCGAAACGGTCGAGGGCGTCTTGGTAGAGCTCATCGACCTTGGCCGTTACGCCCTGGGGACGAATCTCATTATCCTGCATGATGGTCTCATCGAAGACCATCTGGTCTAAAACCTGCCGCCTGCGATCAAGCCGCTCCTGGCTTCTTGCCCGCTCTCTTTTCAGGGCCTCTTCCTGAGCTTCGTCATCGAGGCTCATCGCAAATTCTTCCGCGTCCTCACTTGTGCCCAGAACCTGCTCATAGTAGGCATCCTCTTGAAGGAGGGCAACGGTTGAAATTGGTCGTTCCCCCACGATGGCAACAGCATCTTCGGGCCCCCTCTGGCAAGCCGTCAAAAGGAGGGCCATGCTGACTAGACTCGTTGCCAATACATATTTACTTGTCCGTTTTGATGCTTCCCATAAGTTTTTCATAAGCCTATTCTACTGTAGTCCACGCCTTTTGTCCACGTCAACCAGCAGCCAAGACAAGGTCTTTGACATCAGGCGCAGCAGCAACAAGTACAAGCAACAATACAAGTACAAGCCAGCAAACAGCCACATACTCTTAATTTTTACCCCTAGGATGACCCATCTACGCTTGGTCCTGCCCTAGGGCAATGAGTTCATCCGCAGAGAAGCGGTACTTCTCGTTGCAAAACTCGCAGACAACCTCAGCGCCGCCGTCTTCCTCGGCCATCTCTTGGAGGTCTTGGTAAGGGATAGACGCTAAGGCCTTTTCCATCTTCTCTCTGGAGCAGTTGCACTCGTACTTCACCTCGATTGTGTCCAAGATGCGGGGTTCCAGCGCGGAGAAGTACTTGTTCAGGATATCCTCTGGGCTCATACCTGATCTGATCATATTGGTCATGGAATCCAGGTCGGCGATTGCCCCCTCTAGGGTGTCGAGGTCGGAGTCGGTTACGCCGGGCATGGCCTGAATAAAGAGGCCGCCGGCTGCAGCAACCGTGTGGTCCGTTTCGACGAAGACGCCTAGGGAGACAACGGTTGGGGTCTGCTCCGAGTGGAAGAAGTAGGAGGCGAAGTCCTCGGCAATCTCCCCTGAGACCAGCTTGGTAATGCCCATAAAAGGCTCCTTCAAGTGGTAGCCTCGCACGACTGAGAGGGTCCCTTCATTGCCCACCCAACCAGAGACGTCAAGGTGGCCATCCTCCCGGCTAGGAATATCCAGCTCAGGGTGCTGGGCGGACACGCGGGCTGTGCCGCTCTTGTCCGATACCGCCACCAGGAAGCCGCCTGGGCCGTTGCCCTTGATGTTTAGGGTCACTGACTCCTCGTCTTCGAGGTCAATGCCGAGAATGGTTGCCATGGTGAGTAACCTGCCCATGGCCGCCGTTGCCGTCGTTGAGCTATTGTGGAGGCGCCTAGATTCCTCCACCATGCCCGTCGAATCGACGATGTGGAAGCGGAATTTGCCGTCCTTTGAAATTGCACGAATCAAATAATCTTTCATCTTGTCCTTCCTTATCTATTGTTCAAGAGCTACAGGTCTCTTCTACCCCATAGCTCTGCAATGCTATCCATAAAAAAGAAGGAGCTTACGCTCCTTCTCTTAGTTACCAAATTGTATTAAAAAGATAATAATATCTTGGAAAATACTAAAGTTTTTCTACGTTTGCTGCTTGAGGTCCTTTTTCTCCATCAGTGATGTCGAATTCTACTTCTTGACCTTCGTCAAGTGTACGGAATTCGCCAGTCTCAGGAAGTGCTGAAAAGTGTACGAATACATCTTGTCCATCTTCAGTAGATAGGAATCCGTATCCTTTAGTTGCGCTGAACCATTTAACTGTACCTTTTACCATTAATTTAATTCCTCCAAAAAATTCATTCTAGTCTTATTTGACTACTTCTTAAGGCTACCATGAACTGCGTATGGTGTCAAACAATCCTGACCGGTAAATCGTTTTGAAGAAACCGCTTACCCCTAGTAAATAGCACAAAATTTCATCCTTACCAAGGTTGGTATTGTATCTTTTTCCTGCCTAGGTCTGCTCTATCCTTACGCGTTTTGCCATATCAAAACGACGCCTACCTACTAGATAAGTCTGTTAAGACCAACTCCCCGTCCACCAGTTCAAAGAAGGCGGTGCCGTAATAGTC
>CAYFUF010000004.1:48599-55697 GCA_964346245.1 uncultured Peptoniphilaceae bacterium | reverse complement strand
GCGCTCAGCTGATTATCGACTTCTTCTTTCAGCTCAGGCAACAAGTTGAGAAAAGGATCACTGACATTACTGGCATCCCGATTGATATCCTTGAATTCCACGTCTCTATCGTAGTCTTCAATGAGCGATCCCTTAGGCAAAGCATATAGGTGGGTGTCTTCTAGGTCACAGACATAGTTGCCGATATAGATATCCTTCAGTGAATAGACGCTTTGCCCCTTGTATTTCCCGATTTACCTCTTCAGCAAAGGTTTCTAGACTAGCTTGCAAATCATTTAGCTTGTCTTCAGCAGTATCAGGCTTAGGTGAACAAGCCATTAGGGCAACAGCCAAAACAATCGTTCCTAACATGAACCTTCTCTTCATAATTCCTCCTTAGGTTTATATCCTTGTGCGGCGACAGGCCTATCGCCGACAGAACAGAGCAATCCTACATCATTATGTTAGATAGATAATATGACCGAATTATGAAGATTGATATATTTTACGTAAACTTCTTTTTTTCTTTTAACATAAAGCTAACAAGCCTAGGACTGACTACATCCTTTAGTCTTTTGGCAGCTAAAAAGTATCCTCCTCGTCTTCTCATTTACCAGACCGCCCCCGTCAAAATCCTTGATCGATTGGACGCTAAAGCCTGCCTCAGCTAACAGCTGCTCGACCTTTTCCGGGCCATGATACCACTGCACCTGCTCTTCATCAATCCTATCGTAGCGGCCGTCCTCCCCTTCCACAAAGAAGGTTAGCCAGGACTCGACGCGGTTTCCCTCCCGCTCGCTCTCCCAGCAGTAAAAGACATTGTCCTTTTCGAAGATCCAGTCGCCACCCCCGATCTCTTCCAGGAGGCGGTAGGCTGAATTGATGTCGAAAACGAAGGCGCCACCAGGCCCCAAACTCCTAGCAACCCGTTCAAAGGTTGCTTTGAGGCCCGCCTCATCCACATAGTTGAAGGTGTCGAGGGTGCTGACGCAGCCCTCGACTTGTGGCACCTGCATTTTTCGCATATCCTGCAAACTCAGCTGAACATTAGGCCTGTCTGCAAGCTTGGCCCAGGCAACATTGAGCATGTCCTGGGACAGGTCAATCCCGTAGAGCACATTTACCTCGGGCGCAAGCCGGGCGGTCAGGTTGCCCGTGCCGCAACCTACCTCCAAGAGCCTGCCCCCTTCAAAGCCTAAAGCCGCTAATTCACCCAAGATTAGCTGGGCATAGGCATCGTAGTCAATATCGTAGATGAGCTGGTCATAGAGCTGGCTAAAATCACCATACATCTCAGCTTTCCATCTTTCTTTTCACTTCCGCTATGGTCTGTTCCACTTCCGCAATCAACTTGCGGTTGGACTCTAACTTCTCCTCTTCCTTCTTGACTACCGCCTCAGGCGCCTTGTCGGTAAAGCCCTTGTTGGCCAGCTTCTTTTCCGCCCGAAGGGCCTCTTGCTGGGCATTTTCCAGCTCCTTCTCCAGCTTGGCAAGCTCCGCCTCGTAGTCAATGAGGCCGTCTAGCGGCAGGTAGATTTTCATCTGGTCATGGATGATGGTTGCCGCATTATCCAAGCTGGGCTCCTCCGTCAAAACCTCGACCTCAGAAGCGGAGGCCAGGTTCTTAAACTCGTAGCTGATTTGGTCTAGCATTGCCCTTACCCCCTCGCTTGCTGCATAGAAGAGCACCGGGCTCTTCTTGTTGGGGGCAATGTCTCTGGATTGGCGCTCGTTACGGATAGCGGTAATTGCCTCGATTGCCAAATCGATTGCCTCTTCCGCCTCCTCGAACGTATCTTCGTCATTGGCAAGCGGATAAGCCGCATGGATAATCTTTCCTTCCACGCCAGGCAGGGTCTGCCAGATTTCTTCCGTGATGAAAGGCATAAAGGGATGGAGCAGGCTGACGCTTTGGGCAAGGACATCGCTCAAGACGCCCAGGGCAACATTCTTTCTGTTCTCATCATCGCCATAGAGCCTTGGCTTGACAAATTCCACATACCAGTCGCAGAAGACGAACCAAATAAATTCGTAGATTTCTCCTGCCGCCAAGCCAATTTCAAAGTTCTCCAAGTTCTTATGAATCTGAGCCTTCGCCGTGTTGAGCTTGCTTAAAATCCACCGATCCTCCAGCTCCAAATCTTTCCGGTCGTAGTCGTAGGTCTTGCCCTCTTCCAGGTTCATCAAAACGAATCGGGTCGCGTTCCACAGCTTGTTGGCGAAGTTGCGGTTTGCCCTAACCCTATCCTCGGAAAACCTCATGTCGTTACCAGGCGAGTTACCTGTGACCAAAGTGAAGCGCAAAGCATCCGCACCAAACTCATCGATGACATCCAAAGGATCAATGCCGTTACCCAAGGACTTGCTCATCTTGCGGCCCTGCTCGTCTCTAATAAGGCCCGTGAAATACACGTGGTCGAAAGGAATCTGTCCCGTGTGATGGAGGGAGCTAAAGATCATGCGGATGACCCAGAAGAAGATAATGTCGTATCCCGTAACCAGGGTGTCCGTGGGGAAGAACTTGTCAAAGTCGGCTGTTTTGTCGGGCCATCCTAGCGTAGAAAAGGGCCACAGTGCCGAGCTAAACCAAGTGTCCAGCGTATCTGGATCTTGCTCTAGCTTGGTCGATCCGCAAGCTGGGCAAGACGTGGGCACATCTTCCTGCACGATAATCTCGCCGCAGTCCTGACAGTACCAAACGGGCAGGCGGTGTCCCCACCACAGCTGGCGGGAGATCGTCCAGTCCCGAATATTGTCGGTCCAGTTGTAGTAGATCTTGTCAAAGCGTTTAGGCACAAGGGTAATGTCACCACTTGCAACCGCATCCCTGGCTGGCTTGATCATCTCTGCCATGCTGACGAACCACTGCTTAGATAGGAGGGGCTCGATGACAGTGCTGCAGCGCTCGCAGTGGCCGACGGCGTGGTCGTGATCTTCCACATGGTCCAAGTAACCTTGGTCTTCCAAGTCCTTTATCATCCGCTTCCTTGCCTCATAGCGGTCGAGGCCGGAATAGGGCTCGTAGCCCGCAGAAATGGTCGCATCCTCTTCGATGACGATGCATTGACCCAGGTCGTGGCGCTCGCCTACATAGAAGTCGTTAGGGTCGTGGCTAGGCGTAATCTTCACGCAGCCCGTACCAAAGTCCATATCGACATAGGTGTCGGTGATGACGGGAATCTCCCGGCCGACCAAAGGCAGGATCAGGTGCTTGCCCACGATGTGCTTGTAGCGGTCATCATCGGGGTGGACGGCAACAGCAAGGTCGCCCAGCATCGTCTCCGGTCTGGTGGTCGCAATGGTCACAAACTCATCGCTATCCTTGACGGGATACTTGATGTGCCAAATGTGGCCATGGTCATCGTGGTGGTCAACCTCCGCATCCGAGATAGCCGTTCCGCAGGATGGGCACCAGTTAATGATCCGGTCCCCTCGGTAGATCAGGCCCTCGTTATAGAGCTTGATAAAGACATAGTTGACCGCCTTGGACAGCTCATCGTCCAAGGTGAAGCGCTCCCTGGACCAATCGCAGGAAACGCCCAGCTTCCTCAGCTGCTTGTTGATGTTGCCGCCGTACTCCTTGGTCCACTTCCAGGCCTCTTCCAAGAACTTCTCCCGGCCCATCTCTTCCTTGTTGTGTCCCTCCTGCCTGATCTTTTCCACGACCTTTGCCTCCGTGGAAATCGAAGCATGGTCCGTTCCTGGGACCCACAGGGCCTCGTAGCCACTCATCCGCTTCCAGCGGATAAGGATGTCCTGGAGGGTGTTGTTCATGGCATGCCCCAAATGCAGATTGCCTGTTACATTTGGTGGAGGCATGACAATCGTATAAGGCTTCTTTCCACTTGTCGCATCGGCAATGAAGTCGCCATCCTCTTCCCAAGCCTGGTAGATCCGATCCTCAAACTGTTTCGGATCGTAGGTTTTTTCTAAGTTTTTCATCCTAATCCTTCCTCTTCCATAAAAAAAGCGACCTGTCCCCATAGGGCGACGGATCGCGGTACCACCTAATCATTATACTCTTCCTAGCTAACTCTAGGTAGCTGACCTTCCCAAGCGACCTTCACCGAGCTTCCCTGCAAGCTTCCAGCAACCGCTTGCTCTCTGTAAGGTCCACTCAACTACTCCTCTTGTTCAACAGGTCTGATTCACTTGCCACCATCTTACCATTTTTTGCTGATCTTGACCAAAAAATGTTGTGGGCGGGGTATGGCCCGTTTTCTGCTCTCTTTTGTGCTAAAGTTCGGCTAAATCATGCAATTCTTTGTTTAAATTTTAATAAAAGTTTAATAAAATTTAGACGGTTTTGAGCGGTTTTGCATTAGACAATGCCACATACGAGTGATATAACAAGGACGAAAGAGTAACACCAGCAATTTCCGAGAAAGATGGCATCGACTACGTTGAAATGCCAGAATGGAAAAACTCCCTGATCGAACTCTTGAATATCGCTGGAACAGGCCCAATTCTTGGACCTATCCAAGGTATCCTGTTCGGACCTATTGCCTTCTTGGTTATCCCAATCGGCAACGTCATCGCAGGAGCTACCCACGACTACTTCAACGGTATGATCTCCATGCGAAACAAGGGTGCCCAAATGCCTAGACTCGTCCAACGTTACCTGGGCCGCTGGTGCAATGATTCTCTACAACCGCCAAGCAGACCTCGTTACCTCCGTTAATGCGACCACCATGGTTTCCATCATTTCCAAGGAATTCCTCGGTTCAATCGGTGGTGTCTTAGCGATCATCGGTGTTATCGTCCTTCCTATTAGCTCTGGAGACACCGCTTTCCGGTCAGTCCGTCTAATTGTTGCGGAAGCTTTCAACATCGACCAAAGACAGGCAAAAAACCGGGTCATGACCACCCTAGTCATCTTCATCCCAGCGATTGCCATCGTCTCCTATGTGGTCGGTGCCATCGTCGCCGTTCTCGTTGCCGTTGTCGTCTACCGCCACGGCCTAAAGAACAAGGCAGCTATCGTCAAGCTTGAACCCGCACCAATCTACAATAAATAAAATCAAAAAAATCTGTCGATGGTCAATAGGTTGCCCGCAAGTGTCAAACATTTGCTGGCAGCCTTTTTTGTTCCACATGGGCAATCCCAGCTCACCTCTACTACGTTAATGGATAACGATTAGCATAATCTTAATAAAATTCCTTGGTAATTCTTCATGTAATCTTAAGAAAGTTGCCTGAAAAGTAGACAAATTCTAAAGGTAGTGGTACATTTTAACTGTAAATAATGTGGTGCACACTATGTGAACTTATATATACTTAACACGCTTCATTGTTTACGTCCTTATGGCTAGCTTACTTTCTCCTGATAGCTGTTTTATTTCAGTTTATTATTAAAGAGAGGTAAGAATGATAACTTTTATTATTGGTATATTATTGCTATTTGTAGGTGGCGCTCTCTACTCTAAGATGGTTGAAAAAGTTTTCCAACCAGATGAAAGAGTAACCCCAGCCATCTCCGAAAAAGATGGTATCGACTATGTCGAAATGCCAGAATGGAAAAACGCACTAATCGAGCTTCTTAACATTGCAGGAACAGGCCCAATTCTTGGACCTATCCAAGGTATCCTTTTCGGACCTATTGCCTTCTTAATCATCCCTATTGGTAACGTTATTGCTGGTGCAACACACGATTACTTCAACGGTATGATTTCTATGCGCAATAAGGGTGCTCAAATGCCCCGTCTCGTCCAAAGATACTTAGGCGCAGGAGCACACAAGGTTTACTTAGTAATCTTACTTATCCTTCTGATCCTAACAGGTGTTGTATTCATCTACACTCCTGGAGACCTTATCGTCGGTTCTATCCTTGGCCTCGATGTAGGACCTGGTAGCACAGCAATCTGGATTACTTACGCTTTAATCTTTGCCTACTACTTAGTAGCAACCCTATTCCCAATCGATGCAATCATCGGTCGTATCTACCCAATCTTTGGTGCGATCCTCATCATCTCCGCCGTTGGCGTATTTGGTGGTGTCCTCCTCGACGGTGGTGCTAACCTGAATGAAGTTTGGGAAGGTGCTCCTGCACACATTGCTCCACTTGATGGCGCTCCATTGATTCCAGTGTTCTTCATTACCGTTGCCTGCGGTATCATGTCAGGCTTCCACGGTAGCCAATCAACACTAGTGTCTCGTACGGTCAGCTCAGAAAAAGAAGGTCGTCGTACCTTCTACTTCATGATGATCCTTGAAGGATTCATCGCTATGGCATGGGCCGCTGGCGCAATGATTCTTTACAACCGCCAAGCAGACCTTGTTACCTCTGTCAATGCAACCACTATGGTCTCTCTCATCTCTAAAGAGTTCCTCGGTAGCATCGGTGGTGTCCTTGCTGTTCTCGGTGTTATCGTCCTTCCAATCACCTCTGGTGATACTGCCTTCCGTGCAGTTCGTCTGATGATTGCAGAAGCCTTCAACATCGACCAAACCCCTGCAAAGAACCGTCTAATGACAACCCTTGTCATCTTCATCCCAGCAATCGCTATCCTTGTATTCGCTAAGATGAACGCCGGCGGCTTCAACCTACTGTGGAGATACTTCGGTTTCACCAACCAACTCGTCGCAGTCTTTGCTCTTGCTATGTCAACCGTCTACCTGATGGTACACAACAAGAACTTCCTGTTGACCTTCATCCCAATGCTGTTCTACACCTTTATCGTAACATCATACATTTCACACGCCAGCATTGGTTTACAACTTGATAGCTTAATCCTCGGACAACCTGAAAGCTACACCGTATCCTACGTTGTAGGCGCCGTTGTAACCGTCCTTGCCGCTTTCGTCGTTTACCGCTACGGTCAAAAGAACAAAGCCGCAATCATTAAGCTAGAACCCGCTCCAATTTACAACTAAGCACAACTAGAGCAAGAAGCAATACCATAAGGACATTAAAGGAGGTCGGTTAACCGGCCTCCTTTTTTTGTTTGCTGTGGGCCATGCAGGCTTCGGGCGCCCGCTGGCGCGTTTGTCATACCATATGGCCCTATTCCTCATTTTGTGGGGACACTTGCCGCAAATTTTTCATACCAAATTGGCGTTTTCCTCGATTTGTGGGGGCCATGGCCAGTGAAAACGACATACCAAATTACACTTTTCTTT
>CAYFUF010000004.1:39375-48499 GCA_964346245.1 uncultured Peptoniphilaceae bacterium | reverse complement strand
CGACATACCAAATTACACTTTTCTTTGATTTGTGGGGATAGCGGCTGAAATTCCGACATACCAAATTACACTTTTCTTTCATTTGTGGGGATAGCGGCTGAAATTCCGTCATACCAAATTACACTTTTCTCCCATTTGGGGGGACGAGGGCCATTTTCCCGTCATACCAATTTGCGGAAAGTTGGGATTTGGGGGGACAGGGCTTGCCGCCGCGCCCCGCCACAAATCAAGGGAAAAACCGAACATGGTCCTCATCAGACCTCTTTGGCCCAACCAGGCACCCGAACATGGCCCCCATCAATCCTCTTTGGTCCAATCGAGCACCCGGCGCTGGCCCTGGAGCTGTTGAATCTGGGTGATGTCCTGGCTCACTTCCAGAACACCGCGGTAGTTGTCATGGTCGTCGAAGAGGGCGAAGTACTGGATGAGGATTTTTTTGCCCTTGACGTCAATCCAGAAGCTGGCGGAGGTTTGGTCTCTGTTGCGGAAGGCGTCGACGATGTCGGTGACGACGTGGACGCTAGCGGGAGGATGGCAGTTTTTGACGTCTCGGCCGATGACCGCCTTGGAGCGGGGGAAGATGCGGTCCTTGGCGTTGGAGAAGTAGCGGACCTTATTGTGCTCGTCCACGTAGGTCATGTCGACGGGCAGGGCGTTTAGGATCATGATAATCTCGTCGAGTTTGAGGGTGCCGGTGTCGGTGTGGATATGGCCCTCGAGAAGGGCAAAGTCGGTTGAGTCCACATCCTCCTTAACTTTATCGATGAAGGGGAAGTCGTAGTCCATGCTCTGCTCGTACATGGAGGCCCAGTCGGCTGCATCCAGGGTGGAGAGGGCGGCTGGGAAGAGAATTTTCTCCTCCTTGTAGATGAGGCCGATCATGCCGAAGAAGATGCGGCCAAGAGACTGATTGAAGCGTTGTGGGGACATTTCCCTCTTGGCCAAATCCTCCAGGAAGGCCTTCAAGTCACGGCGTACCTGGTCGTGGAGCGCCCACATGATGGCGCTTCCCTCGTAGCGGGCATCCTTCTTTTCCAGCATGGGAAAGAGGATGTTTTCTTTTTTGGCGTAGTGGTCCTCGAAGCTGGTAAGCTCTGTGATGAGCGGTTTGAGGGCCATGCGCCGGTCTTCAAACTCAAGCTCCTTATCCAGGAGGAGCCCCTTCACCACATCCAGCTTTGCCTGCAAGGCGGCATTTTCCGCCATGAGGTCTTGGAGGAAGGGATACGTGCTGTCGATAGGGCCCCGCTTTTCCAGGCCATGCCCAAACACATTCACCACCTTGCCCAAATAAGTCAGAATGGAAGCGGCCTCCTCCCCCTCCGCCAGGAGGTCGGAGAAGACCTGGAAGGCATCCTCTGCCGTCACTTGGTCAAGGTCATCCTTGTATTCCTCGTACAGTTTGCTGCCATCCTCGCCATTTTTTAGGGCGATAACGTAGGCCTTCAACCGCCCAACATTTGCACCAGTCTTTTCCATCGTTACTCCTTTCAATGCAAAAAGAGCTAACAACATGCTAGCTCTTTCTCTTCAACTTAATCAAACTTTCCGCAGCAGCCACCGGTCGATGGCATCTTATCCCTATCTTTCGGATCCTTGAGCTTTCCTTCCATGAGGCCTTTGACCACGCTAAGCGTGCCATGCTCAAAGCCATCCTTCTTCATCACATAGCCATGTTGCAAATCCAGGCGGAAGGCGAACAGATTGTCCGACTCGTACGTCCGCTCGATGTCATGGTAGAGCACCTGGTTCCTGCGCCCATCCGAGATGCCCGTCCTTACCCCATTCTCATAGAAAATGAAGGTCCTATAGGACTCTTGGCCGCCCTCGGCAAACTTCTGATCGTTCTGGTAGTAGGATACCGCTGTGTTCCTTGGCATGATCACAAAGAAGTAAACAATAAAGATGGTTCCAAAGCCAATGAGGACCAAACTCAAGGCCGTCTGTATCCAATTAATCTGGTCATCCAAAATCAAGGTGCTGATCAATAGGGCGACACCCAGCACTATGGATGCGATTGCCCAAAACAGGATAATTCCCTTAATCTTCCTGGATATCGCCAGGCGAGTAAACTCCTCATAGTCTTCTTTTGACAAGTAGGATTGGTTGATAGCCAGAGGCTGCATGCCCTGGAACAGGCTATCCTCCTCGTGGACCTCCTGCTTTATCACCGGAATCTCCTTAGGTCTAAGATCCTCAGGCTTAATCTGTTGATAATTTCGTTTTGCCATAATAACCTCTAATCATTAATAATTCTTCCTCCCTTAACTTTATAGCAAAAGTAGGTTTTTTTCAATTGTCTATTGTAAGTCCCTCTTCCGTCGTCTCCCTCACCACTTGAGCTTAGCGCAAGCAAATCGGTAACTTTCCCTCTTCTATTGGGCCATCCCCTTCCACACCCCACAAATTCATCATTCCAGTTGCTTTATAACCAATCTAAATGTACAATATTGGGTATACGTTAAAAAATAGCAAGCTGTGGAGCACAGGCTAAAGAAAAAGCAACAACAAGAGGAATAGAACGGCAGAAAGTCGCCTTTCTAGAGAGGAGGAACACATGAGAGAATTGTTGAAAAGCTATGGTATTACCCCAACCTCCACCAGAGTCCGCGTATGGTCATTTTTGGCTGACAATCCCAACCACCCAACAGCGGAAGATATTTTGACCGGCCTGACTAGTCAGGGCGAGCGCATCTCCCGGGCAACCGTATACAACACTCTGAACCTCTTCCATAAGAAGGGCCTAGTTGTCGCTGTTCACGGATCTGATGATGTGGTCCACTTCGATCCTTACACCGAATCCCACGCCCACTTCCAATGCGTCGACTGCGGAAAGCTGTGGAACATTCCCTTCAACAACGAAGCAATCGACCTATCCAGCGTCGAGGGAGGCGATGTACATAGCGTAAACGTACTCATCAAAGGAAGCTGCGGTGAATGTACGAAAAAGCACACCGACGAGAACTTTTCCAAATAAGCAAAAAAAAGAGGCCCCAGGCCTCTTTTTTTTGCTTCAATTTCAAGCCGCTTAATAACCCAGCGACTGGACAAACATCACAATAAAACTCGACATCATTAAGAGCGCCAAGACGATGGCAACAACCTGCGCCCGTCTCTGCTTCTTCTTTCTTTTGGAATCGTAACGATCTTTGCCTTGCTTATTCCTATCTGTCATCTTTGCCTCCCACTAATTGAACGAATACACTCCAATCATTGTAACACGATTTGGCGATTAAAAGAATAGTTGATGTGGGCCATGCCCATGGATCACCATGCTTTGTGGGCGGGGGCTGGCGAAATCGCCGCCGAAGGCGGCATTTCGCCGGGAAGGGCGCGGCGGCGGTCTGGGCCGGTTTCAGCCATCCAGTATCGTTGGTAATAAACGCAGCATTCCGCACGCCCCGCGCCCTTGTGCGGTTTCGGCCCGCCTGCGGCGGGCCAAACCGCTGCCCCCGCTCATGGCCCTGTCCCCCCAAATCCCAACTTTCCGCAAATTGGTATGACCAAATCTCAGCCGCCATCCACACAAATCAAAGAAAAGTGGAATTTGGTATGACGGAAAAATGGCCCTCGTCATCACAAATACAAGAAAAACGAGATTTGGTATGCCATAAGTTGGCCATATAGTCCCCACAAATCTAAGAAAACATCAATTTGGTATGACTAGAACCGGCCACATGGCCCCCACAAATCAAGAAAAACATCAATTTGGTATGAAAAGTTCGCGGCAAGCGTCCCCACAAATCAAGGAAAAGGGCAATTTGGTATGACAAACGCTGTGCGTGGGACGTATTGGGACGCTGACGACACACGCCCGCGCCTATATGCGGTTCGGCCCGCCTGCGGCGGGCCAAACCGCTGCCCCCGCCGCCACCGCACCAGACATAGCCCCCATTAGCCCCGGCTAACTCTAGTATGTTGAAAGCGTTTGTGCTAAAATGAAAAGTGGAAGATACGGGTACTAGAAAGGGAGGAGACGTTGGACAATCATTTAATCTATGCGATCTCTGAAAGCGATGCCAGCAGTCTGGTGAGCATATTAAACAGTGCGATTAAACAGACCCGCAAGCCCTTTGAAGTTGAGGTTTTCACTAAGGTAGACAATCAATGGGATTTGGAGCGTATTCTATTGTTGATGATTAATGAGGGGAAATCCCCCTTCGTGATCTTTACGATAGAGACCGCATCACTGAATGCCTACATTAAAAACTTTTGTGATCTCCATCAGATTCAATATATCGACGCTTTAAGCCCTTTGATTTATGCCCTGCAGAGGCGCGCGAATGGTTTTATGGAGGATGGCCCGGCAAGTTCCTCTGAAGGTAGTTCCGCTGACGGCAGTTCCGCTGACGGAAACGCCAACGACACCCTCTTCCGCCGCTACAGCGCCTTCGATTTTGCTTCCCGCTATGATGATGGAAAAGATCCCAAGGGAATTCTGACGGCCGACTTGGTTCTGGTTGGAATTTCTAGGACACAAAAAACTCCCCTGGCCGTCTATCTGGCTAATAGGTATTACCGCGTTGCGAACATTCCCTTGGTCCCAGAGAGCCAGCCCCCGGCGGAGCTGTTTAACCTGTCTTCGAGCCGAATTTTCGGACTGACCTCCTCTCCTCTTCACCTGCAGGAACTGAGACGAGGAAGGTTGAAGTCACTTGGGCTTCCCTCTTCGGCCGAGTATGCTTCTAAGGAGCGGATCAACGAAGAGCTGCAATATGCCCATGGTATCATGAGGCAGTTGGGTTGCCCCATCATCGACGTATCGACCAAGGCTGTCGAAGAGACCGCCGACATCATTATCCGTCATTTGGATAAGAACCGACTGATGTAAAACTGAGGACATTAAAGGAGAATGAAATATGACGAAATACGTGTACAATTTTGACGAAGGCGACAAGTCGCAAAGAAGCCTCTTAGGTGGTAAAGGCGCTAACCTCGCCGAGATGACCAACATTGGAATTAACGTTCCTTACGGTTTCATCGTTACCACTGAAGCTTGTATTCGCTATCAAGAAGAAGAGGAATTATGGCCTGAACTTCTCGATGAAATCAAGACCCACATTGCCGACGTCGAAGCAAAGAACAACAAGAAATTTGGCGATGAGAGCGACCCACTACTCGTTTCCGTTCGCTCAGGCGCACCAGTTTCCATGCCTGGTATGATGGACACCATCCTTAACTTAGGTCTGAACGATAAATCCGTAGTAGCGATGGCTGAAAACTCCAACAACCCACACTGGGCTTACGACTCCTACCGCCGCTTCATTCAAATGTTCTCTGACGTTGCTATGGAACTACCAAAAGATAAGTTCGAGCACATCCTGGAAAGCCAAAGAGAAAAAGCAGGCGTCGCTCAAGACAACGAGCTCAGCGCTGACGACCTAAAGGAAGTCGCTGATAAGTACAAGGAACTGTACAAGGAGCTTAAGGGCGAAGATTTCCCACAAGATCCTGTTGAGCAATTGAAGTTGGCAATCACCGCCGTATTCAAGAGCTGGAACAACCCACGCGCAATCCTTTACCGCAAGCTCAACGACATTCCTAACGACCTTGGTACAGCAGTAAACGTTCAGACCATGGTCTATGGAAACATGGGCGATACTTCCGGTACCGGCGTTGCCTTCTCCCGTAACCCTGCAACTGGTGAAAACGGAGTCTTCGGTGAGTACCTCATCAATGCCCAAGGTGAAGACGTCGTTGCTGGTATCCGCACTCCAGAAAACATCACAACCCTAGATACGATCATGCCTGATGTCTACAAGGAATACCTAGAGACCGCAGAGCGCCTAGAGCGACACTACGCTGAAATGCAAGATATGGAATTCACTATCCAAGATGGCGAACTCTTTATCCTACAAACTCGTTCCGGTAAGCGTACCGCTCACGCAGCCGTCAAGATTGCTGTAGATCTTGTCAACGAAGGCCTTATCGATAAAGAAACCGCAGTTACCCGCGTTGAGCCACAAGCGCTCGACCAACTGCTTCACCCACAATTCTCTGACAAGGCGGTCAAGGAAGCGACCCTACTAGCTACTGGTCTGGCTGCATCTCCAGGTGCTGCTTCTGGTAAGATCTGCTTCACCGCAGATGACGCCAAGAAGAGAGCCGACGCTGGCGAAACCGTCTTGCTGGTACGTAACGAGACTTCTCCAGAGGACCTTCAAGGTATGGTCTCCGCAGCAGGTATCCTGACAGCACGCGGTGGTATGACCTCTCACGCAGCCGTTGTTGCACGTGGTATGGGTAAGAGCTGTGTGTCCGGTGCGCATGACCTTCGTATCGACTACAAGGCGCAAACCCTAACCGTTGGCGATACCGTCCTCGGCACCGACGACGTTCTTTCCATCGATGGTTCAACCGGTAAAATCTACGTTGGTCAACTTGAGACGCAAGATCCAGAGCTTACTGGCGACTTCGGTACCTTCATGGAGTGGGTCAATGATGTCAAGAGAATGGCCGTTCGCGCGAACGCTGATACGCCACACGATGCACAACAAGCAATCGACTTTGGCGCAGAAGGTATCGGCCTCTGCCGTACCGAGCACATGTTCTTCGGTGACGACCGCATCCAAGCTGTCCGCGAAATGATCCTTTCCAAGAACGTGGAGCAAAGAGAAAAAGCTCTTGCCAAACTACTTCCTATCCAAGAGGAAGACTTCTATGAGATGTACAAGATCATGAGAGAACGTCCCATGACGGTCCGTCTTCTCGATCCACCACTACACGAGTTCCTTCCTCAAGAAGACAAAGACATCAAAGCCTTGTCTGAAGAGATGGGCATCTCCGAAACCGACCTGCGCGGCACCATCAACGAGCTCCACGAGATCAACCCCATGCTCGGCCACAGAGGTCTGCGCCTAGCCGTCACTTACCCAGAAATCTACAAGATGCAAGTTAGGGCCATCATCCAAGCCGCCCTACGCGCCCGCAAAGACGACAACATCGAAGGCCTAGTTCCTGAGATCATGATCCCACTAGCAGGCGATCCAAAAGAGCTTGCCTTCGTCAACGAAGACGTCCGCCAAGAGATTGAGCTTGTCTTCGAAGAAAAGGGCGAGCGCATCGACTACTTGCTCGGTACCATGATTGAAATCCCAAGAGCTACCCTCCTTGCTGATGAGATTGCCAAAGAAGCAGAATTCTTCTCCTTTGGTACCAACGACCTTACCCAAATGACTTTCGGCTTCTCCCGCGATGACGCCGGCAAGTTCCTCAAGGAATACGAAGACAAGGGCATCTTCGAAAAAGACCCATTCGTTACCCTTGACCAAAGAGGCGTTGGCCAACTCGTCGAAAGAGCAGTCGAACTCGGCCGCGAAGCCCGCCCAGACCTTCACCTTGGTATCTGCGGTGAGCACGGTGGTGACCCAGCAACCGTCAAGTACCTCAACGGTGTCGGCCTAGACTACGTCTCCTGCTCACCATACAGAGTGCCAATCGCTCGCCTCGCCGCAGCGCAAGCAGTCATCGAGCAAAAAGACAAGTAAAGCTCACCAAGTCTAATAAAATGTAAAACAAGGAAGAGGGCCATGCCCCAACAAACATCCCCAAGTCAGATCTCCAGTCCGGCTTGGGGATGTGTCACATGAGCATGGCCCCCTTCTTTTTATTTGTCCTTTTTTCAACCCAATCCCTACATCCTGAACCAAAATTATTGCAAAAAGCCAACCTTTCGATACACCTTCGACAGTGTCCGCCTTGCCGTCTTCTGGGCGATTTGGTCACCAGCCTCATAGATGGAGGGCAGGTATTCCTTGTCGGCTAGGATCTCCTCGAAGCGCTGGCGGATGGGGCTCATGTGGTCAATGATGAGCTCAGCAAGGGCCGTCTTGAAGTCCGCATAGGAAGTGTCCTTAAAGCGGGCGACCACCTCTTCGGGCTTGATCTTGGCGTAGGCGCCGTAGATGTTGATAAGGTTCATGAGGCCCGGCTGCTCTTCACGATAGGCGAAGTTTGCCTCCGAGTCGGTGACGGCGCGGGCGATTTTCCGGCGTATGGCCTCCGGATCGTCCTTCATGAGGATGAAGGCGTTGACGTCGTCGTCAGACTTGCTCATCTTCTTGCTAGGATCCTTGAGGCTCATGATGCGGGCCGTCTCCTTTTGGATGTAGGGCTCAGGCACCGTGAAAGTTGGTGAATAGCGGTTGTTGAAGCGGTCAGCCAAGTCGCGGGCAAGCTCGAGGTGCTGCTTTTGGTCCTCGCCCACGGGCACATAGTCAGCCTGGTAGAGGAGGATATCCGCAGCCATCAACACCGGATAAGTGAGCAGGGCCGCATTCAGGTTGTCCTCGTTCTTCTTTGACTTATCCTTGAATTGGGTCATGCGAGAGAGCTGCCCCAAATAACTCATCGAATTGAGGACCCAAGTCAGCTCCGCATGTTCAGGCACATGGGACTGGACAAAAAGGGTCGACTTCTGCGGGTCTAAGCCACAGGCAATATAATAAGCGAGCACTTCCTTGCTCCGCCTTCTCAGATCAGCAGGAACCTGCTGGACCGTGATGGCATGCAAATCAGCGACCGCAAAATAGCAACGAAATTCGTCTTGCATTTTGACGAAATTTTGGATGGCCCCTAAATAGTTACCAATGGTCAGGTCGCCCGAAGGTTGGACCAGGCTTAAGACCACCTTATCTTTCTCTTGTTCATTAACTCCGTTCATTCTACACTCCTCTATCTTCTAGTCTCTTCACATGAATGAGTATACCACAAAGTGTCCGCTTTCGAGTCCCATGCTAAGCTGGACACAGACCTTAAACGCACTCCAATTGTCCTCATTTGGCAAAAGACCAAGTCCTCAAGGACTCCACCCGCATCTACATGGACTTCATCAAAGACTTGTACGAAAACAGGAGCGCTGTCTAGTCATGGCTAGGTTCATACCAAACTGCACTTTTCCTAAATTTGTGGGGACACCCGCCGCAATCTTTTCATACCAAATTGACGTTTTTCTTGATTTGTGGGGGCCATGTGGGTGCCTCTAGTCATACCAAATTGACGTTTTCCTCGATTTGTGGGGGCCATGTGGGTGCCTCTAGTCATACCAAATTGACGATTTCCTCGATTTATGGGGCCATGTGGGTGCCTCTAGTCATACCAAATTGACGTTTTCCTCGATTTGTGG
>CAYFUF010000004.1:37742-39275 GCA_964346245.1 uncultured Peptoniphilaceae bacterium | reverse complement strand
GTTTTCCTCGATTTGTGGGGGCCATGTGGGTGCCTCTAGTCATACCAAATTGACGTTTTCCTCGATTTGTGGGGGCCATGTGGGTGCCTCTAGTCATACCAAATTGCACTTTTCCTTCATTTGTGGGGATAGCGGCTGAAATTTCGTCATACCAAATTCCACTTTTCTCCCATTTGGGGGGACAGGGCCATTTTCCCGTCATACCAATTTGCGGAAAGTTGGGATTTGTGGGGGGACATGGCGCGCTTGCCGAGCACTTTCAGGGCACCGCTGCCAAAGCAAGCACATAAAAAGGCGAGCCGGACCCCAAGAGGGTCGGCTCGCCTTATACGGGATTGTTTGTTGAACTTAGTTCAGGATACGGCGGGCAGTAACGAAGTTACGTGACCAGTTTCCTGAGTAGATGTTGTCGATGCATACGCCATAGATGTAGTCACTTGCGTGAATCATTTGGCCGTTACCGACGTATAGGGCAACGTGGGAAATACCGCTTCCGCTCGTGTTGAAGAAGAGAAGGTCTCCTGGTTGGATGTTACTCCAAGATACAGCGTAACCGTTGTAAGCTTGAGTTCTTGATGATCCACCAAGGGTAATTCCTGCTTCGCTTTGGTATAGGTAGTAAACTAAGCCTGAGCAGTCGAAACCGCCGTTAGCTGGGTTCTTGCTTCCCCATACATAGTTGTAACCGAGCAAGCTGTATGCTCTGTTAATGATATTCTCAATTATCTGTGCGTTATATTCGTAAGCAGATTGTTCTTGACCTGGCTTTTCCACAACGACAGGAGTTTCAATCTTGTCACCGATAAGGTCGGCGCGAATGTAAGCGGTCTGTCCGTAGTAATCGAATCTGACCCAACCATTCTCTAAAGCTCCTTCGATGTAGTAGTTAGTATCGAGGGTTGCAATCTTGCTGTATCCTGTACCTGGACCCTTACGGATGTTGGTTGCTTGTTGAGTGTAACCACTTCTATATTCAACGACAACTTCCTCAACAACATCCTCGACGACCTCTTCAACTTCCTCTGTTGCATAAGCTGGCTTAGTCTCAGTTAGGTAAGCTAGATAGAGGTATCCTTCGCCGTTTTCAAGCTTCAACCAACCGTTAGAAACCGTTCCAACAACTTCAGCACCCTTAGTCTTACTACCAAGGATACGAGAGTCAGTTGAAGCTTCGCTACGGATATTGAGGTAGGTGGTAGTCCAATACGTTTTCGGGGTAGTTGCTGCGATGCGGTCAGCTTCTTCTTGAGCAAGGCGCTCTTCTTCAGCAAGTCGAGCTGCTTCATCCTCAGCCTCTTTTTGTGCAATCTCTTCCTCAGTCATTTCAGTGACAAAGCTTGCATTAATGTAAGCGGTCATGCCATTGAAAGTAATCTGAACCCAACCATTAGAAAGCTCGCCGCGGACGACATCGCCCTCATAGAGGAAGCCGTAAGCTTCAGCGTCAGTATTAGGTTGTGATCTAACGTAAAGAGCATTCTCTGCGTTAACGACACCAAGGAAAGCTCTAGCTTCCACAACTGGCTCCTCAAC
>CAYFUF010000004.1:11076-37642 GCA_964346245.1 uncultured Peptoniphilaceae bacterium | reverse complement strand
TCTCTGCGTTAACGACACCAAGGAAAGCTCTAGCTTCCACAACTGGCTCCTCAACAACAGGAGTCTCTTCCACTTCTTCAACAGGAGTCTCAACGACAGGAGTCTCTTCTACTTCTTCAACAGGAGTCTCAACGACAGGAGTCTCTTCCACTTCAGCGACTTCTTCAGCTGGTGTCTCTTCAACCACATCAACTTCAGGCTCTACGACGTCTTCAACCACTTCTGCTGGTTCTTCTTCGACAGTAGCTTCTTCCACTGGGGCTTCGACTACTTTCTCGATGCTTTCCGCAACGATCTCAGGTTGTTTGTCATAGATTTCTACTGGTGGAATTTCAACTTCCGCTGGCTTGACATTGATCTTCTCGACAACCTTAACTTCCTCAACAGGAGCTTCAGGCTCGACGATCTCTTCAACAGGCGCTTCTTCTGCACTGTCTTCAACATCGGACTTTGATTCAGGTTTTTCTTGAGAAGCAGTGACGATATATTCTACCTTCTCTGCATGGTTGTATACTATCTCAACCATTTCTTCGCTAGCGACTTCCTCAGCAGTTTGCTGGGGAGCTTGCTTAGCGTTCTCTTCCAATTTATTGATCAGGTCATTTGACATGTAATCAGCGCTTGATTTATCTAAATCAATGACTTGTGTTGCAGCAATCGCACCTGCTACACCAACGACACCAACTAATGCCCCAAGTTTTTTCTTATTCAATGTTAAGTACCCCCGTATTAGTAATTATCCACTGTCTTGATCTGGCTGTAACTTTTGTAACTAATGACAATGATAAGCCTTAACGCCTATAAAGTCAAGATTAAATTTACAAAATAGTTACAAAAAGAAAAAATGGGTACCGCCTCGCTAAGCATTGGAATCAAGCGATTCTTTTCCAAGCTAATGCGGTGGTCTGTACCCATTTGTAAAGAAATGAAGGGAAAAAGTTACAAAAAATCGACAATGGCCATCAAAAAGCTAACATTTCTTATTTTGTCTTAGCAAAGCAAGCACGTTAATGACCTAGGCAAAACGTAAAATGTAATATTGTTGTAACAATTCTCCCAAATTGTATAAGTAGAGGAAGCAAGTCTATAAGCCGTGTTTTGTTATCGATAATCATCTATCTTGTTAGGCTGTCACCAGCCTAATCTAGCGTACTTACGAGCATTGACAAGCGGTCAATTTAGCTGCTCTGACTTGCACCGGATGGGGTTTACATAGCCGACTAGTCTCCTAGCCGCTGGTGAGCTCTTACCTCACCTTTCCACCCTTACCCTTGCGGGCGGTTTATTTCTGTTGCACTTGCCTTAGAGTCGCCTCCACCAGACGTTATCTGGCATCCTGCTATGTGGTGCACGGACTTTCCTCGACATAGTCGCGATTATCCGACTTACTTCCTCAGCTATTATAGCATAATTTGAGCCTTTTCTCAGCGAATCCGCCGCCGGCTCATCTCGTTACGACAGACGAGGGCGTGGGGAATATCCGGGCTTATCTCCTTGGACCAAAGGATCATCGTTTCGGCTGCCGGCTGCTCCGACTCATAGTGGCCCAAATCGATCAGGCTCAGGCCTGCCTCAACGGCATCGACCGCGTCGTGGTACTTGACATCGCCTGTGACGAGAAGGTCGCAGCCCTTATCTCGGGCAAGGTCGGCGTAGGAAGCACCCGAGCCTCCCATGGTGGCAACCTTTGAAATTTCCTTATTGCCATCCCCATAGACAATCAGGTGGTCAAGGGACAAGGCCTCCTTCAAGCTATCAGCAAAGCTATCCAGGCTGGTCTTGGCTACACGGCCAATCCGGCCCATACCGCCATCGAGCGAGGTCGGACTGGTCTGGGCAGGAGGGGTGGTGGCGCTGGTATTGCCCTCAAAAGCTTCAGATGGCTCCTCCAGAGGCGCTACATCCGTCAAGCCGCAGAGGTCCGCCAAGATGTCATTGACGCCCCCGATGACCCTGTCGAAATTGGTATGGGCCGCATAGATTGTAATGCCCTGTTCAATACAATCCAGGATATAGGCCGTTGCCTTCCTGCGCTCACTGATTTCCTTCGCTCCCTGGAAGAGGATGGGGTGGTGGGTCACCAAGAGGTTGGCGCCAATTTCCTTCGCCTTGTCGATTGCCTCCTGGGTAACGTCCAAGCTGAAGACAAGGCCCCTGAGCTCTTTGTCGATGCGACCAGCCTGCAAGCCGCTATTGTCCCAGTCCTCCTGAAGTCTTGTTGGCACACGCTTCTCCCAAGCTTCTATCCATTCCCTAATTAACATCTGTCGTCTCCCCTTCCTCGTCATTTAGCAAGGCCACAATGCCCTTTTGCCTATCCCTCAAAACCGCCAAGCGGTCTGAAACTTTGCTTTGATCATCCAGCTTTTCCAGGTTCCTGATTAGGTCAAGTAGCTTGTCCCTATCCTCCTGCAACTTTTTATGCAAAAGCGGGTCCCTTCTTGCGATGAGGATTGGTCCATACTGCAAAGCGACCTCCGATAAGACCTGCTCACTTTCCCCCGCTTTACGCCTTCTTGCGCTAATCATCTCATAGTAGTGGCCGTCCTCCTCCAGCAAATGTTCATCCACAATAGCAAAGGAGTTAGCGGTTAAGTAGGCCCGCACCTTGGCTCCATCAAGGTGGGGGCTCAGCACCAGCTGCTCAGTGTTTGCCACCAAGGTGGGATTTGCTTCAAGGATTTTCACCATGAGCTCACCGCCCATGCCAGCAATGAGGATTGCCCCTGCCTTGGACCATGGCAGGTTCTTTAAGCCATCAGTGTGAAGTGTCTGGATCTTTTTAGCCCAGTCCTCTTCCAAGCAGGCTTCCAAGCGGTCGATAAGCTTTTGCAGAGACGGGCCGCTGATATCTGTGGCAAGGACCGAACCAATGTCCTTTCTTTGGGCAAGACCGATGCTCATTTGCCCGTGGTCACAACCCACATCGATTACCCGGTCCCAGGCTTCTACCATACGGATTAATTGTTGAATTCTATCTGACATAAGACCTCACATGAAAAAAGCGTGGTAGCCACCACGCTTTTTTCCTTCCTTTATTCCAAGAAGTCCTTGATCTTCTGACTCCTGGTTGGGTGTTTCAGCTTACGGATTGCCTTCGCTTCAATCTGCCTGATGCGCTCCCTCGTTACCGAAAACTCCTTGCCCACCTCTTCAAGGGTGCGTGGAGTCCCATCGTTGAGGCCAAAACGTAACTCGAGTACTTTTCTTTCCCTCTCCGATAGGGTGCTTAAGATGGCGCCAAGCTCCTCTCTCAGCATGGTGGAATTCGCTGCCTCGTCCGGTGCGAGGGCCGATTCATCCTCGATGAAATCGCCAAGATGCGAATCTTCTTCCTCACCAATTGGCGTCTCTAGGGATACGGGCTCTTGGGCAATCTTTCTGACTATGCGGACTTTCTCCACATCGATGTTCATCTCCGCCGCAATCTCCTCGTTCGTTGGATCGCGGTTCAACTCTTGTAGTAACTGCCTTTGAGCGCGAGAGAGTTTATTGATTGTCTCGACCATGTGGACAGGAATACGAATCGTCCTAGCTTGGTCGGCGATAGCTCTGGTAATTGCCTGGCGAATCCACCAAGTCGCATAGGTGGAAAATTTGAAGCCCCTGTGGTAGTCGAACTTCTCGACGGCCTTCATTAGGCCCAGGTTACCTTCCTGTATCAGATCGAGGAAGCTCATCCCCCTACCAACATAGCGTTTGGCAATCGATACAACTAATCGTAAGTTGGTTTCCGCTAGCACCTTCTTTGCCCGATTTCCTCTGCGAATTACCTTCTTCAGGTACTTCTCGTCCTCTTCCGATAAGGCTTCCCTCAAGAGGATTCGATTGGCAGTGACGGCGCTCTCTTGAATATCAAACAAGGCTTCCATGTCGAATTCAACTTCTTGTCCCTGCTGGAAGGCAATAATCTTGTCCATCTCCTTCTCCAAGACCTCGTAGTTGTTCACTTCGACTTCAATCAGGTCATCCTTAGGCGCAATGGACTTCAAGCCAACATACATCTTGTCGACAACGGTGTTGCGAAGGAACAAGTCGGCTCTTTCCTGGACCTCCAGGTAATCCTTATCAGTGTAGGGCTCTACACCGTACTCTTCAGCCAACTCGATTAACTCTTTACCTTCCTGCCTATCGGCTTCCTTCACATAGATTCGTTCGATAGAGCTAGCAATCTCATCTTTTCTGTCCCAACCAATCTGCACCCACTTGTCGATCTGTTCGTCGGCGTTTTCCGGATTCAAGAGTTTCTCAACGATAGCATCCTGAATCAAGTCGCAGAACTTCAGCTCCTTAGCTTCATCCTCCGTCATCGTCTTGCGGCTCAAGCGCCTTCTGATATATCGCTCGACCATCCGCGCTACACTGATTATCTGATAAAGCTCGGACTCCGTGTCCACATTGTCCTCATTGCGGACGACCAATTCAATAAAATTCGTGAACTTATCAAAGTCTTCTTGCAGTTGTCCAAGTTCTTCCCCATTGGTCAACTTCACCTCTATGGAGAGGAGAAGCTGGGCCTGTCCCATATTGAGAGCAGATTTGGAGAGCTCAATCTCTTCCCTTAGCGTCTGCTCTTCCCCTCGCAGGGCCTTTAAGGCGATATCCCCATTCTCCATGCGCTTGGCAAGGATAACTTCTTCCTCTGCCGATAGGAGGTCAATCTTGCCGATTTCCTTCAGGTACATTTTTACCGGGTCATCGACCGTCGTATTATTCAAGGAGGCTGAACTTGACTGCTCCTTCTTTTTGATTTCCTCTGCGACCTTCTCTACATCAACGTTTAGCTCGGTCTCATCCAGTTCGTCATCATCGTCGTCTACGTCATCTTCTAGATCATCGTCAACCTCATCATCTAAAATCTTCTCCGACTCATAATCCACATCGTCTAACTCGATGCCATCATCATCTAACAACTTAATGATCTCTTCCCGGTCGCTATCGTCTAAGAGCTTGTAGCCCTCCGCTTGTTCCATGTCGCTCAGCGCATACTTGTCGTGGTTATCAGCCGCCACCTTGCGCATCTCGTCCATGATATTTTGTTTTATGTCGTCAATATCAACAATCTCATCCAGTTTATCTTTATCAAGTTCCGTCATAAGGTATCTTCCCCCTTCAGCTGCATCTCTATCGTCATCAGTTCGCCCAGCAAAGCGCTCTTTCTCTCTTGATCGTCTTCACCTTTGTTCCTATCCTGGAGCTCAATGAAAATTGCCCTTTTCCTCTCGCGCAAGGAAAAATGCCTGATCCTTTTCTGAAGCTCCGTTGCATAGCTTACCCAAGTTTGTTTCGACACTTCCGGGGTAAGACTCGCATCCTTTTCCAGGCGATTCATCAGGCGAATACTACTCTCGTCTTTTAGCGTGTTTCTCAAATGCCCTATCTCAGGGGACACATTGCTCTCACATAAGTTCTTCATCGTTTGAATAAATTTCTTTCGGGACTCGTCCTTCACGAAGCCTTCTGTCTCATCTAATAAGATATCCCGGCAATCGCGACTGCGCTGGCTCAATCGAATAACTTCGTACTCCAGACCGTCCCTTTCTCTTTGCAATCTTCTATCTTCTATATTACCCACTTCTGTGCGATTTCCACCTATAGACGCGCTTTGTCCTGACTGGTCAGGATTTGCTACACCGTAAGGTGACCCATAGTCCCCATCATAGGGATTATCATAGGAGTAATCAGGTGGGCCATCCTCCCCATAATACTCAGGCACATAGTCATCGAAGGGAAGGAAGTCCTCCTCTTCCTTGGAGCCGCGAAGAGCCTCCACCGCCTGCCTCTTTTCCTCTTTCTTTTTCTTCTCTGCCCGAATCTTCTCTTCCTTGCTGCGAATGTCTGCCTTCAGGCTTTCCACACCCACATTGACCTGCTTAGCCACCTGCTGGATGTAGACATCCCGGACAGCCTCCTGCTCGATGGAGGCAAGGTAGTCTGTCACCTGGATAATATAATCCAGCCTTTCCTTCTCGTTGTCCAATTGGTAGCCCGCGCTCATCAGGCGAAGCTCGAAGTCAATGGGGTCAATTGCCTCATCCACCTGCTGGTGAAAGGCATCCACGCCCTCATTTTGGCAGTAGTCATCAGGATCTTGCCCATCGGGCAGAAGAATCATCTTGGGCATGACGTCAATCTTCTCCAAGACCTCAACCGCCCGGCGGGAAGCCTTGATGCCTGCGCTGTCGCCATCATAGCAGAGGTAGACCTTCTTGCCATAGCGGTGGGCTAGCTTGCCCTGGTTTTCCGTCAGCGCCGTACCCAGGCTGGCGACCGCATAGTCGATACCGTGGTAAAAGAGCGCAATCACATCCATGTACCCTTCCACCAAAATGATCTTATCCAGGTCCTTCCTCTTCTTGACGATATGGACGCCGTAGAGGTGGTCTCCCTTGTGGAAGACATCCGATTCAGGAGAGTTCAAATACTTGGGTTGCCCCTCGCCCAGTATCCGTCCGCCAAATCCAATGACCTTATTGTTCTTGGAAATGATGGGAAACATGAGGCGGTTGCGGAAGCGGTCGTAGAAACCCGTCCCTCGGTTGGACTTGGAAATCAAGCCCAGGTGGAGAAGGTCTGCATCCTCGTACCCCTTAGCATGCAGGTGCTGGTAGAGGCTGTTGCCCCGGCCGTCGGCGTAACCCAACATAAAATCATTGATAATGGACGACTTAAATTTGCGCCGCTGCAAGTAGCGCTGGGGCTCCTTGTTGGTGAGTAGGTTTCGGTAGTAAAAGAGCATTGCCTCCCTATTGATTTCATAGAGGCGGTGGTAGCGCCTTTGGTCCAAGCTCTGGCTTTGGTCTTCCTCCACAGGGATACCGTACTTGTTAGCGAGGAAGCGGATCGCATCGGCAAATTCCAAATGCTCCATCTTCATGACGAAGCTAATCCCGTCCCCGTGCTCGTGGCAACCGAAGCAGTTGAAGCTGCCCCGCTCCTGGGTCACCACAAAGGAAGGTGTCTTCTCCGAGTGGAAAGGACACAGACCCTTATGGTTCTTCCCCGACCTCTTCAGCTCCACATAGGAACCCACCAGGTCAACGATATCTATCGCTTCCTTGACCCGTTCAATGGTTTGGTCTGAAATGTAACCCATATCCTCTCCTTTCCTCTCATTTTTAAGCTATATCACATCTTCTTCCATACCAGTGGAATGAAGAGCTTCTCGTAGGTTCTAATCAAAAAGGCATCGGTCATGCCCGCTATATAATCGGTCACTTTGCGCTCTAGAGAATCCTTCTCGTGCTGACCCGTATAGAGCTTGAGGTGACTTTCCGGAAGTTCCTCGGGGTGGCTGATGTAGTAGGCAAAGACATCCTCGATGATGTGCTTGAGCTTGTCGTTTTCGCCCTTGACCAAGTGGTTGGTGTAGACTTCCTCGAACATAAAGCGGCGCAGGTCCTTAGCCACGCTGGCATAAGGCTCCTCCATCGAAATCCTGTCCTTGTCCTGGCTTGCCCGAATAACGGCCGATACCATGGTGTCAATCCGCTCGGATGCCGATGTGCCCAGGACCTCCCGCGCTTCCTTGGGAATCTCCTCCGCTGTCAGGACGCCTGCCCGAATGGAGTCGTCAATGTCGTGGTTGACATAGGCAATCCGGTCCGCATACTTGAGCAGCTGCCCCTCCAGGGTCTTCGCCTGGTTTCCTCCGCTGTGGTTCTCAATGCCGTCGATGACCTCCCAGCTGAGATTGAGCCCCTGTCGATTGGTCTTGGCTTCCAAAAAAGACAGGACGCGAACCGACTGCTTGTAGTGTTTAAAGTCAGGCATGAGCTGGCTGAGCACATCCTCGCCCGCATGTCCAAAAGGCGTGTGGCCGACGTCGTGCCCCATGGCCATCGCCTCGACTAAATCCTCATTGAGAAAGAGAGCACGGGCCATAGTCCTCGCAATCTGCCCCACCTCCAACGTGTGGGTTAGCCTTGTCCTGTAGTGATCTCCCTCTGGGGAGATGAAGACCTGGGTCTTGTGCTTAAGGCGGCGGAAGGCCTTGGAGTGGATGATCCGGTCCCGGTCCCTTTGGTAGGCTGTCCGGTACAGGTCCTCTTCCTCTTCTTCCAAGCGGCCCTTGCTCAACGCCACTTTTTGGGCATAGGGGGACAGAATCTGCATCTCCAGCTGTTCGGTGTGCTCTCTTGTCATGGCTGACCTCCTGAGACGGTTCGAGTCGATGTTTTACCTTAATCGCTTGTCTTATCTATGCGGCGCTTGTTCGCCTATGCCTTCCACGAAAAAAGGGACAGACTTCATCCCTCCCTTTTTCTGAGGGGCTCCTATCCCTTCTATCCATTCAATCTAACGCTTTTCCTGCCTACGCTTTCTCGTGCCTTCTTACCTGGTCGCCAAACGTGCTGGTGACGTGTTCCAGAATCCGAGCCGCCGATTGCTCGATGGTGGAATCAGAAACATCCAGCACTTCGCAGCCAATGCGGTCGAAGACCTGCTTGGCATAGTTAAGCTCTTCTAGAATCCGTTCATCGTTGGCATAAACCGACGTCTCTGGGATTCCCAGGGATAGCATCCTAGCTAATCTAACTTTATTCAACGCTTCTGGCGAAATCGTCAGGCCTACAACCCGCTTGGGGTCAACCTGGAAAATCTGCTGGGGCAAGTTCATCTCGGGTACTAAGGGCAAATTGGCCACATTGTATCCCTTATTGGCAAGGAACATGGTGAGGGGAGTCTTTGAGGTTCTTGATACCCCAATGAGGACAATATCTGCTTTTAAAAGACCTCTTGGGTCTTTTCCGTCATCGTACTTTACCGCAAATTCAATCGAGGAAATCTTCTGGAAGTAAACCGGGTCAAGCTCCCTAGATAGGGCCGGTAGGCGGGCAGCTGGTACGCCTGTCGCCTGCTCGATGACCTCTAAGGGTTTCCTGAAAAGGTCGATCACTGGTAGATTTCTCTCCTTACAGCGTTCCAGAAAATAGTCGGCTACATCGGGAATAACAATCGAATTGACGATTATGGCCTTGCCTTCCAGCATGTCCATCGTCTCGTCCACGCGGTCTTTACTATCAATATGGGAAAAACAGATGATGGTCGTGTCCAAGACACCAAACTGACTCATCCAAGCCCTTGAAATTGCTTCACCGGTCTCGCCGGTCGAGTCGGAAACTGCATAAACCGTCCACTGCTCCAAAACTGCCTCCTCAATCAATACTAGTCTCTGACAATATACTTGGGAATCAATAAGGTTTCGATACAAGCATATGCCTGCTTCAGCATCGCTAGTCTGTTCGTCTTGACCTTTTCGTCGTCCACAAGGATCATCGTCTGATCCATATAGCGGTTGATTAGTGGCATCCAATCAGCTAAGCCCTCCAGGGCGTCCCTGTAGTGGTCAAGTTCGATATCTCCTTTAATCTGCTTGGATCGGTAGAGGGAATCGAACATCTCTTTATCTTCTTCCAGTAAGTTCTCTTCAATCACTTCGTCGGTGGTCGCTTTGTCGGCCATGCTCTCGATGCGAACAAAGCTTGTCATCAGGTCGTTGCCTTGTTCCGTATCCAAGACGCGTTGGACAGCTTTTGCCTTCTTGGCATAAGCCACGATATCCGAACCTTGGGTGGCTAGGACTGCATCCACCACATCGTAGCGGATACCATCTTCTCTCAAGCGGACCTTGAGCCTACCCAAGAAGAAGTCGCGAATCTTTTGAATCACTTCATCGTAGTCGAAAACGAGACCGAGCTGCTCGACATAGAGCACCAAGGCATCGCGGAAAACTTCATCTAAGTTGACGTTGATCTTGCCGGCTAGGAGCAGGTCCGTAATCGCAATGGCTGCTCTGCGCAGACCGAAGGGGTCCTGGGAACCCGTAACGGAGACATCGATAGCGAACAAGCCCGCCATCGTGTCGATCTTATCAGTCAAAGACAGGATGGTACCTGCCGAAGAGCTTGGTAGCGGTGCTCCTGAACTTCTAGGCATGTATTGCTCTTCGATTGCCTGGGCAACGATGGGGTTTTCCCCACCTTTCTTGGCATAGATCCTACCCATGGTGCCCTCAAGCTCGGTAAACTCGATGACCATATTGGTGACCAGGTCTGCCTTGGATAGTTCGGCAGCCCTTGCTAAGTGCTCAATGGTGTCCGCCCCACAGCTAATGCGGCGGCCAATCTGCTGGCTCAAGGAGACGAGACGCTTGGTCTTGTCTGCCATGGTGCCCAGCTCCTCATGGTAAGTCAAGCCCTCTAGCTTCTTGGCATGCTCATCTAGGCTCTTGCTTAAATCCTGCTCGTAGAAGAATTTGGCATCTTCCAATCTGGGTACGAGAACGCGCTCGTTGCCTTCGATAACATTCTCAATGCCCTTGTCATCACCATTGCGAACAGAGAGGAAGTAAGGAAGCAGGGCGTTGTCATTTGGCTTGACCACAGGGAAGTATCTCTGATGATCCTTCATCGGCGTAATGATAACCTCCGCAGGCAGCTCCAAGTACTCCTCGGGAATTTTGCCCAAGAAGACGGTCGGATACTCGATAATGTGGACAACCTCGTCCATAAGCTCCTGGTCGATCATGGGAACGCCGCCATTTTCTCTAGCTAGGCGGTTAAGGCCCCGATTGATCATGTCCCGTCTGGTCTTCTCGTCGATGATGACGAAATTCTCTTCTAGAAGGCCCTCATAAGCGTCTATGCTAGGCACTTCGATTTCAGCCTTACCCAAGAAGCGGTGCCCCTTGGTCAGGTTAGAAACGGGAATGCCTTCCAAATCAAAATCTAAAACCTGGTCATCGTATAAGGAAAGGACCCAACGGATGGGTCGTAAAAATTGCAGGTTCTTGCCGCCCCACCGCATTGACCTCGGATTGGAAATCTGGCGGATTGCCTCGGGGATTACCCCTCGGAGGGCGTCTTCTACGGAAATTTGCCCCTTCTTCACCTTGGCGAAGACGTACTCGTCCTTACCCTGAGTCTCGAAGTAAATGTCTTCTTCGCTGAGCCCCTTGCTTTTCATGAAACCTTGCAGGGCCTTGCTGGGCTTGCCCTCTTCATCGTAGGCAATCTTTTTTGAGGGACCTCGAAGGACCTCCTCCGTGCTTTTATCCAAAGGTTTGATGTCTTCAAGCCACATGCTAAAGCGGCGTGGAGTAGATTCCAAACGGTAGGACCCTACCTCAAGCCCCTTGTCGGCCAAGAGCTTCTTGGTATTGTTATGAAGTTGTTCTTTGGTGGATTCGACGAAGCGGGCTGGAAATTCCTCGACACCGATCTCGACTAAATATCTATTCATGTTGATCCTCTTCCTTGTCTTCGTGGAGCAAGGGGAAGCCTGCTTCCTCTCTCTTGGCTAGGTGGATCTCCGAAACCAAGCGTGCAAGGTCTCTTACCCGTTGAATGTAATGATTTCGCTCGGAAACAGCAATCGCTCCCCGCGCATCAAGTACGTTGAAGGTATGAGAACACTTGAGGACGTAATCGTAGGCAGGAAAGACCAAGTTCTCTTGAATCTGCTTTTGGGCTTCCTTCTCGTAACTCGTAAAGGCCTCTTTCAGAAAATCCACATCGGCGGTTTCAAAAGAGTACTTTGAATGCTCATATTCTTGTTGTTGGAAGATGTCCCCATAGGTCACATGCTCGTTCCACCGCAAGTCGTAGACGTTATCTACATCTTGAATGTACATCGCAATGCGCTCTAGGCCCATGGTTATCTCACCGGATTCTGGGCTTAAGCTGATGCCTCCAACCTGTTGGAAATAGGTGAATTGGGTAATCTCCATGCCGTCCAGCCACACTTCCCAACCGACGCCCCAAGCGCCCAAGGTTGGTGCCTCCCAGTTGTCCTCGACAAAACGGATGTCGTGAACCAAGGGGTCAATGCCTATGGTCTCTAGGCTCTTCAGATAGATATCTTGAATATCCGCAGGAGACGGCTTCAAGATAATCTGCAGTTGATGGTGCTGATATAAACGATTGGGGTTCTCGCCGTAACGACCGTCCGCAGGCCTTCTCGACGGTTCCACATAGACAACTCGCCAAGGCTCGGGGCCCAAGGCGCGCAAAAAGGTATTGGGGTTCATGGTTCCCGCGCCGACTTCCACGTCATAAGGCTCGAGGATGGTGCACCCCTGGCTTGCCCAATAATCTTTTAATTTCAAAATCATATCTTGAAAATACATATTTCCTCCAAACTATTTCCACCGATGATTCTATCACAAAATGCCTAGCTCTTGTATCATTGTCATTGATTTTGGAGGCTTGGACCCTGTGTGGTACAAAAAATAAGCGGTGCATAGACGGTTGAGCCTAGGCCAATCGACCTCGGCTTCTAAGTCAGCAACTTCTGCCAGCGGTAAGCGGATAAAGCGGGTCATCTGCTCGTAATCCTCCCTACTCAAAAAGACCGCCCCCGGCCTCTGGTGGTCATCGCAGACCATACCGCCCGCCTGCGAATCAAAGAACAAGTGGTCAAGCCTAGCTCCGCATTCGGCACAGCGGGACAAGGTAGGTCGAAAGCCAAGAAAGCTAGCGGCCTTAAGGCAAAAAGCGGCCATGACCTGGGACAATTTGTCTTGGTTAGCCCCCTCGATTGCCCCCAACACCGACTGCAAGAGAAAGAAGAGGTCCTCTTCCCTATCCCGAACCAACACACTAGCGACCAATTCGCCAGCAAAGCTAGCACAGGACAGGTGGGCTAAAGTCTTCCTCAGCCCCAAATGGGCATCCTTGAGCAGGCCATCCTTGATGTACCACATGGACTTGCCTTCCACCAAGTTGAAGGAGGCTTCCACAAAGCTCTGGGTCAGGTTCAAAAACTTGCTCTTGTTCCGCTTCGCCCCCCTCGCCAGAAAGGATATGCGGCCTAGCTCCAGCGTAAAGACATCGACTATGCGAGACGAATCGCTATAGTCGTAGGTTTTCAACACGATTCCCTTCACATTTTTCGTCTCTTGTGCCACAGCAACCCTCAATCCATGTCCCCAGCAATGCGCCCTTTACGTGGGCATGCCAATGCTTTATTCGTAGCCGAACTTCTTCACTTTCTTCTTCTGCTTGCGCCAATTCTTCTCAACCTTAACCCATAGCTTCAGGTTAATCCTCGTATCCAGGAAGCGCTCCAGCTCCAGGCGGGCTTGCTTGCCAATCAGGCCCAGCATCTTGCCCCCCTTGCCGATAACCATCCCCTTATGGGAGTCCTTCTCCACAAAAATCGTGGCTTGGATGTCCATCATCTTACCGTTCTCTCGCATCTTCATCGAATCCACAGCAACATAGATGCCGTGGGGAATCTCATCGGACATATTGTTTAGGCACTTCTCCCGAATAATCTCCGAAACGACGAAGCGCTCCGACCGATCGGTAATCATCTCCTCGGGGAAATACATGGGTCCCTCGGGCAGCAGCTCGTAGATGGCATCCTTCAGCTGATCAATATTGTCGCCCTTCTTCGCCGATAGAGCAATGATGGAGTGGAAGAGGCCCATATCCTTGTAGGTCGCTACCAGCTTATCCAGATACTCTTCAGCCGTCTGCCCCTGCTCCAAATGTGGGCGGTAGGATTCGCTAGGCCCAGCCTCTTCATCTGGGTCAGCTTCCAGCAAGCTATCGATCTTATTTAAAATCAAGATGATGGGCGTATCTTTCAGCTTCTGTAACTCTTCCAATATCTTGTGGTCCAAAGGCCCCATCGACTTGCTGGTATCGGTGACAAAGAGGCAGATGTCCACTCCATCCAGGGCATCTTTAGAAACCTTGAGCATTGCCTCGCCCAACTCATTCTTGGGGATCTGCACACCTGGTGTGTCCAAAAAAACCACCTGCATGCGGTCGTCTGTATAGATTAATTGGATGGTATTTCTGGTCGTCTGGGGCTTGTTGGAAATGATGGAGATCTTCTCCCCAATCAATTCGTTGAGCAGGGTAGATTTCCCCACATTCGGCCTGCCGATGACGCTACAATATCCGGAATGAAATGTCATAAGTACTCTTTCTGTTTTTCGCGTCCTGTCTTCCGGACGCGCAATTTCTGCTGCTATCTTTAAGGGGCTATCTCTGCTTGTGCCTTTGAGGTGCTCTATCTCTGCTACGATCTTCAGGAAACGCTGTCTTTTCTCTTCTTCCTAACCTGGCAGGTGGGTCATGTTCAAAACGACAAAGACCGCTGCCGTCACCAAGATGCCGAGGAGGCTGCCCATAACGATTTCGCCTAAGCTGTGAATCTTTCCCTCATAGCGGGATTGGGCAACCAGTGCCGCCAGCAAGTAGCTGAGCACGGCGATTGCTGTCGAATCGACCAAGAAGGCGGCCAAAGTCGCGAGGCAGAAAGCCAAGGCGGCATGTCCCGACACGGACCCGCCCCTAAGAGGCCTTCCGTGCCCCCGATAAAAGACAACTTTCAGGATGACCACGGCGATGAGGACCATAGCTATCACAATAAAGGCAATATGGGAGGACTTATTTCGTATGCGGATGTAGACGGAATCGCTAATCCTTGCAATCTTGTCGAAGAAAATCAGGTAGCCCACGATGATGGCATTCACCGAGGTAATGAGGACTGCACCTGCCGCAGCATCCTTAGCTTGCTTAATCTTGGGGTGGTAGTGTTCGCCCACCAAGACATCGCAAAAGTTCTCGATAGCCGTGTTGAAAGTCTCAGCCGATAGGACCATCATGATGGAGATGGAAAGCAGAGCAAACTCCGTCTTCGACATGTTGAAAAAGAGGCTAACCGCGAGGACCAAGAAGGCAACCACCAAGTCCACCTTCATGTTTCTTTCGTTTTTAGCCGTGTTTAAGACCCCATCGATTGCATGGTTAAAGCTGTCCGTCAATTTCCGGTTCTTGGAGATATCGGGCAGATTGCCCTTAAAGACCCCCAGCCCCTTCATCAGCTCTTTCTCCCTTTGCCGCATCTCTTTCTTGTCCTCTTCCTCCATGTGGTCGTAACCCAAGAGGTGGAGGAAGGAGTGGATGCTCAGGTAGAGGATCTCTCTGCGGTCGCTGTGACCTAGTTCCTTAGCTTGGGCCCTTACGCGGTCCATACATATGACAATATCCCCGAGAGGCACGGGCAGCTTATTCTCTTTAAAGAAGTCCCCTTCCTCCTCATCCAGTGGAAAGCTCAAGACATCGGTCACCGCATCGACCCCGCGATAGTCCCTATTCAGTTCCTGAATCTCTTCTCCCGTTACCAAGGACAAGGAAACTTCAAAGTCCCCCTCCAAGCCCTCCTCTTCCGCAGCATAAGAAAGAGCCTGCTGGAGTTCCTCCAGCAGCTCGTCTTCTAGGATGCCCTCTTGGTCTCTATTGTCGATAGCTAAGTTAATCATGATCTACCTCGTAAGCTATTGGTTTACTTCTTCTTTGGTGCGTTCTTCTCTTCGTATTTTTCGAAGGCGTCGATGACCTGTTGAACCAGTGGGTGGCGGACAACATCGGACCGGTTGAAGTAGCAGAACTCCACGCCATCGATTCCCTTGAGAATTGTCTGTATCGTCTGCAAGCCAGACTTCTTTCCTACAGGCAGGTCCACCTGGGTAATGTCGCCCGTAATGACCGCCTTAGACCCGTATCCCAAGCGAGTTAAGAACATCTTCATCTGAGCTGATGTGGTATTTTGTGCCTCATCCAGCACGATAAAGGAATTATCCAGGGTTCGACCCCGCATGTAAGCGAGTGGGGCAACCTCAATCTGCCCTCTCTCTTTCATCTTGATGAAGGCGTCTCCTCCTAGAATCTCATAAATCGCATCGTAGAGGGGGCGCAGGTAGGGGTCAATCTTCTCCTGCAAGTCGCCTGGCAAAAAGCCCAGGCTCTCGCCCGCTTCAACCGCCGGTCTGGTCAAGATAATCCGGTTAACTTCGTTGTTTCTAAAGGCTCTGATTGCCATCGCCATCGCCAAATAGGTCTTGCCCGTACCTGCTGGGCCTATACCAAAAGTAAAACCATTTTTGGCGATAGCATCCACATAGCGCTTTTGTCCCAGGGTCTTTGCTCGAATAGGCTTACCGAAGACCGTGGAGACAATCACCTCGTTGAGGAGGGCGCCCACAGGCAGGTCGGTTTCCTTGTTGGCCATATCCACCAGATACTGAACCTCAGGCTGGCTGATGAAGGATTGGCGCTTAATGACGGAGGCCATCCCTTCGACCACCTTCTTCGCCGAGCGCACATCATAATCCTCGCCGGTCACCACCATTGCTCCATCCTCCAAGCGGATGGTCACATTCAAACCTTCTTCAATTATTTTCACGTTGTGGTCAAGCTCACCGAACATGGCCGCAATCTCGTCGCTGTTTCTCTTCTGATCAATCCAAGTCGTTTGTGTCATAGCTCTCCTTTACGGTTAATTTCTTTTCTCTATTCTACCATACCCAAGCCCCCGGCAGATAAAATGAACTAACCCCATCAAGCCATAAGCCGCAAGCTCCAGAGATTAGTTCATCCGTGTACTATTCGATTGTAAAAACCTAGCGCTTTGACTTAGGCTTGTTTAAAATTTCGGTCCATACGATGGCTTTGGCAATATGCCTGCGCCGATTAGGGCCCGTTGCCTCATAGCGAATTTCCTTAATCAGGTCGCGGTTTTCCTTCTCTTGCTGGCTCTTGTTGCCATCCATCTCGGTTTCCAGATTAGTAATCTGAAGATCCTTGCCGCTTTCAGCGCCAAAGATTGCATCATAGTAGACCTGGTCATCACGGGCCTGCTCTTCCCTACTCAACTGAGCGGTCAAGCTCCTCCCGTTCGCCTCGGCTCTTCTTTTCATTGCCTCGTATTCCCGAGGGCTCAAGCCGTAGGTGTTTCTCTCTTCATCCAGGCTGTCATTGCTGTAGTCACCAACTCGCGTTCTGCGCTTCTTTTCCCTTGCTTCCTGCTCTTGGGCTTTGCGCCAATCCTCTTGACTAGGCTGAGGATTATTCATGCTTCCCTGCCAAAACTGTTGGCGCTTTTCCCTAAGGCCTCTCTCGCCACGCCCCTCTCTCGGGTCATGCTGAGGCGGATATTCTTGGCGGCCTCTCGTTTGACGGCCATCCACCGGAGGTCCCGTTGGCGCCTGGTCACGCCAGGATGGAGCCTGCTTTTTAGCTTCTCTTCTGCCTTGCGACTGAGCTTTACGGTTCCTGAGGGCCTGCCTTTGTTCAAAAGTCGTCTGAGGCTGAGACTTCCTTCCCCCGGTCCGTTTGTTACTCGTCTCTATCTCTTCATTGATTCTTTGCTCAACGCTTTGGAGTGCACTCAAGAACTGATCGAACGCACTGCGCCTATTATCATCTTTTCTTGCCATGCCGCCTCCTTCCCGTTCGTGAACTTCGCTTGATAAACCAGCGGCTTGCCGCTGACCAGGGAATACTTGTCCCTGGTCAAGCTCGGCTGAAGCCAAGCACGGTCAACTAGTTGCTATCTTCGCTCGTATCACTATTAGGTGTTTCGCCGGAAACAGCTTGGCGCATCTTGGTATCGGCGATGATGTTTTCCATGTTGTAGTAATCCATTACGCCAAGTCGGCCATTCTCTAAAGCATCTGCTAGAGCCTTTGGTACGAGAGCTTCTGCCTCGACGACCTTGGCACGTTGGCGACGAATTTCTGCAACCATCTCTTGCTCGGTTGCAACAGCTTGCGCACGGCGCTCTTCAGCCTTGGCTTGAGAGATCCGCTTGTCTGCCTCAGCTTGCTCGGTTTGCAGTTTAGCACCGACGTTGCGGCCGACATCGACATCGGCGATATCGATAGAAAGAATTTCGAAGGCGGTACCAGAGTCCAAGCCCTTATCTAAAACGGTCTTGGAGATAGAGTCTGGGTTTTCTAGGACGTCTGCGTGAGCATTGGAGGAACCGACCGTTGTAACGATACCTTCACCAACTCGGGCAATGATGGTCTCTTCACCAGCACCACCAACTAGGCGTTCGATGTTGGCACGAACGGTAACCTTGGCTTTCGCCCGAACCTCGATACCGTTCTTGGCGACTGCGGTGATCTCTGGAGTCTCGATAACTTTAGGATTAACGGAAACTTGAACGGCCTCAAATACGTTACGGCCGGCAAGGTCAATTGCTGCTGCCTGCTTGAAGCTGAGGTCGATGTTTGCGCGTTGTGCGGCGATAAGCGCATCGACGACGAGATTGATGTTACCGCCCGCTAGGTAGTGGGCTTCCAACTCGTTGATATTTAGGTCCAAACCTGCCTTTGTTGCCTTGATTAAGGGGTTAATGATCTTGGCCGGAACAACACGGCGCAGACGCATGCCAACCAAATCCGAAATCTTAACCTTTACACCAGAGAAGTAAGCGGTAATCCACAAACCAATCGGTACAAAGGAGAAGAAGATGGATAGCAGGATAATAACAACGATAATCGTGAAAATTGCACTGAAGTTACCTTCTAAAAAATTAGCCATTTTTCCTCCTCACAAATATTTGTCCATTGCGCACACTGATGACGATGACGCTGGACGACTTAGGAATAAATTCGCCTTCACTTTGGACATTGTAACGCTTGCCCTCCACTTCAATTTCTCCAGTGGGTCTGAGGCTAGTTAGGGCAACGCCCTCTTGTCCTATTAAGTCAGTGCGGTTGACGTTAGCAACATAGCCGTCCTCAGTGGATAATACTGAGCGCAGCACGGACTTGGATAAAATCTTCGACTCGTAGCCAGACTTGACCAATAAGCCCCCAATGATGGTTGCAATTGCTAGGGAAGCCGCTAGTTGCAGCGCTCCTTGGCCTGGGTCTGCTGCCGACCCGACGATACCCATAGCGATACTGGCAATACCGGCAACACCCACAGGGCCGAAGCCCTCTATGGTCACCTCGATAAAGAGCAGTAAGGCACCCGCCACGAAGAAGATAATCTCTACCCAAGACGAGTCCCCAATGGAATAGGAACCGACGAAGAAGAGGACGAGGCTGGTTACCGCCACCAAGGTTGCCGCCCCAAAGGTGGGGACGAAAAGCTCTATCACTACTGCCGCGAATCCGATCACTAAGAGGATGGTCCTAATCCACGGTTTAGCGATGAAGCTCATCCAGCTGGGTGGGGCATTAGCCGAGGTCTGAGCGAAGGCTTCCTGAGGGATCAGGGTCACGAGCAGAAGTCCCAGAGCGAGCATGGGCAAGATGCGAGATCTTTTTGCCCTTTGGAACATCGATTGTAACATTGAACAATCTCCTTTCTACAGCGGGAACCTGATCATGTCTCAAGCGTCCCTATGACTCTGGTTAAACAAGATAATAGAAAATATGAATGAAAAGATTATTATCTACTATTTATCATACCCTAGAATTATGGAAATCTTATGGAGTGATGTAGAGAATGTGAAGAAGCGAGCTTCCTCAGATAAAAACAAGCCGTAAAAAAAATAGAAGGCTTACCTGCACTTTCGTACAGGCAACCCTTCCATTATGCTATTCGTTTCAATAATTATCTCTTACGATTCTTACGACGAGCAGCTTCAGATTTCTTCTTCTTCTTTAGGCTCGGTTTCTCGTAATGTTCACGTTTTCTATATTCGGCAAGCACACCAGCGCGTGCACATTGTCTCTTGAAACGCTTAAGAGCACTATCAATAGATTCGTTCTCTCCAACGCGGATTTCTGTCAATCTTTTCACCCCCTCAATCAGGTCTCTAGAGGGATATTATAAACGAAAGATTGGGCCATTGCAAGTAATCTTTGCTTGCTTGAACCAGAAACCGCCTACTGCCTTCATCCCATCAATCGGTATCCAAAATCTTCAGCTCCCTGCCGGCTAAGACGTGGAAGTGGAGGTGGGGCACGGTTTGGAGGCCGTCCTTACCCACGTTGTTGACGACCCTGTAACCCGATTCAGCGAAGCCGTCCCGCTCGGCAACCTCAACGATTGCCTCGAAGATGTCCTTCACGATGGAGGCATCTTCCTTTAGGGCGTTGGTTGAATCGTAGTGGGCCTTAGGTACGAAAAGGTAGTGGACCGGCGCCTTGGGCGACATGTCTTTAAAGGCAACCAGCTTATCATTTTCAAATACTTTATCCGTTGGGATCTCTCCCCCTGCGATTTTACAAAAGATACAATCTTGCATGCTACCACCTTTCTTTTCTTGTTGGTCAGTCGAGGCCTGTCTTTTCACTAATTGACGTGCAGCTTCAGGTCTCCTTTTACAATCTTACCCGATTTGAACATGGCGACATAAACCAGATAGCTGATTACGCCAGGAAGGATGAAGTGCATGAGGGCAATCTCCAGAAGGACTTGAGGGCTGTTGCCCATGACCTCTAGCATGGCAAATTGGCCGACTAGGCCGCTTGTGCCCATGCCTGCACCAGAGGCGTTGGAGACCATGCCGATGGTGGTGGAGATTGGACCTAAGATAGCCGAGGAGACGATGGCTGGAATCCAGATGGTTGGCTTCTTAATGATGTTAGGCACTTGCAGCATGGAGGTGCCGATGCCTTGGGCAATGCTGCCGCCGATGCCATTATCTCGGTAGGAGATGACGGCGAAGCCAATCATGTTGCAGCAGCAGCCGACGGTGGCTGCCCCTGCGGCGAGGCCTGTCAGGTTGAGGGACAGAGCGATAGCCGCTGACGAGATTGGGGCGGTCAGGATCATGCCCATGAGAACGGAAATGGCAATGCCCATAGGGATGGGGCGAAGTTCCGTTGCCCGGTTAATGACTTCACCTATGGCGTTCATAAAGGCAGATATGTAGGGGGCGAAGAAGATGCCCACGATACCACCCACGATGATGGTAACCATAGGGACAAGAACAATATCAACAGGAGTCTTGCCTGCAATCCTGCGGCCGACTTCCGCTCCTGCTAGGGTGGCGACCAGGGCGCCGACGGGTTCGCCCGTGACGATGGACACCGTGTCGGGGCTGATGATGAGGGAGCCCGCGCCTATGGCCCCCACGACGGCACTAGAGATGACCACTAGGGCTGGCGCCTTCAATAAATAGGCAATGCCGACACCGATAGCCGGTCCCATCAAACGTTGGGCGACCGTACCAAAGGTAATCAGCTGGTCGATGCCTGCCAATGTTCCAATTTGCTTGATAATTAAGCCGATGAGTAGCGAGGAGAAAAGACCCCAGGCCATCCCGTTTAGCACATTAATAATATAATCCCGAATTCGATTCGATTTCATTTACTCCCCCTTGGGTTTAGAGCACAACTAATAGTTTGTCTTCATCCCGTTTGGTAAAAGTAACTGGTAAAACCTGATTGATCTTGGACAAATCATGTTTTGCCTCCACCCGCAGATAGTTGCTGGTGTATCCATACATCATGCCATCCTGGTCCAACTCTTCTTCGAAGAGGACCTGACCAACTTGACCAATGTGAGCATCGAGGAAGGCAAAGCGCATCTTCTCTTCGATTTCACTGAGCTTTGCAGCTCGACGTTTCTTCACTTGAGGGTCGACCGCACCATCAAATAGGGCAGCCGGCGTCCCCTCCCTAGCTGAGTAGGGGAAGATGTGGATCCGCGAAAATTGGATCTCTTGCACAAAATGTAGTGTCTCTTGGAAGTTCTCCTCGCTCTCACCTGGAAAGCCGACGATGACATCCGTGGTAATCCCGCAGTCGGGATAAAATTCCCTGATTAAGTCCACCTTCTCCTTATAGAGGCTGGTGTCGTATTTGCGGTTCATGAGCCGCAATATCTCATCCGACCCACTCTGCAGGGACAGGTGGAAGTGGTCACAAAACTGGGGAATCTGCTTGAGTCTCTGCAAACGGTCTGCGCTTACCCAGCGAGGCTCCATGCTGGATAAACGGATGCGGTCGACACCATCAATCTTTGCGATTGCCTCGATGACATCCATCAGATCAAGCGTCCCTCCTTGGTCCTTGCCGTAGGAGGCGACGTGGATGCCTGTTAAGACAAATTCCTTGAAGCCCTTGCCTGCTAGGTCTTCCACTTCTTTGATGATGGACTCCATCGGCCGAGAGGCAATGTGCCCCCTGGCGTAGGGGATAATGCAGTAGGTGCAAAACATGTCGCAGCCTTCCTGGATCTTGATGGTTGCCCTCGTCTTAGCCAACTCGGTGGATATCGCGAGCTCATCAAAAGCCCGGTCATCTTCCAGGTCATTGACGCGGATGATGGGCTCTTCCCCCTCCTTAACCGCTTCGACTAGGTCGACCAACATGGCCCTCCCCTTGGTCCCCAGAATGATATCGACATTCTCCAAGGCTTCAATTTCTTCGGGTGCGACTTGGGCATAGCAGCCGACTACGGCGACGATTGCCTGCGGATTTTTCCGCTTTATGCGGTTGATCTGCTGGCGGCTCTTGGCATCCGATGCGCTGGTTACCGTGCAGGTGTTGACCACGTAGACATCGGTCTCTTCCTCGGAGTCTGCCTTCACGTATCCCCTTTGGAGGAAGAGCTCCTCCATTGCCTCCGTCTCGTATTGGTTCACTTTGCAGCCTAGGGTCTTAAAGGCGAAACGCTTCATGCTTGGTCCTTTCTAGCGGCCCTAAGCATTGCCCATTCATCGGAGATTCGCTCCTCGGTGACCGCAAAGCCCACTTCCTGCAACTTCTTTTGAACGGCTGGCGACTTCTCGACCAGGATGCCCGATAAAATCAGTTGGCCGCCCTCCGCCAAAAAGCTGTCCACATCATCCAAGAGTTGAATGACTAGGCCTGCTAGGAGGTTGGCGACGATGATGTCATAAGGTCCCTTAGCCTCACCGAGCAAATCGGACTCGTAGGCCTTAATCTCCACGCCGTTCAGCTCGGCGTTCCTTCTGGTTGCATCCAGAGCATCAACATCTATATCAACGGCTTCGACGGATGAGGCCCCCTGCATCTTAGCAAAGATGGACAGGATACCCGACCCGCAGCCGATATCTAATAACTTTTTATCTTGTAAATTCACATGCTCGATGGCTTCCAAGCAGAGGATGGTGGTGTCATGACTGCCCGTTCCAAAGGCCATCCCCGGGTCAATCCTAATCACCCGCCTATCTGTTTCTGGCTCGTCCATCCAAGCTGGCAGGACCAAAATCTTGCTGCCAATCTCTATGGGTTCGTAGTACTTCTTCCACTCCTGGTCCCAACCATCGTTGTTGATGACGCTTTCGTCGACCACCTCTATCTGCCCGCCATACTGCTCATAAAAATGGCGGCAGAGGGCGTCTAGCGCTCGGCTGCCCGCTTTACTATCTTCAAAGTAGACATGCTGGATGGTCACATCCTCATCTAAGAGCGCGTTATCCTTTCGCATCTGCTTGTACAGATCTTGGATGTCGGCCAACTCCCAGCTGGGGGCGTGACTCTGGTAAGACTGGATCATGTTCAGGTCAATAATCTCACTGCCAATTGCCTGAGCATTTCCAACCAGCTCATCGACGTCTTCATTCAATTCTCTTGGGTAACGCAGGGTTAAACGAATGTATTCCATTAATCAAAAATATCCTTTACCTTGTCAAAGAAGGACTTCTTCACTCCTTCCGGGCTCTCGCCCATCGTCTTGCTGTAGGCGCGAAGAGCATCCTTTTGGTCATCATTCAAGTGCTTAGGCACTTCGACGAAAACATCGAAAATGATGTTTCCTCTCCGCTTCGTCCTCACATTGGTTACGCCTTGACCCTTCAGTGTGAAGCGCTTGCCCGTTTGCGTGCCGGCTGGTATCTCAACATCCTGAGGTCCGTCAAGTGTAGGCACCTTCACCGTGTCACCCAAAGCTGCTTGTGGGAAGCTTATCGGCAACTCGAAGTAGAGGTTGTCGCCCTGGCGAGTGAAGATATCCGACTCTTCCACACGGAAGATCACATAGAGGTCTCCGTTTGGACCACCATTTTTTCCCTGATGGCCATGCCCCCGGATCGGCATCATATTCCCATCATCCACACCGGCAGGAATCTGAATCTTCACGGACTTTTTCATCATCTCCCTACCGCTGCCATGGCAGTCGTCGCAGACTTCTTCTATCAGCTTGCCCTTACCGTGGCAGGTTGGACAAGTCACATTTCTGACAAAGCTCATGAAGCCATTGACTGACCGCTCCTGCACCTCTCCCGTACCGTGGCAGGTTGGGCAAACTTCAGCCTGCTTGCCATCCGCTGTGCCATGCCCGTGGCAAGAGGAACAAGCGACCTCCGTAGGTACCTTTATGGTCCGCTCGCAACCAAAGACCGCTTCCTTAAAGGAAACCACAAGCTCGAAGTGGATGTCCTCCCCCTGCCTTGGGGCGTTGGGGTTTTCCCTTCTCGCTCTACTGCCACCGCCGAACAAATCGAAGATGTCGAAGAGGTCGGCGAAACCGCCCATATCGAAACCACTAGCACCCATGCCTCCATTCTCGAAGGCTGCGGCGCCATAGGTATCGTACTTTCTCCTCTTCTCCTCATCGGACAGGATCGCGTAGGCCTCGCTGAGCTCTTTGAAGCGCTCGGCTGCCTCGGCATCGCCCGGATTCAAATCGGGGTGATACTGCTTGGCTTTCTTCCTATAGGATTTCTTTATCTCTTCAAGGGAGGCGGTTTCTGTCACCTCCAGTAACTCGTAAGGGTTTTTCAAAATAGCTTCCTTTCACACATCGTCTCTTCCATCTCGTCACTATCTCATGATCTTTTCGATACATCGTATTATTGTACTCGATTTCAATCAATAAGAAAAGGGCGCCTTAGCGCCCCAATCTTAGTTATTTAGCTAAACACGCCAAATTAATTGTTATCGTCGTCCTCATCGACAACTTCATAATCTGCGTCGATTACGTCGTCATCACCACCAGCTGCGCCGGCATTTCCTGCTTCAGCGCCAGCATCCTGGTAGAGCTTCTGAGAGATAGTGTTTAATTCAGTTGTTAGTTCTTCTGTGCGAGACTTGATATCGTCCACGTTCTCGGAGGTCATGACATCGCGAAGGTCCTTGATCTTAGCTTCTACTTGGCTCTTCTCGTCTGCGCTGATCTTGTCGCCAAGCTCGCCCAGAGTTTGCTCCGTTTGGTAAGCTAGTGATTCTGCTTGGTTTCTCGCATCGATCAATTCCTTCTTCTTCTTATCTTCCTCAGCAAATTCCTCAGCCTCACGTACTCTGCGGTTGATTTCATCTTCGCTCAAGTTGGTTGAAGAAGTGATGGTAATCTTCTGCTCTTTACCTGTGCCTTGATCCTTAGCGCTGACGTTTACAATACCGTTAGCGTCAATATCGAAAGTAACTTCAATTTGTGGAATGCCACGGCGAGCTGCTGGGATTCCCTCCAATTGGAAGCGGCCCAAGGTTGTATTGTCGACGGCCATCTCACGTTCACCCTGCAAGACATGAATGTCTACTGAGGTTTGGTTATCTGCAGCGGTTGTAAAGGTCTGGCTCTTCTTGGTAGGAATGGTTGTGTTTCTTGGGATTAATACGGTTGTTACGCCACCAAGTGTTTCCAAACCAAGGGATAGTGGGGTGACATCAAGGAGCAAGAGATCCTTCACTTCACCAGATAAGACACCACCTTGAATAGCTGCACCTAAGGCAACACACTCATCTGGGTTAATGTCCTTTTGAGGATCCTTACCAGTAATCTTCTTGACGGATGCTTGTACTGCTGGGATTCTGGTCGAACCACCAACAAGCAGAACCTTGTTGAGTTCAGAAGCATCGATGCCTGCATCAGCTAAAGCGTCATGGATAGGACCTTCCGTCTTCTTGACTAAGCTAGCAGTCAACTCGTCGAACTTAGCGCGAGTTAAGTTCATATCTAAGTGGACAGGTTGGCCGTTTACTGCCGTGATGAAAGGAAGGCTGATGTTTGATGTGGTTGTAGAAGAAAGTTCCTTCTTTGCCTTCTCTGCAGCATCCTTCAATCTCTGGTCGCTCGTAGGATCCTTGCGAAGGTCAACGCCGTTTTCCTTCATGAATTCTTCAGCGATGTAGTCCATGATGATGTTATCGAAATCATCACCACCAAGATGGTTGTTACCACGGGTAGCCAATACTTCAAATACGCCGTCGCCTACCTCAAGGATGGAAACGTCGAATGTACCACCACCAAGGTCATAAACCATAATCTTGGATTGTTCTGTCTCTTTATCTGCACCGTAAGCAAGGGCTGCTGCCGTTGGCTCGTTGATGATTCGCTTAACATCCAAACCGGCGATCTTTCCAGCATCCTTGGTTGCTTGACGTTGAGCATCGGTAAAGTAAGCAGGTACCGTAATGACTGCTTCAGTGATCGTCTCGCCAAGGTAGCTCTCCGTGTCAGCTTTCAATTTTTGCAGAGTCATTGCAGAAATCTCTTCAGGTGAATAGCTCTTGCCATCGATGTCTACCTTGTGGTTGGAGCCCATCTCCCTTTTAATTGATGCAATGGTTCTTTCAGGGTTCATGATGGCTTGACGCTTAGCGGTCTCACCAACTAATCTTTCCCCGTCCTTTGTAAAGGCAACGATGGAAGGTGTCGTTCTATTACCTTCTACGTTCTCTACGATGGTGGCCTTACCACCTTCCATAACAGCTACTGCTGAGTTTGTTGTACCTAAGTCAATTCCAATAATTTTTCCCATATTATTTTGCCTCCATATTCTTATTCGTTCTGTCTGTCTCTATTGCTTCAAGGGCGCTTGCCCATGTTTTTTCCTTTTTCTTATTTCCCTTTTTGCCATTTCAGCCGCTTCTGCTGATGCGGTTGTTTCTGCT
>CAYFUF010000004.1:0-10976 GCA_964346245.1 uncultured Peptoniphilaceae bacterium | reverse complement strand
ATGCGGTTGTTTCTGCTTATTTAGCAACTTTCACCATGGCAGGGCGGATTACCTTGCCGTTCAGCGCATAACCCTTCTGCAAAGTCTCTGTAATATAGCCGGACTCCATCTCGTCGCTTTCTTCCGAAAGGACGGCGTTGTGGCGGTTAGGGTCAAAGACTTCGCCATCCGATGCCACTTCTTCCAAGCCGCTGGATTCCAGAGCGGTTAGCAATTGCTTTCTGATCAGGCTCATGCCCTCAAAGAAGGCGTCGTGCTCCTTCTCAGTAGCCAAAGCGCGGTCGAAGTTGTCGACCACATCCAGAATCTTGATCATCAGGTTTTCGTTCGCATAGTGAATCGTGTTCTCTTTTTCCCTTGCTACCCTGTTCTGAAAATTCTGGAAGTCCGCTTGTAAGCGGAGCACCTGGTTTTGCAACTTTTCTACTTCCTGACTGGTCTCTTTATCAGTCACTTGAGCGCCTGCATCATCGGTGACTTCTTCAGCCTCGATGACTTCCTCTGCTTCGATCACTTCATCCTCAAGCAGGTCCTGTTCCTCAGGTATCTCTTCTCTTTTATTTTCATACTCTTTTTTTGCCATTCAATCCCTCAACTTTCTCTATCTCATCCACCATCATCTGGCGGCTATCGAGCCAATGTATCGACCGATCATGGCCACATCGAACAATACCTTCTGGTACTGCATCCTGGTGGGGCCGATGATGCCTATCTTTCCTTTAAACGTATCGGATACTTGGAAAGGCGCGGCGATGATACTGGAATTGGACAGATAAGTGATGTCACTTTCATCGCCAATATATATCTCAATATCTTTATCATTCTTGTCGCTCAAGAGGTCCACCAAATCGTCGCTATGCTGCAACTGTCCGATAAAAGCAGACGTCTCGTCCCAAGAACCGTAATCATCAATCTCATACAACCTACTCAAGCCCTTGAAGGTCAAGCTTGGCTCCAAGCTTTCCCGGACTTGCTTTTGGATGATGGGCACAACCTCCGCCAAGAAGTTGGTCTTCAAGCTGGATGAACTGAAAAAGTAGGAATGAAGAATCGAATCGATCAAGCCCAGCTCTTTGCCAACCAGCATCCCTTGCAGGACTTCCTTTGCCCGAGCAATCCGGTTATCGCTGTAGTCCCCCTTCAAATAGATGAGATCTGTCTTGACTAGTCGGCTGTGATAAACCATGACCAGCAAAACCTCTTGGTCAGAAACTCTGATAAATTCCAAGCTTTCCAGCTTATCGTCGGTTCTCTTTGGTAATAGGGCAAAGGACACATAGTTGGTGCTCTGCGCCAAAATCTCCAAAGCCGTATCTACTATATTTTTTAACTCACTCGACTGATTGAGCAAACTCTTATCCACCAGTGCTGGAATCTTTGGTAAGCTCAAGCCCTTGCTTTGAATCTCATCCACATACCAGCGGTAAGCTAGCGGTAATGGGATTCTACCCGAAGACGTATGCGCCTTCATAAGGTAACCCAAGTGCTCCAAGTCGCTCATCTCATTTCGTATTGTCGCTGCTGAGATATTCAAATCGTAATCCCTCTGCAGAGACCTTGACCCAACCGGCTCAGCCGAATCGATATACGAGCGCAAGACTGCACCAAGTATGAAATGTTTTCTATCGTCCATCTTGCCCTCCTTTTTCGTTATTATCACTCTATTGTCTTGAGTGCTAATACTAGTTTAAGGGTTGCCGCCGCCTTTGTCAAGGGGGGTGCCATTATTTCTTTTTTCTGCGCACAAAAAAAAGCCCCTAGGGGCTTCAGGGCTGTTTCTTGATTTGTGGAAGATGCAGGGCCATGAGCGGGGGCAGCGGTTTGGCCCGCCTCCGGCGGCCCAAACCGCACCAGGGCGCGGGGTCTTGCGACCGCTGCTTCTATTGCTGTCTATATCACGGGTCGGAGTCGTCCCCAGGGTGCAAGGTCCCGCGCCCTTTCAGGCGAAATGCCGCCGCAGGCGGCGATTTCGCCTGCCCCCGCCCTCTCGTCCCAACATTTTCATACCATATCCCCGTTTTCCCCGTTTTGTGGGGTCGCCCGCAACAAAACTTTCATACCAAATTCCACTTTTCCCCGTTTTGTGGGGACTGTCTGAGGGACTCTAGTCATACCAAATGGCCCTTTTCCTCGATTTGTGGGGACATACGTCAGCGAAATCGACATACCAAATTCCACTTTTCCTCAATATGGTATGACGCGGCCACCAAAAATGACATACCAAATTTCACTTTTCTCTCGTTTGGTATGACACGGCCGCCAAAAACGGCATACCAAATTCCACTTTTATTTGATTTGGTATGCCGCGAGCCATTTTCCCGACATCACAATTCCAGAAAAGTCACCTTTTGTGGGGACAGGGCGCGGGGCGCGAAGCCGCTGCGCCGTCATGGCATGGCCCAAACGTCCCAAAAGGTCCCAACCCTGGCAAAACCCCAGCAAACCTTGGCAAACCCAGCCCCCACCAAACCCACCTAAATCACACCCTCCTCCAGCGCAATCAAAAAGTCCACCAAGACATCATTTTGAAAGCGGAAGCCTTGTTTGGTCAGCCAGACGGCCTGGTCATCCCAGTCTATAAGGCCTCTTGCCTTTTGGTCGGTAAAAAAGGCGGGGCAGGTGGCTAGTAGGTCGACCCCATTGCGGTCCTGGAAATCGGGGCGGCTGATGCCGCTGACTTTGCGAAAACCCATCATGACTTGCTCAAAGAGGTCATCTGTTGGAGTTCGGCTTTCTACTTGCCAGGTGGGCAGCTTGTTTGCGACTAAATCGAGGTAGTCCGTGAAGGAGGATGTTACTTGGTAGCGGTCGCCGCCGAGGTAGGAGCTTGCGCCCAGCCCCAGGCCCCAGTAGTCTTGGTTTGACCAGTACTTGAGGTTGTGGCGGGACTGCTTGCCCGGCTTGGCGTAGTTGGAGTTTTCGTATTGGGCGTAGCCTAGGCTTTCTAGGCCGTCTTGGACAAAGCCCATAAAGGTGAATTCCGTGTCTTCGTCCAGGGGCTTGACCAAACCCTTCTTTATATAGTGGTGGAGGAGGGTCTTCTCCTCGATGATGAGGGAGTACCAGGAGACATGGCCCGGTTGGAGCTTTTCTATCCACTTCAAATCGGCCTTGATGTCCGCCTCGGTTTGCTTGGGGATGGCGTAGATCAGGTCGAAGTTAATGTTGTCGATGCCATGCCGGCGAAGGAGGGCAATATCCTCGACCACATCAGCCGGCTTGTGGTTGCGGAGGCAGAAGGTCAGGAGGTCTTGGTTCATGGACTGGATTCCCAGGGATACGCGGTTAATGCCCAGGCGGCGGTAGGCAGCGACCTTGGTCTCATCCAGCGTGGCGGGGTTGGCCTCGATGGTTACCTCGCAGTCGGGACTGATGGTGACGACCTGGTGGAGGGCGGCAAATAGCTTGTCCAGCTGGTCGGGTTCAAGGAGGCTGGGCGTGCCGCCACCCAGGAAGATGGAGTCGACCACATAGCCAGCCAAGTCCCGCCTGGCGCTGTCCTGGTGGATCTCCTCAACCAGGGCCTCTAGGTAGGGTTCCTGGTGCTTGTCGGCGTGGGGAAAGGTGAGAAAATCGCAGTAGATACACCTTTCCACGCAAAAAGGAAGGTGCAAATAGATTCCTAATGGTTTGGTCATCCTTAGCTCCTTCCTTTGTTTGTTTTTATGTGGGAAATGCCCAGCCCCATCCTAATCTTCAAAAGTTGCTTGGTTAGGTGTTGGCGGCGGACCTAGTCACCCTCATCATAGCGGAGGACTGACAGGAAGGCGTCTTGGGGAATGGACACGTTGCCCACCTGGCGCATTCTCTTCTTTCCTTCCTTCTGCTTCTCCAAGAGTTTTTTCTTTCGAGAGATATCGCCACCGTAGCACTTAGCTAAGACATCCTTGCGCATGGCCGAGACGGTCTCTCTGGCGATGATCTTGGACCCAATCGCCGCCTGAATGGGGATGGCGAATTGGTGGCGGGGAATTTCCTTCTTCAAGCTTTCGCAAATCTTGCGGCCTCTCTCGTAGGCGGAATCTTTGTGGACGATGAGGGCAAGGGCATCGACCGATTCCCCGTGGACGAGGATTTCCAGCTTGACCAGGTCGGACCGTTGGTAGCCGATGAGTTCGTAGTCGAAGCTGGCATATCCCCTGGTCTTGGATTTTAGGGCATCGAAGAAGTCGTAAATAATCTCGTTGAGGGGGATGTCGTAGATGATGCTTACCCGGTATTCATCCAGGTACTGCATGTCCTTATACTCGCCCCGGCGCTGCTGGCACAGCTCCATGATGGTGCCGATGTAATCTTTAGGGGTCATGATGGTCGCCTTGACGACTGGTTCCTCGACGAAGTTAACCTCTGTAGGGTCGGGGAAGTCGGCAGGGTTTTGCACGTCGAGGACGCGGCCATCGTGCATGTGGATGTTGTAGATAACCGAGGGAGCTGTGGCAATGATGTCCAATTCGAACTCTCGGCTTAGGCGCTCCTCAATAATCTCCATGTGGAGCATGCCCAAGAAACCACATCGGTAGCCGAAGCCTAAAGCAACGGAATTCTCCTTCTCGAAGACGAGGGCAGCATCGTTTATCTGCAGCTTTTCCAAGGCTTCCCGAACGCCGTTGACGCTCTCCCCTTCCGCGGGATAGATGCCGGCGTAGACCATAGGTACCACCTTCTTGTAGCCAGGCAGTGGCTTGTCGGCAGGCCTTTCTGGCTTGGTGATGGTGTCGCCCACCTGGGCATCACCGATAGTTTTGATGGAGCAGACGACGAAACCTACATCGCCTGTACCTAATATGTCCGCAGCTACCGCGCCCTGGGCGGTGTAGCCGACTTCATCGACTTCGTAGACTTTTCCTGTTGCCATCAGCTGAATCTCATCTCCCGGCTTAATCTGACCGTCCACCACGCGGACATACATGACAACGCCCTTGTAGCTATCGTAGTAGGAATCAAAGATGAGCGCTTTAAGTGGGCCATCCTCATGACCACTAGGCGCAGGAATATTGGCGACGATATCTTCCAGCACATCCACAATATTGATGCCGTCTTTCGCCGAAATCAAGGGGATTCCATCGGTATCGAAGCCGAGGATTTCCTCAATCTCTGCCTTGACGCGGGGGATGTCTGCCGAGGGCAGGTCAATCTTGTTGATGACGGGGCGAATCTCCAGGTCTTGGTCCATCGCCAAGTAGGTATTAGCCAAGGTCTGTGCCTCGACGCCTTGGGTGGAATCGACGATGAGGATGGCCCCTTCGCAAGCAGCCAGGCTGCGGCTGACTTCGTAGTTGAAGTCGACATGGCCCGGCGTATCGATCAAATTGAGCTGGTAAATCTGCCCATCCTTCGCCTCATAGAGGAGGCGGACGGCCTTCAGCTTGATGGTGATTCCCCGCTCCCTCTCCAAATCCATGGAGTCTAGGAGCTGGTCGCGCATCTCCCGCTTAGTGACCGCACCCGTGTACTCGATGAGGCGGTCGGCCAAGGTGGACTTACCGTGGTCGATGTGGGCAATGATGGAAAAATTTCGAATATGTTCTTGATTATTGCTCATAGTACTCCTATATCCCTCCTAGGTCGCTCCAGGGGTAGAATTTGAAAAATGCGCGGCCGACGATGCTGTCGACAGGAATGGGGCCGAATATGCGGCTATCCCGGCTGGCCCCTTCAATGCGGTTGTCGCCCAAAACGAAAATCTCGTCTTCACCCACATACCACTCGCTGTTCATGAGGGTGTGGGTATAGGCGGTGTTGATGTAGGGTTCGTCCAAGCGGTCTCCATTGATGTAAACTAGCCCGTCCTTAATCTGCACGTACTCGTGGGAAAAGGCAATTACCCGCTTGATATAATCCTCTTTGGTTGCCCCGGGCGCATGAAAGACGATGATGTCTCCCCTATTGAGGCTGTCGCCCGAAACACCCATCTTCCACACAAAAAGTCTGTCGTTATCATGCAGGGTGTCCTCCATGGACCGGCCTTTGACCGTGGTCGCACTAAAAACAAACTGTGTTAAAAGAAAGGCGATAAGGATTGCTCCCCCTATCGTCTTTATCCAATCCAAAAGCTCCATACTCTTGCCGGAGGGCTTCATGATGTTTTTTTGTTGTGATCCCTTCATAAGAACTCCTTATATGCCCCCGAAGCGATTGATGGGCCATATCCGAAAACGCACCACCCCTAATATATCTTCCGCCCTGATGGGCCCGAAGAGGCGGCTGTCATTACTCATGCCGTGTCCCCTGTTGTCGCCGAGGACGAAGTATTCATTTTCACCGAGCTGCCAAGATGATTCAAGGTAGCTATCCGTCAAAGGCTCCTTGAGATAAAACTCACGCAGCCAAAGCCCATCAATATAAATCAGCCCATCCCTAATCTCTACCTTTTCTCCAGGCAGGCCGATGATGCGCTTAACAAAATGATCCTTCTCATGCTCCATGCTAGCCGATATGCGGGCAAGAGGTGGATTCAGTATGACGATGTCCATCCGCTCGTAATCCTTCGTATAAGTGGGCAGCTTGCTCACATACAGGATGTCCCCATTCTCTAAACTGGGCTCCATGGATTGGCCTGAAACGCTGGTCGCTCCACCAATTAGGCCTCTGAACAATAAGGCAACCACCAGCGCCAAGATGATGGGCAATACCCACTCCTTCAGCGCCTTTAGGAAGGCCTTATTGCTGTTTTTATTCTCCTTGGTTGTCTCTTTTTCAACCTTCTTCACATGCACTCCTCGCCTCTATGAAAGCCATTAAACTAAGCCTTAGTATAACATATCCCGCATCAACCCAATAAAAAACTGCCATCCTCAGGATGACAGCTTATGGGCAATGCTCGAAATAATTAATTTGCTGATAGAGCGTTTAATCTCTTGTGAAGTCGACTTACTTTACGACTTGCCGCATTCTTAGAAACAGCACTCGAGAGGGCAGCTTTTTTGAGTTTCTTATCGATAACTTTTAGCAATTCATTTGCCTCGTTAGCGTCGTTCGCCTCAATTGCTTGATCAAACTTCTTGATGTAAGTTTTCACTTCTGTCTTCTTGCTTCTATTCTTTAAGCGATTACGCTCTGCAATTTGAATTCTTTTCTTTGCTGATTTAATATTTGCCATTCTCTCACCTCCTCGCGTGATACCGAAACAGTATATCACAATCATTTGTAGACTGCAAACAGATTTTTCAGTTTTTCCTTCCACTTTTGACCTTGCCTGCCCCCAAGCCAAAAGTCGCCAAGCACGCCTCTTCCGGCCTACTTCCGCAGGCTTGCCTCCACCAAAAAGGTCTCCACCATCAGGTTAAAATCCGTATTACCCAGCCGGCTCCTCTTGTGTATATCAAATATCTTCTGATAGTCCGCCAACAGCTCATCCATGCTAAAGCGACCAATGTGCCCTCTCAGCTTCTGGTACTCAAAGGGCTTCAGATTCAGCCTCTTCATGCCGTCACGGTCGGGGATCCTTTTCTCCGCCATTGCCTTCACCCCAATCAGGTTGCGAAATTGGCGGATAATCATGGTAAACAGCTGGTGCTCATTCTTGCCAAGCGAAATAAATCCACGATAAAGCTTCAGGCTGCTGGCCGCATCTCGGTTGCTGATTGCATCCATCAGGCGGAAAATATTGTCCTCAACATCCTCCACCATGACGCTCCTTGCCCCGTCCAGGCTCACCCTTCCTCTGATCTCCGTCCCCTTCACCTGGTCCAACATGTTGGCCACATCATACAAGCTAGCTTCCGACTTTTGATCCAAATAAGCCGATGCCCGAATGATCTCATCCACGACGCCCTTTTCCACCACAAGCTTGCTCTTCTGCAAGTTCTTCACGATGAAACTTTCCAGCTCGCCCGGTCCAAGCCTGCTAAGCTCAACCCGCTCCAGATAAACTTGCATCTCCTTAAACAGCTTGCCGGCATATGGCTTCTCTCCCCGAAAGCCCATAAACAGCACCGTCGATGGATTAGGCTCCGCCAAATAATCCGAAAGAACCCTCAGCTCTTCCTCATACTTCTTCACCTGATCTCTATCTAAAGGCACATCCTCCAAGACGATAACCCGCTGGTCTGCCATCATCGGCATCGTTTCCAGCGCATTCTCCAGCTCTTGGCGGCTTGTCTCCCTAAAATTCATATGGTCATAGTTGAAGTCCCTAAGCCCTTCCCCCACGATGTCCGAGAGGATGACCCTCTTCATTGCCTCCCACAGATAGGGTTCGGTAATCAGGCAAAGGTAAGCTCCCTTCACTAAGCCCTTATCCAATTGTCGTATCCAAGCTGAATATTTCATTACCCCTCCTTATCGGGTTGGTCTCGTCCTCCTATTATAGAGCAAAAGGGATGGGAATTGGAGATTAGAGGTGTTTTGGGATTTGCACCTTAATGTCAAAGTAACTTCCAGTTCAATCCTTGCAACTAGGACTTAGTTTGACTTATCTATCATTGTGCCCAGGGAGCGCAAAAGAATTTCCTCACTTGTTTCTAGCTTAACGTATTCTTTGAATAGAGCTGGTCATGATGGGGACATCGTCATGAAAAAAGTAAAAAAGGAGCACACCTCACCTATTATTGTCAGTTAATTTCAGTCTAAATCCCAATTCACCGGCTTTTCTCATCAACTAGAACTAAGTTGATGATTATGCTTTGTTTTTGCTTGTGCTACAGTTATCCTTCGATATTATATTACTAATGATTTACATAAACTTTACGAGCATTTAACATGGATACATTGATAAATAATTTCTCTATTAATATAATACTGTTAAGTCATGACTTATTCCGAATACTAGATTTAAAAGGAGGCACTATGAAAGCGAGATCTAGATTCATTATGTTATTTTTATCGCTATTGATGGTCTTTACTATTCCCGTCTCACAAACGTTTGCTCAAGGTGTTTCGTTAGAGAAAGATTTGCAAGTTCTCGATAGAGACTACGAGACAAATCTGGATCTGATTAAACTTCAGCTAGATAGCCAAGACATGATGTAACATTATGGAATCCACAAGGCAAACTTAGATAACAAATACTCAACTCAGCGGAGTATTATTACGAGTTCTTACAATAAAGGTTCTGATTTGCTAGAATTAACTTCTACATATTCGCCAACTGCTGATAATAGCTATGGTCGATATTATTTGCCAAATGGTGGCAAGATTACCTATACAACAAATCCGTATGGTGCAAATGTTGATTATTACAAGGAAGAGTTTTTGACACGAGCTCAAACCAAAGTGATTATAGATAATTACTTTAAGTACAAAAACCTATCCTCATCTGGAATAATCAATATCATAAAAGACCTGATTGTTACTTTTGTTGTACCAGGATCCGCAGGCTATCTTGTGGTATATGAGATAATTTTATATTTTAGCAGGTCTACTCTTGAATCATCTTTTAACAAGATACTGAATTCCAGTTCTAAAGCAATGAATGTTAGCACCTATGCTAGTGAATATGGCGGGTCATCAAGAGTTATAACAGTATGGTCTTCCGCCCCTTATGGTACGGTTTATTACAAAGGTACTCCGCAAACGATTAAGCAAACAAAGTATTAGTATAAAACCTATATATGCAATTGTTATGAAGCAAAATAGGTAATGAAATCCTTGGAGCACTAAGCAAGATGATCTGACTAATGCTTTTGTCGATACGATACAACTAGCACGTTTATTCGAAACGTTGATGTGCAATATACGTGTGTCCCCGTAAATAAGACGAGAGACTATCATTTATGGGGACACATTGTATAGCATTTATAAATTTCTATAATCAAAGTAATAATTATGAGCACCCAAGTTAGAAGCGATGTTGGGTTGAATATATGTTGAATTACTTAAATAGTCTCGAACTCTAGATTTTTAAGTATAATAATACTAGGCACTACAACAGTATTAGGTTAGCATTAAGCCTACAGCCGGTTTCAACTAATTAAGCTTTTTAACTAGAGAATACTACTATCTCTGACTGCCTTTGAATATATCTATAGGGGAAGCTATGCAAGCTATTATTCAATTTCTAGAGAATCACCTCAATGACATCGTCCTTTATCTATACTTGCCCTACTTGCCCTATTCGCCTTGCTATACCTCATAGAATCCTACAAAATCTATACCACAAAAGGATGGCAATCCGAAAAGGATAAGCTCAGGGCTAATAAGGACTACAACGGCTTTCTTCTGTATTCACACGTCTTTGCCTTGGTCTGGGTCGGATACCTGGTGATGACTTTACTTGAATTATTTGGCGTAATTTAGGATTCTTTTGTATGGCATGGCCCTCACAAGCTCGACTCGCGCTAGCAGCCGAGTTTCGGCTGCCCAATATGTTCGTATGTCCAAATATCGTGATTTGCCCCCAAAGAATATGGCCCTTTTTTCTGTCAAACCTTCCGTTGGTCGAAGATTCCTCCCAGGCGATATTACGATAAGAAAGCTAGAATGATTGAAAGGAGAATGGCCCGAGCCATCTAACCAACAACAAAGCCCAAACAAAAGGGGCTGTTGCAAAATAGCCTAATGACAAGAGAGGACCCGGCACAAAAGCCAGGTCCTCTCTTTATTTGCTAATAAAATTTATGGTTGACCAATACATTGCCCAACAGTCACCTATTTTACCCAACAAAGAGTGCCTTTTGACCCTAAGATTCTTCTTTTTGAATTTATACTAGTCGTTTTCTGAGCAAAGCGGCCTTAAGATTTCTCTTTTCGAATTTATACTAGTCATTTTCCATGCAAAGTGACCTTAAGATTTTTCTTTTTGAATTTATACAAGCATTCAGGAGCTCTTTTGGCCTTAGCATTTTTAGATTGAGAAATCCTCAAGCACACAAACGCGTTTTTTGACCTTAGCATTTTAAAATCGAGGATTCCTCAAGTACACAAACGCGTTTTTCGACCTTAGCATTTCAAAATCCAGAATTCCTCAAGTACGCTGAAGCCGTTTTTGACCTTAGCATTTTAAAATCGAGGATTCCTCAAGTACACAAACGCGTTTT
>CAYFUF010000003.1:16587-72188 GCA_964346245.1 uncultured Peptoniphilaceae bacterium | reverse complement strand
AAAGAAGGAAATAAAAAGGAAGGAACCAAGAACACACAGCCAATAGATGATGTGGGAGTGGTACCTTTTTTTTTTTTCAGGGATAATAATAGGAGGAATATTATGGAAGTGAAATTGAAAGATGGTAGCGGACTTCAGGTGGAGAATGAGGCCTCTGCTTTTGATGCAGCGAAAACGTTGAGTGAAGGCCTAGCAAGAAATGCACTTGCTGCCGAGGTGAATGGGGAAGAGAAAGACATCCGCACTCCTCTTCATGATGGGGACCAACTGTCAATTCTTACCTTTGATGATGAGTATGGGAAGCATGCCTTCCATCATTCTAGCTCCCACTTGCTTGCTCAAGCCGTAAAGCGTCTTTATCCGGAAGCCAAGTTGGCAATTGGACCACCAATCCGCGATGGCTTCTACTATGATATTGAGTTCAGTCAACCGATAACAGATGAAGACCTACCCGCTATTGAAGAAGAGATGAAAAAGATCGTCAAGGAGAAGTTGGATATAAGCCGCTTCACTAAGAACAGGGATGAAGCCATTGCTTATTTTGAGGAGCATAATGAACCATACAAGGTCGAACTGATTCAAGACTTACCTGAAGATGCAGAGATTGGTTTCTACCGCCAAGGAGACTTTACAGACCTTTGTGCTGGACCCCACATTCTTAATACGAGCCAGATTAAAGCGTTCAAGTTAACTAGCGTTGCCGGCGCCTACTGGAGAGGCGATGAGCACAACAAGATGTTAACCAGAATCTACGGCACAAGCTTTCCAAAGAAGAAGATGCTCGATGAACACTTGGAGCGCTTAGAAGAAGCGAAGAAGCGTGACCACCGCAAGATAGGCAAGGAGATGGATCTCTTTGCTTTTGTGGAAGAAGGACCAGGTTTCCCCATCTTTTTACCTAAAGGCATGCTGCTCAAGAATGCGCTCATCGACTACTGGAGGGAGCTCCATATTCGTGAAGGTTACAAGGAAATCTCAACTCCTATGATTCTTAACCGCAAGCTTTGGGAAACATCCGGCCACTGGGATCACTACCAAGAGAATATGTACACCACCAAGATTGATGACCAAGATTACGCGATCAAACCGATGAACTGCCCAGGGGCAATGCTTGTTTACAACTCCAAGCCACACTCCTACAAGGAATTTCCATTGCGCTTAGGCGAGCTAGGTTTGGTTCACCGTCATGAGCTATCTGGTGCGCTTCACGGCCTCTTCCGCGTCCGCAACTTTACGCAGGATGATGCGCACATCTTCTTGACTCCGGACATGATTACCGATGAGATTAAACGCATCGTTTCCCTCATTGACGAAGTCTACACCAAGTTTGGGTTTAGTTACCATATTGAACTATCCACCAGACCTGACGATAGTATGGGTACTGATGAGGAATGGGAAGTGGCTACACAAGGTCTAAAGGATGCCCTAGATGAGATTGGTAAGGACTATGTCATCAACGAGGGCGATGGTGCCTTCTACGGCCCTAAGATTGACTTCCACATCGAGGATGTTATCGGTAGGACTTGGCAGTGTGGAACTATCCAGTTAGACTTCCAATTGCCTCAACGCTTTGAGGCTGAGTATATCGGAGAGGATGGAGAGAAACACCGTCCAATCGTCATCCACCGTGTTGTCTATGGCTCAGTAGAGCGCTTTATCGGCAATTTGATTGAGCAGTATGCAGGTAATTTTCCATTGTGGTTAGCACCATCTCAAGTTCGCCTAATTCCGGTAAACAATGAGGTGCATGGGGATAAATGCGAAGAGATGGCCAAAGAACTTAGGGAACTTGGTGTTCATGTCGATGTCGATTTACGTGAAGAGACAATGGGCAGAAAGATTCGTGATGCCCAAACAGAGAAAGTCAAACTTCAGCTGGTTATCGGTGATAAGGAAGTAGAAGAAGAAACAGTTAACATCCGTGAGTATGGCGAGAAGGATACGGTTTCCAAGGATTGGTCAGCATTTAAGGAATGGATCGCTGAGGCAGTCGAAGAACGCTTGTAGAAGAGGAGCTTATGAAAAACGGATTAGCTATCGTTTTAGGTACAGATAATAACAGTTACAGTGTTGCACGTTCCTACTATGAGCGTTATGGGGAAAAGATAGTGGTCTGTGGATCAGCAGTGCTGATTCCCTTTAAGCACAGCAGAATTGCGAAAATTTATACCACAGAGGGATTCTCAGCAGATGATGAAATCTTTGTTAAGCATCTCAATGAAGTCTATAAGAAGGAAGCTAAGGTGGGGGACAAGGTTATTTTCTTTGTTCCTACTGAAGGCTACCTTTTCCAGCTCTATAGGAATCTAGAAAAATTGGACTTTGAATGTCTTCTTCCCTATCCCAATAAGAGCTTAGCAGACCAGGTCGCCAACAAGAGCCGCTTTTATCCCTTGATGGAAGAGATAGGTATTCAGGTTCCCAAGACAGTAAACGCTAGTCCCGATAACTATCTATCGGCGTTGGACCCTTTCGAGGAGAATCAAAAACTCTTCTTAAAAGCCGATGACTATGTTGACTTCCAACACTCAAAAGTAGAAAACCCACAAAAGGGATATCATGCTGCCTCTAAAAAAGAAGCTCAAGATATCTTGAATCAAATCTATCAGTCTTATCAAGGACTGATCATTGTTCAACAGTACATTGAAGGAGGTGCTGATTCAGAGTATTCAATCATGGGTTACCGAGCTAGCGATCGGACAATAAGCATCGCACAAGCTAGAGCTTTACTGTCTGACCGCAGGCCAAAATGGATTGGCAACCACCTGGTTCTGATTGATAGCCATAGAAAAGACCTCTTTGAATACTCGAAAAGAATAGTCCAAGAGACAGACTATCATGGCTTCTTCAATTTTGACTTCAAGATTGATGATAAGACTGGTGAAGTTTTTGCCCTAGAGTGTAACCCTCGTTTAGGCCGCAGCTTTATCTATGCCAATCTGGGCGGCATTAACTTTATAGAGTTAGCGATAGAAGATTTGCTATACGGCAATATCATTCAAGGGCAACAGCAAAAGCCTTTCGTGTGGTTGGCTGTTTCTCGTAAAGCGGCTTACCAGCACTTAAATGAAAAGGATAAGGCGCAGATTGATCAAAAGGAAAGAAGAGAGAATACAGACAATAGTTTGATCTATGGAAAAGATGCCGGCTTCCTAAGAATGCGGGGGCTTTCGAGTTATTTGACAGACCTGGATAAACGAACGTTTTCTCTCTAAAGTCAATAAAGGCCTAAGCTAGTCAAGAATCTAGAATGCGATGTGTATCCCATGATTTAATGGGTAATAGATTCTTGTAGTGCTTAGGCCTTTTTTATTTATTAAATCTGCGCAAACGTTTGACAAAATAAATAAAGGGGCTTATAATTTTTTTAGTAAATGTAACCGTTTTCAAAAAGTAATTACAACTATTTAGGAGGAAATGAATGAAAAGAAAATTTACTGGACTTCTCGCTTTACTGTTAGCATTTGTTCTCGTATTAACAGCTTGCGGTGGCGGAGAAGAAGGTACTGAAGAGAGTACTGGAACCGAAGCATCTGAAGGAACAGAAGAGACAAGCGATCTTGAGGGAACCATCAGTGTTCAAGTTGAAGAAGGTTGGCAAGAATACTATCAAGCAGCAGCTGATCGTGTAAAAGATAAGTTCCCAAATGTAGACTTTGAATGGAAAGTTAGTGGCGCTTTCGATCACTTGGATGTCCTTGATACTACAGATGCAACCAATGAAGATGTAGCTGATTTATTCGCTATCCCAGCTGACCGTCTATACGGCCTGTCGGACAACGAAGTTCTAGCAGCTATTGACTCACAAAAATTAGCAGAAGCAATTGGCGGATGGGATAACTTCGATGAAGGTATCGGCGGAAACTTCAAAGTAGATGATTCTTACCTTGCTTTCCCATACAACATCGAAACCTTAATCACTTTCGTAAACACTTCTAACGCTGAATCTAGTGGAATCGACCTAAGTCAACCACTAGAAGTTGCTGACATTGAAAACGGAAACACTATTTTACTACCTTTGTTTGATGCTTGGTATGGCGTAGCAGCAACCAACGCAGCTGAAATCGAGTTACTAGGCAAGAACGAAGACGGATCATTATTCTCTGACCTATCAGTAGCTTGGGAAGAGTTAGATCCTGCAAAGCAAGATGCAATCAAGACAATCTATGAGTATTGGAAACTTCATGACGAAGCCAACGACCCACTGTTTGACCCTGAAGCCGGTTGGGCATTCATCGATGAGACTTTCACGACTGGTGGAGAAGGCGTTGCACGCCTTGGCGGTCCTTGGGATACATCCATTATCGCTGAGCAAGCTGGGGAAGGAAATCTAGAAATCTACCCAATTACCCTACTAACTCTTAATGGCGCACCACTAGTTCATTGGCAAGGCGGTTGGGGATTAGCTATCAACGCTCGTATCGAAGAGGATGCGACGAAGATGCAAATCGCTGAAGAGCTGATTAAGGAAATTGTTAACCCTGAGTATGCTGTAGATCTATTCCAAGCTACAGGTAAGGTTCTTGAGAACGTAGATGCTCAAGTTTATGCGGATTCAGAGCTTTCTGATACTGATAAGAAAGTTATCGATGCGACTATTAATTCTTACCAGGAAGCACCAGCAAGACCACTATTCACTGAGTGGGGTAACGTATGGGATACTTGGAAGAACGCTCTTCTTTCTTGGAACAGTGTTAAGCCAGCAACCGTAGAAGATGCTTATAAAGAATTACAAGCTTCCTTTGAAGCTATGATGGCTAACTTTCAATAATTAAAACATGACTTGAGAAGGCCAAAACATCGTTTTGGCCTTTTTCTGTATAGGCAAGGATGAGCAAGTATGAACGAAATTACTCAGGAAAGAAATCGATGGTTGTTACGAATACTAGTAGTATCAGCTCTGATTATACTTTTTGCATCAGCGGAAGCTTTTATCATGGCCAAAAGTCAAGAAATGTTCGAAGCCTTCCTTCAGGTGAGCCCAGGTGGAGATTTTTCTAGTTACATCGATATGGTCTTATTCCATTTCATGCTCAATATCATTGAGCCGATCATCATATCTCTATATACCTACTTCATCATTCATAAAGGAGGGGTTACTTTCACTTATCGGATATTCTTTGGAGCGATACTTATCATACGTTTGGTGCACCTGGTCTTGCAGTTTAGGATACAGTCTTTATTCTATTACGCGCTCATTGCTTTGTTTGTACTCCTGTTTGTGGTCGTAGTTCATGTTCCTTACGGAAAGAAATGAAGGTAATCTATGTCCTATAATCAATTTGTTATCGACTCGATCGGTAGAAAACACGAAAGAAAGAATCAATATATTCTGGACCAGATTTCCTCTCGGGAAGATGGTGTCGCTGCAAAAAGCGGTAAGGACCATCCCTATAACCAAGCTTTGGAGAAGTATGAGAGGGAAGAGAAAGAAAAGCTTGAAACTTTTAATCAAGAGTTCAAGTCAGATAAGGTTGACCAGGTCAATGCCAAGTATAAGCTTGAGGAGAGATTGGCGAGAGCACAGTATATGCTACCTTTCTATGAGCATCACACAGGGCTAACTTATGATGCTGTTTTAAAAGCGCGTATCCATAAGCATGAGACCAGCTTTATCCCTGATATGATTCAAAATGAGCTGGAACTGAAAGAGAGCTTAGCGGATAAAGAAAGAGCGCTTCAAACCTTAAATGCGGCTGAAGTTCAAGAGGCAGAACAAAAGATCAAGAAACTTGAAGAAGATTTAAAAGCTAAGAAGGACGAGGAGCTAGCAGGGTTAAAGGATAGCTTTCAGAGCAAAATGATTTCTAAGAAAGCTTTCGATACCGAGAAGAAAGCAAAACTAAAAGCTTACGAACAAGATAGCAAAGCTTTAGCTTACCTTAATCCAAAGACTTCATTGGAAGAAGAAATTAGAAACATCAAGCACCATCAACAAATGGATACCAGAACCAGTTTGAATGTTTTGGATTCTGAAATCTCCGATGCTAGGCGAAAGACCCCTATAGAGGTGGAGAAGAAGCGGCCAATACTAGCCTATTTGACTTTTTTAATTCCTGGTCTTGGGCAACTTCTCAATAAGCAGTATGCAAAAGCCCTATTGTTCTTCATTGGAACGCTATTCATCTACTTGATTGCCATCCCTTACTCTCTTGGCTTTGGCAACTATCAAGGAGAAGGAATTTCTGGATTGATTAATTTGGCTGAAGGTGGAGGAAAGCTTGACCGCTCAATACTCTTCATGATTGAAGGTATCATCGCCGTGATGTTCTTACTTATCGGACTTTTCATCATGATTTCCTCTTTTAAGGACGTGCTGAGGGTTGAGAAGGACACCATTAATGGCGTTAGGCCAAGAACGTGGAAGGAAACCAAGAAGGCAATAACAACAGACGGTTTCCCTTACCTTATTACTACACCAGCTTTGCTGGTTATCATGTTTATTGTCCTCGTACCTATCATTACAGCAATCCTGATATCGTTTACCAACTTGGATCCAAGTCACCAGAACAAGTTTACATGGATTGGTCTAACTAACTATCAGATGATCGCAACAGGGCAGGGTATTGCAGGTAGTGCTTTCTGGTTAATCCTTGGTTGGACCTTGCTTTGGACCCTTGGGGCAACAACCTTAGCTATCTTTATTGGCTTTGTGCTCGCTCTTTTGGTCAACAATAAGCGCGTAAAGGGGAAGAGATTCTTCCGGACGGTTTACCTCTTACCTTGGGCAATACCAGCCTTTATCACCATTATGTTTTTCTCGATTATGGCATCGAGAAACGGCGTCATACCATCGACGATACAGTCCCTCTTTGGTGTGACCTTGGATATAAAGAATAATGCAATGTACACCCGAATTGCGCTTATCTTATTGCAAGGTTGGCTGGGTAATGCCTATATCTTCTTGCTATCGACTGGTGTTATGCAGGGTATACCAGATGATTTATATGAGGCGGCATCTATCGATGGAGCGACAGGAATTCAACAGACAACAAAGATTACCATACCTCTCGTCCTCTATCAGATAGCGCCAATCCTGATTAACCAATATACCTTTAACTTTAACAACTTCTCCATTATTTATCTCTTCAACCAGGGTGGACCTTTCAACCCAAGCTTGTATGGTAACCTAGCAGGATCGACGGACATTCTGATCTCCTACATCTACAAGCTAACTATGGAGAACCAATACCAAGCGATAGGTGCTGCAATAACGGTATTCATTTCACTGATACTGATGTTTATCTCGTTCTTAGGTTACCGCAATACAGCAGCATTTAAGGAGGACTAGCATGAAAAAGAAAGATAATCTCTATTTATCCGATATGCAACCCTTGTCTGCCGTAGGTAAAGCTACATTAGGCGTTTCTTATGCCATCATGTTCCTATGGGCGGCAATTGTCTTAGTGCCTTTGATTATCATGGTAGTCTCTAGCTTTAATGGTAACCAAGGCCGCAACATCTCACTGACAGCAGATTTCGTTTTCTCCTTTGAAAACTTCACCTACCTCTTCGAGGAAACCCACTTCCTTCAATGGGTATGGAATACCATTAAGATCGCAGTTATTACCACAATGCTCACCTTAATCATCGTTTCCTATACCGGTTACGCCTATTCACGTTTCCGTTTCAAGGGGAAGAAGATGAGCCTGTTAGCGATCATGCTTATCCAGACGATTCCTGCTTTTGCTGGAATCACTGCCTACTTTGCTATCCACTCGATCATATCCGGCGTACTACCGGTCTTTAGTCGAACGGCGATGTTAATACTCATCTACGCTGGTGGTGGTATCGCAGCCAACACCTTTATCCTGAAGGGTTACTTGGACTCCATTTCACCGGAGCTGGATGATGCCGCTCGAATCGATGGCTGCTCAAATATGCAAGTTTACCGTTTGATTATCATGCCGATTGCAAGACCGATGCTAGCTATCATTGCTCTGCAATCCTTCATTGGTCCATTCCTGGACTACATGATGCCAAAGATCCTCTTAACAAATCCTCAGGATTATACGCTTGCAACAGGTCTGTTTACGCTGATCTCCGATGAAAGAACCATGAATGGGCCAGCGTTCGCTGCGGGTGGTTTTCTATCTGCTATTCCGGTCATGCTGCTATTCTTAGCACTGCAAGATCAACTTGTTTCTGGGCTAGCTTCTGGATCAGTGAAAGGCTAAGGAGAAAGAAATGAAAGTTACGTTAAATAATTTAGGAAAGAAATATGAAGGCAGAGAAAAGTTCACTATCCGCCATATTGATTTAGAGATAGACGACCAAGATTTCTGTGTCATCCTTGGCCCATCAGGTTGTGGTAAATCAACCCTATTGAGAATGATAGCTGGGCTCAACTCAATCACAGAAGGCGAACTCTACTTCGATGATAAGCTAATGAATAAGGTAGAGCCCAAAGATAGGGATATTGCCATGGTATTCCAATCCTACGCTCTTTATCCTCATATGACGGTCTACGATAATATGGCCTTCGCATTAAAAATGAAGAAGGAAAGAAAAGAAGTTATTCATGACAGGGTAATGGAAGCAGCAGAAACCCTACAGATTTCTGACTATCTGTACTCGCGTCCTTCCGACATTTCAGGTGGTCAAAGGCAGAGAGTTGCTTTGGGCCGGGCAATGGTGCGCAAACCAGCTGTCTTCCTGATGGATGAGCCCTTGTCCAACCTAGATGCTAAGCTTCGTGAGCACATGCGGGTCGAGCTTGTCCGCTTGCACAAGCAACTGGAAACGACTTCGATCTATGTTACTCATGACCAGACCGAGGCAATGACGATGGCAACCAAGATTGTTCTACTGGATCAAGGTATCATTCAACAGGTTGGTAAACCTGAGGAATTCTACAACAGACCGGAAAACCTCTTTGTTGCAGGCTTCATTGGTTCTCCAACGATGAACATCATCAAGGGAAGTATGAAAAATGGTCACTTCGTCAATGAATCTGGATTGATTGATGTTGTACCAGCGGCAACGACCCAGGAAATTTTAAAGGATTATGAAGGGAAGCCAGTTTACCTTGGTATCCGTTCTGAGCGTTTTCTCGCCCATAAGGCAGAGGAAAGCTCGATCAATACCAATATTGATGTCATCGAGATGTTGGGTAAAGAGCAACTTCTTTATACTCAGATGAAGGATGGCACGGAACTCGTTATCAGCCAACCTGGTCACTTTGAGTATGCTGTAGATGAGTCCCACAACTTTACCTTTGACCCAGAAGCTCTTCATTTCTTTGATGGCGAAACCACTCAGCGAATCAATTAATCTTACCTGGGAAGAGGTAAGGTTAACGAGTAGAAAAGAGCTTGCAATGAAAAGAAAAGTAACCATTAGAGAAGTGGCTAACTTAGCAGGTGTAAGCATTTCGACGGTATCTCGAGTAGTGTCGGGATCCGATATTGTTAAAGAGAGTACGGTTCAGCGGGTTAGGGAAGCAATAAGTAAGACTGGTTACCGGCCGAACTATAATGCGCAAGCCCTAGCCAAGGCAGCAACAGACACCGTGTGTGTGGTTGTGGACAGAAGTCCAACATCTTCCTTAGGGAACACCTATTTCGTTGATATTATTGACGCTATTGCTACAGAGCTGGATAACCACGAAAAGGACCTCATTCTTGCCTTTACTGGTAGGAAAGAGGAGGAAGAACAAGTAAGAAAACTGGTGGAGAGCAACAAAATCGATGGTGTTATCAAACTATCGGTTACCGAGAATGACAGAGCCCTGGATTATCTAGAGAACAATGGAATCCCTACTGTAGTAGTTGGCAACCCTAGAGGCAGGAATTTTCTCTATGTGGATAATGATAATGAGAAGGCAATGTATTTAGCAACGTCATATCTCATCGAAGAAGGACACGAACGGATTGCCTTCGTTGCTGGTGCTAAGGAATACGTGGTGACTAACGATCGCTTGCAAGGCTTTCGTCGGGCAATGGAAGAACATGAAATTGCCTATGAAGAGTCTGACCTCTATTTCGGCGACTTCACCACAGAAAGTGGCTATCTCATTGCTGATGACCTGATTACAGGAAATTATACAGCGGTGGCATCAACGGATGACCTTCTCGCTATCGGCATACTACAGAAGGCTCACGAGAAGGATAGACCGCTGCTCGCCATTGGTTTCAATGACTCGGAGTTAGGCTTGATGTTCCAAAACCAGCTATCGACTGTCGATATCCATGTTAAGGAATTAGGCGCCAATGCCGTCTTGCTCTTAATGGACATGATTGAAAAAGAAGGAAGTATGGGTCCAAAGATCGTAGATACCCATATCATTAAACGTTGGTAAGCGGGGAGGGGTACTCAACTTCCCCTGCTGATATTCGCTAGAAAATTCGCGACGATTTCTATAATTGTTGTGTTGACAAGCTCAAAGCTAGCATGTATAATTAGGAAGATATGAAGCAGAGTACCCACTCTCACCGACAACTTATGTTACTCGGTTATTTCTGAAAAGTCGAAAGAGTTTTTCTTTGACGTGCTTATTCAGTAGTGGGCTTCTGCCCACTACTTTTTACTTTAGGAGGTTAATTATTAAAGAACTAGCTATTAACGAAGAGATTCGTGCTAAAGAAGTCCGTCTTATTGATGAGAATGGCGAACAATTAGGTATCGTACCTTTTGATGAAGCTAATGATAGAGCCGCTTCTGTCCATATGGACCTCGTGCTCGTTTCTCCCGATGCTAAGCCACCTGTGTGCAAGATCATGGATTATGGTAAGTTTCGTTATGACACCATGAAGCGGATGAAAGATCAAAAAAGGAACCAAAAGAACGCAGAAATAAAAGAGATCCGTTTCTCTCCAAGTATCGAAACACATGACCTTGAAGTTAAAGCAAAGAAGGCAAATGAATTCCTAGGCGATGGCGACAAGGTTAAGGTTAGTGTACGTTTTCGCGGACGTGAACTTGGTCACACGGAGATTGGAAAAGTAGTTCTTGATGAATTTGCTGAGTTGACCAAAGACAAAGGTATTGTCGAAATCAAACCAAAAATGGAAGGACGTAGCATGGTTATGTTCCTTTCTCCTATAGTTGATAAAGAGTAAGTATTGAATTGGAGGATGACATGGGAAACAAGATTAAAATGAAAACACACCGTGGTTCTGCTAAGCGCTTCAAGAGAACAGGAAGCGGTAAGTTAAAACGCTACAAGAGTGGAAAGAGCCACATGACCGGTAAGTACGCAGCAAAGAGAATCAGACGCTTAAGACAGTCTGACCTAGTAAGCCCTGGCGATATGAAACGTATCGACCATATGTTACCACGATAGGAGGAAAGTAAATGGCTAGAGTAAAAGGTGCTGTAAACGCAAAGAAGAATCACAAGGCGATCCTCCGTCAAGCAAAAGGCTACTACGGTGGTAAATCTAAGCTATTCAAAACAGCTAAGCAAGCTGTTATTCGTTCATTAAGTTATGCCTATGTCGGTAGGAAGCAAAGAAAGCGCAACTTCCGCCGCTTATGGATTGCTCGTATCAACGCTGCTTGCCGCAACAACGGAACTAACTATTCACGTTTTATCAGTGGCTTGAAGAAGAGCAACATCGATGTCAACCGCAAGATTCTTGCTGACATTGCCGTCAGAGAACCAGAACACTTCACTAAGCTAGTTGAGCTAGCGAATGAAGCAAACGGTAAAGTTTCTGCATAAGCTGTTTAAGGGCCCCAAGGGGCTCTTTTTTTTGTTGCTAAAACAAGGCGTTCTTGCTAAAGCTATCGTAAAATCTTCGGATTGCTATAGCTTGTTCAGTCAATTGGCATATAATGAGAAATACCAATACGATATGAAAAGTGAAGAGGTTAGCCATGGAGAAAGGAAAAGTAAGACATAATATAAGACGTAGGTTGATGGTGAACCCACCTTTGTTTTTCCTCGTCAGTTACTTGATTGTGATTGCCATAGGCGGCTTCTTATTAGCTTTACCAATATCCAGCCAAAGTGGGGAGTTCAGCTCGCTTTTCGATTCCTTTTTTGTCTCAACATCAGCGGTATGCGTAACTGGATTGACCCCAGTGGTCAGTGCGGAGTATTGGTCAGTTTTCGGACAAGTTGTCATACTGTTTTTGATTCAGTTAGGTGGCTTAGGTGTTGTCACTGCCTTCGCTGCCTTGGGCCTCATCACTAACCAGCGTTTCTCGATGACAAATCGTAGGCTCATGATGGAAGAGAAAGGGCAGGTGGGCTTGACTGGTATGGTCAAACTTATTCGATTTATTCTTGCATCAACCTTTGTCTTGGAGGCACTTGGTGCGGTCCTTTTGTCTATCGATTTTATTCCCCGCTATGGGCTAAAAGGCATATGGTATGCCGTCTTCCACGCTATATCTGCCTTTTGTAACGCTGGTTTTGATATCTTGGGTCCAGTTAGTCTGTCGGCAATGTCGGCCAATGTAGTCGTCATCTTATCCATCAGCTTCCTGATTATTGTTGCGGGGTTAGGTTACATCGTCTATTTAGACTTGCTAGGCAAGGATGGCAACAAGCGCATCCGCTTCCATACTAAGCTCGTATTAGTTATTACTGCAATTCTACTGATAACAGGAACGATTGGCACCTATCTCTTAGAAAGATCCAACCTACAGACTTTAGGTAGTATGCAGGGGGAAGGGGAAAAATTACTCAATGCTTTCTTCCAATCGGTAACCACAAGAACGGCTGGCTTCTTCTCCTTTGATCAAGCTGCTTTGACAACAGCCGGGGCTTTCTTAAGCATAGGTCTGATGTTTATTGGGGGCTCGCCAGGCGGAATCGCAGGCGGCATTAAGACGACAACGGTGGCGGCTATCATAGTTGGTACCAAGAATGAAATCAAGGGCTCAGAAGATAATCCTATCTTTCATCGCAATATTGCTCGGGGAACCGTCCGCAAAGCATTTATCATCTTTATGAGTGCCTTTGTCTGGTGCTTTGTAGTCGTTTTTATCCTGTCTATCACTGAGCCGGGCATTAGCCTATTGGATAATTTATATGAAACAGTATCAGCTTTTGCAACCGTAGGTCTTACGAGGAATGTGACACCTGAGCTCAGCCATTTGGGCCAAGTCGTCATATCAGCCACTATGCTCTACGGCAAGTTGGGCCCTTTGACCGTCCTATATGCGTTATCACCACATGAGAAGAAACCTTTAACCAGAAGGGCTGAAGAGAAGATATTGGTCGGTTAGCACTTGAAAAGTAACCTTAGTTATTGATTGGAGCTTACATGAAGAAGAAAAATTCATTTGCGGTTATCGGTTGCGGCCGCTTTGGTGGCAACCTAGCCAAAACCTTAGCCCAATTGGGTAGTGAAGTTTTAGTTGTCGACAAGGATGAGAATACGGTAAACGAATTGGCTGAATATGTTACGTATGCAGTACAGGCGGATGTTGGACACGAAGGGGCCCTCGATGAAATCGGTCTCCACAATGTGGATACTGCAGTGATCGCTACGAGCTCAAATTTTGAAGCCAGTGTTATGGCCACAGCAATTTGTAAAGAGAAGGGGATCACATCCATTATTGCAAAAGCGAAGAGTGAAAAGCATGCCCGCATCTTAGAACAAGTAGGTGCAGACCGAACCATACTGCCTGAGAAGGATATGGGCATCCGCCTTGGTCACTCCTTGTCTAGCTCAGCTATATTCGATTACATTGAGTTGGACACCGATTATTCAATCGTGGAGCTGATTGTGCCAAAAAAGTGGGTGGGTAAATCCTTGCAAGAACTTGATATCCGGCAAAAATACCAGGTTAATGTCATCGGCATTCTTAACAAGGCCTATTCTAATATCAATCCCAGCCCAAGTGATGTTTTTATTGAAAGCGATAGATTATTAATCCTTGGTTCAGCGGAGAAACTTCTAGAAATTGAGGGTCTGCAATGAATAAAAAGGCAAGTGATAGAGCCCTTCGAATAAACTCCCCAGTTAATCCTAGCTACAAGAGCTGGCTGAAGCTCAAACAGAGACGGGGAAGAAACAAGGAGAATGCTTACCTAGTGGAGTCCAGGAAACTGATTGCTGATCTTATTGCCAGTGAACACGAGGTGGCTTATCTGATCTGTCAAGAAGAGGATTATGATAGGTTAAGTAAGGAGCTTTATAGCGCTCTAGAACGCTTTAAGGACCCTTTGCTAAAAGCTAAAGTAGAATCGATTAAGTGGAGCTTTCTCAGTAAAGCGCTCTTTGATGACTTAAGCCTCATGGAGCAATCTGATGGTTTAATTGGACTTGTTTCTGGTCGCCTTGATACACCATTAGGAGTAGAGACAGCATCGAAGCGGGCACTCCTTTTAGACCGCTTGCAGGATCCGGGGAATGTAGGCACTTTACTCCGGTCTGCGGAAGCCTTTGGTTTTGATTCGGTCATCGGCCTAGAAAGTGTAGATTTCGAGAATCCCAAAGTATTAAGGGCTTCCATGGGTTCGGCTTTTCGCCTTCATCTCTATGTAACAGACCATGAGGTTTTAGCGGCTTGGGTTAAAGAAAAGAAGATGGAAATAATCGGTGCAGATATGGATGGTAAAGATTATAGGAGCTTTGCGTTTGCGCCATCATCTTGTCTCGTTCTTGGTAATGAGGGAGGCGGCATCAGTGATGACATGGAAAGATTGATTAGCCATAAGATTACAATCCCAATGGCAGGTGATGTTGAGTCATTAAATGTCGCAATCTCCGGGTCTATTATTATGAGTGAAATGAACAAGCTGCAAGTGGGTTAACTTGCGGTTTGTTGGCAATTATGCTAAAGTAATCATGTGTTGAACTGGAAGATAGGAAGAGCTTATAGGCAAGAGAATAGCTACATTTGCTGGGAGTAGCTAACTGTAAACTTTCTAGTGTTCGCCAGGGAGCAGCTAAGGTGACAAGTAGTCTTAGCCGGTGAATCCGTTATCTTCAAGAGTGGCTTATGGCAAATTGGGTGGTACCGCGATGATTCGTCCCATGTTCCATGGGCTTTTTTATTTACCACCACAATATTTGAAATGATATCAACAAGAAGCATAGGAGGAAGCATGCTAGATCAATTGCAGGCGCTGTACGACTCTGTACAGGAGAGATTAGCCCAGATTAAAGCAGACGACGAGACAGAAAAGATGCGCGTTGAGGTCTTGGGTAAAAAGGGAAGCCTTACCGAAATCCTGAAGGGACTGGGTAAGCTGGATCCAGAAGAACGAAAAGAAGTCGGTAAGGAAGCTAACCGTATTAAACAAGAGATACACAAAAAGATTCGAGAGAAGATGCAGAGTTTGATTGCTGAGGCTTCAGTTATCGAAGGAAGTATTGACCTGACTAGACCTGGTTTTGCGATTAATCAGGGTGGTCTGCATCCCATTACTCAAATGATGGATGATTTGAATGATGCCTTCTTGTCTCTAGGCTTCGAGGTCTTCGAGGAAGATGAGATTTCCAGTGAACTCTATGCCTTTGATAACCTAAACTTCCCTCCTAATCATCCCGCAAGAGAAACGATGGATACGTATTGGATTGAGGGAACAGAGGATAAGGAGGGAGACCAAAGGTTAGCTTTGCGTCCCCATCTAACAGGTGCTTCTGTTCGCTACCTGCAAAAGCACGGTGCTCCTGCTCGCTTTGTCTATCCCGGTCGAGTTTACCGCAACGAGACGACCGATGCCCGCCACGAAAGAGCCTTCTTCCAGTACGAGGCCTTGATTGTGGATAAGGATTTTTCCTTCTCCTCAGGACAGCTACTGATTGACACCATCATGGAGAGGGTGTTTGGCCACCATGTGAATACAAGGATGAGAGCAGGCTTCTTTCCTTTTGTTGAACCTGGTTTTGAAATTGACATGGAGTGTCAGGTATGCCATGGCAAGGGTTGCAAGGTATGTAAAAATGTAGGCTGGATTGAGGTAATGCCTGGCGGTTCCCCTCACCCCAACGTATTGAAAGCTGCAGGGCTTGATCCTAAGGTTTGGTCAGGCTTCTACATCAATATCGGTTTAGACCGCCTCGTCATGATGCGCTATGGCGTAGATGATGTTCGCCTCTTCCACAGTGCTGATTTGCGCTTCTTAAAGCAATTTCATTAAGGAGGGAAACGATGAAATTATCTTATCAATGGCTTAAGCAATATGTCGACCTACCAGATGACCTTTCTATGGACCAATTGAGTTATGATTTGACTATGAGGACAGTTGAAGTCGAAGGAATAGAAGACTTACGGGAAAAATATCAGAAAACTGTTGTCGGAAAGATCAACAGTGTGGAAGACCACCCCCACGCCGATAAGCTCCTCATCTGCCAGGTTGATGTCGGTGAAGCAGAAGATGTGCAAATTGTCTGCGGTGGTTCAAACTTGGCGGTGGGTCAGAGCGTAGCGGTAACTTTGCCTGGTGCTAAGGCAATTTGGCATGGGAAAGGCGCACCTGTTGTCATCGAGGAAACGGAAATACGAGGAGTCAAGTCTCACGGCATGATCTGCGGCGCCGATGAACTACAGTTATCTGCATTGTTTCCTGTGGAAGAAGACCACCAAGTTATCGACCTCGGAAAGTATAATATTCAAGAAGATCCAGGCACAGCCTTAGTGGATGCCCTCGGCTTAGACGATTACATTATAGAGATTGATAATAAGTCGCTGACGCACCGCCCTGATCTTTGGGGGCACTACGGCATTGCTAGAGAGTTAGCTGCGATCTATAAGCTGCCTTTAAGAGAGCTGCCTGCGTTAGATTTTGACGAGGATTTGGACTCCTATCCTGTTCGCATTGAAAAAGAAGATACTTGCTCACGCTTTATCGCTGTCGAATACGAGAATATCGATGCGAGGAAGTCTCCTTTATGGTTGCAGGCTGCACTTTTAAAAGTGGATGTAAAACCGATCAACCTGATTGTAGATATTACCAACTATGTCATGATGACGACAGGACAGCCAACGCACGCTTATGATGAGGGCCATGTTGCTGGCGGCATCGTTGTCCGTGGAGGCAAAGATGGGGAAGAGCTCACTTTGCTCGATGGAGAAGAGATAAGCTTAGCAAGCCACAACATGGTTATCGCGGATGAAGAAAAGGCGATAGGTCTTGCTGGCGTCATGGGTGGTGCTAGAGATTCTATTTTAGATAGTACGGAGAATGTCGTCTTTGAAGTAGCCAATTTTGATGCTCAAAGCATTCGCAAGACTGCCCAAGAGTATGGTGTTCGTACGGAAGCCTCCTCTCGCTTCGAGAAGGGAATCGATAGCCAACGAGCACTGCAGACCATCCTGTTTGCAAACCAGCTCATCGCTGATCTTTTTCCTGAAGCGAAAGCTATTGCCTATGAGGATGCTTTGATTCGAGAAACTGAGCAAAAGACAATCGACCTATCCATTTCCTGGTTATCGAGAAGGTTAGGTATGGACGTAGATTTTGCAGAAGTTAAGGAGCTCTTAGAACCTCTGGGCTTTGAAGTGGCTGCAATCAATGAGGATGATATTCAAGTATTAGCACCTAGCTTTCGGTCAACAGGCGACATATCTCTTATGGATGACATCCTTGAGGAAGTTGCCCGCATGATTGGCTATGAGAATTTTGAATTGCAGGCACCAGCGGTTACGTTAGACCACGCGATTTACCAAAAAGACAAAAGCCTTAACCGGAGAATTAGGGACTATTTGGCTTTCTCTTGCCAATTCCAAGAAATCTTTACCTATCCTTGGATTAAGGACGAGTACATCGAAGCAGCAGGTATAGATGAAGATAAGCTGTTGAAGCTAGCTCAGCCACCTGCACCTGATCAAAACAAGCTAAGATCTTCCCTGGTACCAGGTTTATTAGAAGCAGGTGTCAAGAATATCCGCTACTATGATGATTTCCGTATCTTTGAGCTAACCCAAGTTTTTGATGGGACTATTTTTGAACTGAGAGATAGTGGAGAAAGATTGCCTGCCCAAGAGAAACAATTGGGGGCTGCCTGTGTGGGTACCGATCCGAAGGAACTATTCTTCCAGCTTAAGGGTGTGGTAGAGAGCCTGCCACTCTATTGCCAGATAGATGCATTTGCCTTCAAGCAAGTAAATCAACCGTCTTGGGCGGACAACAAGGCATGGTTGGAAATTTTCAGCAATGGTGAAAAAGTAGGCGAGCTTGGTTTGATCTCCACGGTCGCTAAAGTTAAGGCGGATTTAAAGCACCACGATATGGCCTTATTCATCCTTAATGTGGATAAGTTGAAACCATTCGACTCCAGATCTAACACCTATTATCCGCTACCACTCTATCCACACGTTGAGCAAGACATCAGTATTCTCGTCGATGAAAATATGGCGTGGGAGACAGTTAAGGAATTGGTGGCTCCATTGGTCTATGATGTGCGCTTTATCGATGAGTATCGTGGCAAGCAGACGCCTGAGGGTAAGAAGTCATTAACCTTACGTGTCGAGATTGCATCGGATGAAGGAACGTTGACCAATGAAGAGATTGAAGAGGCGATGAACAAGGTTCTTGAGAGCCTGAGATCAGTGGGTACTACCGCTAGATAACCCAAAGTTAGTCTAGCAAATACAAGAAATAGAAAGGGTATGGGATGGAAAAGAATAATCGAGTTGAAGTGAATATCGGTGGTAATGATTATGTCCTCTATAGCGATAGGGAAACGGATGAAATGCTTGCTATCGCAAACTATGTGGAAAAGAAAATCGCTGCTGTGCCCAAGTCTAAGCACCTCTTTAATAAGACGATTCCCATTACCCTTGCTGCGGTGAATATTACCGATGAGCTCTTTGCTTTGCGGGAAGACCACAAAGATTTGGAAAACAGAGCAAGAAGGCCGATGGAAGAACATGAGCCAAATCTTCTCCGTATTGATAGTCTGGAGAAAAAGAATCACAGCCTTTACCAGGATAAGATTCGCTTGCAAGAGCGGATCAGTGATCTGGAAAAGAGTTTGGCAAGCATTAGGACAGAGGCGGACCAAAACAAGGGACTCTTAGCGAAAAGGGATGAACAGATTAAGGCTTACCAAGACAAACAAAGAGCAATCCAAGATAAGCTTGACCAGATAGAAAAGAAGAATGTTGACTTGGCTAAGCAACTTCAGGAAGTTAGAAGGACGAATAGATGACCAAGAAGAGACCAGAAGTATTAGCGCCTGTTGGAAATTGGGCAATGTTTGAAGCTGCCCTTGCAGCAGGTGCTGATGTTATCTATGCTGCCTCCAAGAGTTTCGGCGCGAGGGCTTTTGCTAGCAACTTTTCAAATGATGAGCTTAGCTCCTTAATCAAAAGAGCTCATTGGAATGGCGTTAAGGTCTATATTACGTTTAATACTTTGGTAAAAGAAGAGGAGCTCGATGAAGCAATTCAGCAAATCGATGCTCTGATTGAGATGAATTGTGATGCCCTCATCGTCCAAGACATGGGCATCATTCGGCTGCTTAAAAGTAGGTATCCAGACTTTCCTATCCATGGTTCTACCCAACTCAGCGTGACTAGTTTAGAGGGCGCTTTAGCGCTTGAAGACCTAGGCTTGAAGCGAGTAGTTTTAGGCAGGGAAGTAAGCATTGAAGAGGCCAAGCGGATTAAAGAAACAACGTCCTTGGAAGTAGAGGCCTTCGTTCATGGTTCACTCTGCGTCAGCGTATCAGGGCAATGCTTAATGAGCTCCTTTGCTGGCGGAAGAAGTGGGAATAGGGGCAGGTGTGCCCAACCTTGTCGAAAGACCTATGAGCTAAAGAATGGTCAGGGTAAGCTTATTGGAAAGGAAAACACCTACATTAGTCCCAGAGACCTGCAAACGATTAGTTTCATCCATTTCTATCAGGAAATTGGGCTTGATTGCTTTAAGATAGAAGGTAGGATGAAAAAACCGGAGTATGTTTTTACTGCAGTCTCCTCTTACCGACAAGCTTTGGATGAGAGGAGTGTCGATCTGCTTGCCCTCCAAATGGTTTCAAACCGTCCCTTTACCAAGGGTCTTCCTTTTCACGACTTTGGTCCAGCTTATGCCTTTGGGCAAGACGAAAAGGCTGGAGCTCTAGTTGGAAGAGTGAAAAGAAGTGGCCCTGCATTTGTATTGCCGCTAGCTCTACCGATAAAGAAGGGTGATATCATCCAAGTACGAAGCAAAAAGCATTACTTCCCACTCACAGCGACGGAAGATTTAGCTCTTGGCACCTCATGGGATTTGTCCTTATACCAGGATCTGTTAGAAGGTGAAGAGGCCTACCTCATTTATCGTCAAGCCAGTAGAGATACGCTGGAAGAGCGTTTAGATTTTGGTGTAGACAGGAAAAGGCCAATAGAGCTCAGCCTTACATTTACTGTGGGGCATCCTCTGCAGATGAGCGCAACCAGCGAGGGCCTTAGCGTCGGTATAGAAGGTGATCTCGTTCAACAAGCAAGAACACAACCTTTGTCAAAGGACCGGCTAGAAGATGCCATCTTGCAGTTTGGCCAGTCACCTTTTTATAGCACAGGGATTCAAATACAGGTAGAGGGAGATGGTTTTCTGCCAATCTCCGCATTAAAACAAGCTCGCAGAAAGCTTTTGGCGGACTTGGAGAAAAGCTTAATTGATAGGGATTATCCTCCCTATAAGGGAAGTACTAGAAGCCCTCAAATTTCAGTTAACAAACCTCATCCACAAAGCCTCAACTGGTCTTTACAAAACATGCAAATTGAGTTAGATACCTACGATTTACCCGAAGTTTTTGGCCGTTCAATCGATCACCTTGCCTATGTGATTGTACATCGGGAAGAACAGATTGATCCCTGGCTAGTTCTAGGTATACCGGTCTACTATGCTGGACCAAGACTCTTGGAAGAGGCAGGATATCACAAGCTGAGAGAAGTAATTCAAGCTAACCAAGACAAGCTTTCAGGTTTCTTGATACAATCGTTGAATGACTTAGGATTCTACCAGCGCTTGCTGGAGGAAGGTCTACTTGATTTGTCAAGAGTAAAGCTGATGGGGGGCCATGAGCTCAATATCACCAACCATGAAAGCATTCAGTGGATAGCAGAGGCTGGTCTAGGCCACTATGTTATTTCACCGGAACTTGGAATTGAAGATATCGTTATGATGGAAAAGGCGGCGAATGTTGAATCGACAAGTCACCTTTTAGCTTATGGTAGGCTCAGTGGTATGTTGATGAAACACTGTCCAGCTTCGTTGATTAAAGGCTGCCTAGACGACGCCCAGTGCCCAAGCTGTTCTTTTCGAAAGAATATCTACTTGGAAGATGAATTTGGAAGTAGGGAAGTCTACCGCCAGCATGGCTATAGCGAGTTGCTCCTGCCCGATGTGATTGACTTGCGTTACGACCCAAGTATCGTGAAGAAAGCTAGACCAGACTACATCCACCTGATACACAGGGGAGAGGAAGAGATTGAAGAGGTGGTCAATACGTGGGCAATGTGGATTACAAGCGATGGCAGTAATCCGATAGGACCTCCTGTAAAAAAGGGCAAGCGTAACCTATTAGGCAATTATATTAACGGTATTGAATAAGACTAGAAAGGTGGGAACATGGAAGATAATGTTCTCCTCACATTAGAATATGACAAGATTCTCGTTGCGTTAGGAAAACACTGTGCTTCCGACTTAGGAAAAAGAATGGTGACCCGCCTACGGCCTAGCGATGAGATTAATGAGATAGAGGCTTGGCAGGCAGATACCGAACAGGCAATTGAGATGATTTTGCAGGTAGGAAACCCACCCCTATTTGGGATTACTGAAATCAAGTCTGCAGTCATTCGAGCAGATAAGGGGGGAACTCTTTCTCCCAGACAGTTGCTTCAGATAGCAGAGAGCCTAAGAGTTTCACAGGCCTTGATCGACTATACAGAGGATGCTGTTAGCTCGGCCTTTAAAGGTAGGATTGGCAGCCTCTTTACCAACCAGGGTTTACAGGATTTGATTAATAACGCAATTCAGGCAGATGAGCAGATTGCTGACCGGGCCTCTTCGACCCTCTATCGGATTAGAAGGAATATTGAGAGTAAGGAAGGTCAGATAAAGGATAAGCTGAACTCAATCATGAATCAGGCTGCCCAGTCAGGCCACCTCCGTGAAAACCTCATTACCATGAGGGAAGGACGCTACGTCTTGCCAGTCAAGGCGGAGAGTCGCCGACACATGCAAGGCGTTGTTCACGACCAATCCGGTTCTGGAGCAACGTATTTCATTGAGCCTTTAGCTATAGTTAATTTGAATAACGAGATTCGGCAATTGGAGATAGAAGAGCAGGAAGAGATTAGCAGAATTCTGAAATCTCTCTCTCAGGAAGTCGCTGATTTTGCAGAACCACTTGCTTGTAACCAGGAGGAGTTGCAATTTATCGACTTCACTTTTGCCAAAGCCAAGTTTGCTATTAAGATCAGGGGCATTAGACCCGTCATGACTGACGACCGAGTGACCGATATACACCAGGCAAGGCACCCTCTGTTGGGGGCTGATGTCGTCCCTATCAACATCCAATTGGGGGACAGCTTCAACACGCTTATCATTACAGGCCCTAACACCGGTGGAAAGACGGTTACTCTGAAGACCTTAGGTCTCTTGACGGTTATGGCCCAATCAGGTCTACAGATTCCAGCCAAGTCACCATCCAAAGTGGGTGTCTATTCCAACGTCTATGCAGATATTGGTGACAAGCAATCAATCGAGATGAGCTTGTCTACCTTTTCCGCATCCATGACCAATATCATTGATATTCTTGCCAAAGCTGATCCGAGTTCCCTGATTCTCTTCGATGAATTAGGTGCCGGAACTGACCCTATGGAGGGGGCAGCTTTGGCGATGTCTATCCTTGCTTACCTCACTGACCACGACATTAGGACGGTAGCGACCAGCCATTATTCTGAGTTGAAACTCTTTGCTATTCGAGAGAAGCTCATTGAAAATGCTTCGGTCGAGTTTGATGTGGAGACGCTATCACCGACTTACAAGTTGACTATAGGACTACCAGGTCGATCGAATGCTTTTGAGATTTCTAGGCGTCTTGGTCTGTCGGAGAATATTTTAGAGAATGCCCAAAATCACCTAGATTCTGAGAATGTACACTTCGAGGATGTCCTGCATGATATCGAGGAGTCAAGGAAAAGGGCCGAGACCGATCAGGCCAACATGGAGCGCTTGAGAAGAGATTATGAGACAAAGCTGAAACAGATGAAAAATGAGCTTGATCAAGCGCAGGAAACCTATGAGAAGCAAATGGAGGAGGCAAAGGCTGAAGCTAGAGAGCTGATTCTTGAAGCCCAGGTCACTGCCCAAAAGCTCATTAGAGAAGCAAAGCAAGCAAGCAGGGGAAGCAGGCAGGAGCTCGATAGGACGCTTTCATCTATTCATGAACAGGTGCAAGAAGAGGAGAATAAACTTGCACCAAAAGTGCCGAAAAAGAAAAAGGGACAGGACCAGAGGCCTTTCCGTTTGGGCGAAACGGTGGAAATTGTTTCTATGGCCCAAAAAGGTGCTATCATTGATGGACCTGATAAAAATGGCGACGTCCTTATCCAGATGGGTATCCTTAAGGTAAATTCTAATATCAAAGATCTGGTTCATGTAGACGAGGCTGCATCTGCACCGAGCAGGCAGTCATCGCCAAGTAGAATTCTTCAGCAGAAGAAGACGATGGACATATCCATGGACCTCGATTTGAGAGGGCAGAGATACGAGGAGGCCTTAGATATTGTTGATAAGTATTTGGATGATGCCGTTCTGGCGGGCTTGCAGGTCGTGCGCATCATTCATGGTAAGGGTACGGGAGCGCTCAGGCAAGGAGTGACCGAGTTTCTACGAAAAGATAGCCGAGTCGCCAAGTATCAATTGGCCGATGTGAAGGAAGGCGGGGCGGGAGTTACCGTCGTCGAACTAAAATAATGGAGCAGTGAATGAAAGATTATAAAAAAGAAATCGCCCAACTCTTAGTTGGTCAAAACATCAACCTGTCAAAGGAAGAGCTCGTTCGAGCTATAGAGATTCCGCCTAATATGGATTTAGGAGATTACGCCTTTCCATGCTTTCTTTTAGCGAAGAGTCTAAGGAAGAGTCCGCAGCTTATCGCTGAGGAATTGGCCGATAATCTACAAGCAGACTGGTTAGACCATGTGGAGGCAAAAGGACCATACGTCAATTTCTTCCTCGCAACCAATGCTCTAGCAGATGATGTGATTAACCAAGTCCTTCGTGATGGGGATAGGTTTGGCTCATCCGATGAAGGAAAGGATCAGACCGTATGTACAGAGTTTTCATCCACCAATATCGCTAAGCCTTTTCATATCGGCCATATTCGCTCAACTGTCCAGGGAGATGCGCTCGCTTCAATCTATGAGTTTCTGGGCTACGATACTGTCCGCATCAACTATTTAGGAGACTACGGCACCCAGTTTGGCATGCTAATCAATGCCTATGAGCTATGGGGAGACGAGAAAGCCTTAGAAGAGGATGCTATCAGCGAGCTTCTCCGCCTTTATGTCCAATACAACAAGGAAGCTGAGACTAAGCCCGAGCTTCTTGATGCTGCCCGGGAGCGCTTCTACCAATTGGAGCAAGGCGCAGATAGAGAGATGGCTTTATGGAAGCGGTTTAAAGATGTCAGTTTAAAGGAGTTTCAACGGGTTTATGACCTCTTGAATATTCATTTCGATAGTTGGGATGGCGAGTTTTTCCACGCCCAGTTTATCGACCAACTGTTGGAAGAATTGCATGATAAGAACCTGCTCGTCAAAGATGATGGAGCGATGATTATCCCCCTTGGGGACGACATGCCTCCAGCCATGATAGTAAAAAGTAATGGGTCTTCCACTTATCTCACAAGAGACATAGCTACGGCTCTTTACCGTAAGAGAACCTATGATTTTGTTGAGAGCTTATATGTAGTTGGCTCACAGCAGAGTCTTCATTTCAAACAGCTAAAGAGAGTTTTAGAGAAGATGGGTTACGACTGGGCAAAGCAAATCGAACACATCCCATTCGGTATGATTTCCTTAGCTGAAGGCTCTATGTCTACTCGATCAGGCAAGGTAGTTTTCTTAGAAGATGTCTTGAATAATGCCATCAAGAAGACGAGAGAAATCATGGACGAGCGCAATCCAGATCTAGAGAACAGGGATGAGGTCGCCAAGCAGGTGGGCATCGGTGCAGTGAAATTCCAAGAGCTTTTGAATAATCGAGTAAAAGATTATGTCTTTTCTTGGGATGAAATCCTTAATTTTGACGGCGAAACCGGCCCCTATGTCCAATACACCGCAGCTAGAGCGTGGAGTGTTATGAATCGGGCAGAGAAAGAGCTTGAAGTAAATGCTACAGATGATATCTCTTTCAGCCATTTACAACTTTCAGAAGAGCACAGTATTATCAGGCAAATCTATGAGTTTCCAGGCGTCATTTCTACTGCACAACAGAAGAAGGAACCCTCTATGATTACTCGTCATCTGGTTGAAATTGCGAAAGCCTTTAATAAGTTTTATGGCCAAGCATCGATTCTTAATGCAGAGTCAAGTGGTTTAGCCTTGGAGCGGTATAGAATCGTCAAGGCGACAAGGCAAGTTCTGGAGATTGGCCTAGGCCTTTTAGGTATTGCAAGTCCACAAAAGATGTAGGAGGAAACAATGGATGATCTCCGTTATGTATATCAAAACTTCTTCAAGAAACTGAAGACGACCATCAGTGCACTACCGGTCTTGATAGTCGCTTTTCTCGCTTATTTCGCCATGATGATTGTATTTAATCAAGTGACTTCTTATCTGCCGAGAAATACGGCGATTTTCATGGGTTTCATACGGTGGTTTTTGCGCTTAGCCATCATGTCCCATCTAGCTTCCTTGATGCAATCATTATATGTAAGACGAAAGTTGCGTTTTAATGATCTCTTCAATTTCGACAACCGTTATGTGGGCCGCTTGAGCCAGGTCTTTTTCATGTTCTATCTGATTGAGTTGCTTCTTATCCGCGGTGGTGTCCTCGATGCTGTTGGTGCTTTTGCTCCTTGGTTACTGCTCATATGGGAAACTTTCACGGCGCCTGCATTCGAAGCTGTCCATATCGGCGACGACAACATGTCGACTATTTTTCCGTCGCTGGTAGAGTATTGGACAACCAATATCATTGCGCTTTTACCCTTCCTCGTGCTAAGTCTTAGTCTTAATCTATTGGTATGGGAAAGGCTATTGGTTTGGTCTTTTGTTGCGACCAACTCCTTTAATTTGGGCACCATCATCTATGTAATTTTGGGTTCAATTCTGATGGCCCTATTTATGCTAAGCCGGGATATCCTATTTAGGGAAACTTATTTTTCCAATCCTCGTTCGAGAAAGTATAAAGGGGGTTTCTAATTTGGCAGACCAAGTGATCAACGACTATTTCTTAAGTTTTAGCGACCAGCTAGCTTACCTAGAATTAAAAGATGATGATGTGGCCATATCGGATAGCAGCCTAAAAGAAGTCCCTTTACCAATTCGAACGTTCGACTTTCTTGAAGGAATTGAACAACATGTTTTTAATGAAGAGTTAGAACTAAGCTACTTTCTCAAGGGTATGGTATGGAATATAGGCATCGATCCTAAGTTTCTTTATGCGGATGCCTATAAGGAAATTTTAGAAAAGTATGTCAAGAAAGCCGATGATTACGCTTTAGACTTAGGAAAAGAAGCCCTAACAGACGCTAGTCTTGATAGCGATGAGAAAAGATTTCAACATGCCCTGATCAACTTTCGGGCTGCCCATATACTGAACCCTGGCAACGATTTTGCTCAAGTGCAATACGCTAACCTCTTGTGGCAGGCAGGCGAGGGAGATAGCCAAACCAGCTTTGTCCGAGAAGCCTCCCGACTTTTAGAGAGATTGTTAAGAGACGATGCTTACCACACTCTAGCAAACTCCTCTTTGGGTCATATCAATGAGGCAATGGGCAACTATATCAAAGCCCAGTCCTTCTACCAGAGGGCTTTAAGCTCCAGTACAGAAGATATGGTCCAGGATGCCATCCGGTCTGACTTAGAACGTATCTCGGTTAATGCCAGCATAGAAAATGCCCTCTACTTTATCAGGAGGGCTGATTATAGTAGGGCAATACAGTCGCTTATGGAAGCGAAGAATAAAGAAAGCCGCTACGATATCCCTTATTATCTTGGTGTTTGCTACGAGAATACAGCAAACTATGAGGCTGCTGTTGCAGCCTTCTATGAAGCCATCGAGGCAGGTGCAGATTTTCCTGAAGTGTACAATGATTTAGTCTTCTCCTTAAACGCTTTAGGCAGGGTAGAGGAGGCAATCAATTATTGCGACCTAGGTCTCAAACTCTTTCCGGCGGACCTCCGCCTGCGCTATAATCGGGCAGTCTTGCTGACTGATCAAGGAGATTATAAGAAAGCGATAGAGGACGCAGACTTTATTCTGGAGTATGCCGACCTATCCAATGAAATGTTCAATGAAACGATGATATTGAAGGAAGAGATTAATAGGTTGCTAAGTCAATGAAAAAAGGTGGTAGTGCAAGCTCAAGCTTGCGCTACCACCTTTTTACTTATTTACTTACCTTTAGTCTGCGGAAACTGCATCCTTAGACTCAGCCATCTGATGAGCAAGCTCATCAATATTCCCGCAACCTGTTGTTAAGATGAGGTCATCAGCCTTCACCTTACCGCTCAGGTAGTTCTCGACATCATCAAAGGTCTTACAGTAGACAGTCTTAACACCATTCTTTTGCAAACGCTCGACTAAATCTTCAGACTTAACCAAACCCGTATCGACTTCTCTAGCACCCATAATCTCTGTCACCACAACCTCATCGGCATTGTAGAAAGCTTCTGCGAATTCATCCATTAAGGTATAGGTCCTCGTATAGGTATGAGGTTGGAAAACGCAAATTAGGCGGCCTTTCTTGTGTTCGCTCAAGGCTTCCAGCGTTGCATTGATTTCCGTTGGATGGTGGCCATAATCCGTCATCACCGTTGCTTCCTCAAAGAGGCCAATAACTTCCATTCTTCTGTGGAGGGGAAGGTAATTCTCTACAGCTTTCAGGATAGCTTGTCGATCGATACCCGTTTGGTCTGCTGCCGCAATGGCGGCTAAAGCGTTAGAAATGTTATAGCGGCCAATGATAGATAGTTGTATGAAAGACAGCTCTCCATCTGGGTAGGTTAGGTGGAAGGAGGGGCGTCCTATGGAATCGAACTTGACGTTGGTCGCGTTATAAGTCGCGTGGTCATTATCGATAGCAAAAGTAACCACTTCTCCTGGGATATAGTCAATTAATTTCCTACAATTGGAATCATCGAGATTGATGATTGCTTTCGACTCTTTCGATAGGTTACTCATGTAATTCTGGAAGGCCAAGGTAATATCATCCAGGTTTTTGTAGTAATCGAGGTGGTCCTCATCAATATTTAGGATTACAGCGATCTCTGGAAAATAGTAACGAATGTTTCCCTTATATTCACAAGCTTCCGCAAGGAAGTAATCGCTGTTACCTGTGTGGACATTACCAGCAATTTCATCGAATGATCCGCCCAAAAGAACGGTTGGGTCAGCTTGCGCCTCCATGAGAATCTTTGAAATCAAAGCAGTCGTTGTTGACTTTCCATGGGATCCTGAAAGCGCTATTGACTTGGTATAGTTTCGCATCAAGGCACCTAAAAACTGCCCTCTGCTGACTACATCCTTACCTGTTGCCCTAGCGGCCATCAATTCTTCATTTGTTTCGGGAATCGCATCGGTATAGACGAATAAGTCTTGATCAGTTATATTCTCTGCCTTCTGACCGATAGTGACTGCAATACCTCTTTTCAAAAGATGACTTACATAAGTATTTTCGCTACGATCGGAACCCGTAACGGTATAACCGCTATCATGCAAAAGTTCAGCAATACCGGACATGCTAACACCGCCTATCCCGATAAAGTGAACCTTGGGTAAAGCTATTTCTTTAATATTAAAATGGAACATACTCTCTCCTTATATCTACTCTAGTTGTAAATTATATCATAAGTCGCCTGTATTGTAGACTTATTGAAATTTAACCAATACCCAATAAATAATGAGTATAATAATGAAGAGCAGTTTGCTTATGTGAAAGGGGAGAGTATGAATAAGATTTTATTATTAGCTTCTGATTTTACTAGACATTTTGAGGAAGAAAAACAAGCTGATTTGGTCAAGATATTAGGTCTGGACATGGAGGTTTATGTAGAGGAGGCCTGCTTAGAGGCGGAGTTTACGCTAATTTCTTCATTCAGTGGTCAAGAGAATAAAGAACCTATCCTTGTCCTATCCGACGCGACACCAGGCATCTATTCCGATGATATTATCGAATTTAAAGAAGATGATGCCAAAGCTTTCTACAACACGAAGGGGCAACTGATTGCCTTTAAAACGACCGATAGCGAGCTAGCAGAACTTGAAGGAAAGAGCTTTGAGGAAGCTGCAGCCTTCCTAGGTCAACAAATCTATTTGAGTGATGATGACGAAGAGATCGAAGATCTCTACGAGATTACATATGTAGAGGATTTCATCAGCTTTTCTAAAGCAGTAAAAGAGATTCGCTTTTTGTTAGCTTCCTATTGGATGCTAGAGGGAGTTCGCATTGACCACCCAGAGCTAGTTACCATTGAGCCAACAGCTTCTATTGGCAAGGGGACTTGGCTTATGGGTAATGTTGAGATAATTGGTTCTACTGTTATAGGCGAAAACTGCCTAATCAACGATAATTCAAAGATTGTCGATTCCACCATTGGAAACCATGTTGTCATCAAAAACTCACTCATTGAGTCGTCCATCATGGAAGATGATACCGACATCGGACCCTATTCTCATTTACGGCCTAAGGCCCACATCAAAAAAGGTGCCCATATCGGCAATTTTGTAGAGGTCAAGAATGCTGTTATGGGCGAAGGTGCAAAAGCTGGTCACTTAGCTTACATCGGTGATGCAGACGTAGGAGCCAATGTTAACATCGGCTGTGGTGTCATCTTTGTCAACTACGATGGAAAGAAGAAGCACAGAACAAGCGTCGGAGATAACGCTTTTATCGGTTCGAACGCAAACCTCGTTGCACCAGTGGTTGTTCAAGAGGAAGCTTACGTAGCGGCAGGTTCCACGATTACGAAAACAGTTGAAAAAGGGTCTCTTGCCTTAGAAAGAGCTGAGCAAAAATGCATCTCGGGATACGTTGACAAAAAGAAGAAACAAGGCTTACTATAGTAGTGTTGTGTTTATTTATTCATCATTTTATTAAGGCCATATATGCGTTATAATAGGCATGAAAAGATGTTGGGAAATTTGAGGAGGCGTTATGATCGATGTTGGCATGAAAATATTCAGTGGTACCGCGAATCCCAAGTTAGCAGAAGCCGTTGCGAAAGAACTAGGGATGCATCTCGGTGATATGAAAGTTGGACGTTTTTCAGATGGTGAAATCAATGTAAAAGTCAATGAAACCGTGCGAGGTTACGACTGTTTTCTAGTGCAGCCAACTTGTACACCAGTAAACGATGCGATAATGGAAGCAATTATTATCGTGGATGCCTTTAAGAGAGCTTCAGTAAATTCGGTAAATCTAGTTATGCCTTATTATGGCTATGCTAGACAAGACCGTAAAACAAGTGGAAGAGAACCGATTACCGCTAAGTTAGTTGCTGATATTTTGACCGTAGCAGGAGTAGACCGTGTCATTACTTTGGACCTTCATGCAGGACAAATCCAAGGCTACTTCGATATTCCAGTCGACCACTTCCAAGGTGGTAACCTCTTATCCACCTATTTTGAAGAGCAAGTGAAAAATGAACCAGGACAATGGGTTGTCGTTTCTCCGGATTTAGGTGGAGTCACCAGAGCGAGAGCTTTTTCCCACCTCCTAGAACTTCCTATTGCCATTATTGAGAAAGTAAGACCAAGACCCAACGAATCCACTGTTGTCGATATTATCGGCGATATCAAGGATAAGAAGTGTATCATCATCGACGATATTATCGATACGGCAGGTACAATCACAAATGCTGCAGATTATCTCGTCGAGAAGGGCGCCGCTGAAGTTTACATTACAGCAACTCACCCTGTCTTCTCAGGACCAGCTCTAGAGAGAATTCAAAATTCAGCTGTGAAGAAGTGTATTGTCACCGATTCTATCCCCCTAGATGAAAAGCAGAATACTGACAAGATTGTCACCTTATCAATTGCGCCTATTTTGGCTGAGGCAATTCGCCGAATCTACAATCATGAATCCGTTTCTGCCATGTTCAAAGAGTAGGACTTTATGTATTTAATAGTCGGACTAGGAAATCCAGGAAAAAAATATGAGCAGACAAGGCACAATGTAGGCTTTATGACCATTGATATCTTAGCCGAACGCTATTCATGTCCTGTTAATTTAGTCAAATGGAACGCTCTTGTCGGTGAAACTAGAATCAACAATGAAAAAGTTGTCTTTATGAAACCCCAAACGTTCATGAACCTATCAGGCCGGTCCGTTGTGGCTGCTTGCGATTTTTATAAGTTGGATCCAGAAGAGATTATCGTAATCTGTGACGATGTTGACATTCATTTTGGGACCATACGGATTAAGCGAAAAGGATCGGCAGGTTCCCATAACGGATTGAAGTCAATTGTAAATCTGCTGGGTTCCATGGATTTCCCCCGGGTTAAGATAGCTGTAGGCAGGAAGAATCCACGGATGGACCTTGCCGATTTCGTCCTGTCAAAGTTTGCCACTAGCGAAATCCGTACTCTTCAAGAGGAGTTGGTCGCTGCGGCAGATGCTGTAGAAATAATCATTAAAGAGGATGTCGCTGAAGCCATGAACGTTTATAATGGTTGGTCAGCAACTTCTCTGGAAGAATAAGCGCTTCACACAATAGTCTCTGTTTTTAGCTGTAAGAAAGAGGCCTGAATGAACTTTATTACCGATTGCTTAAAAGCAGATGCCTCTTATCGGCATCTGCTGGAAGCAATCCAAGAAAAGAATAAGAAGATATACCTGCATGGTCTTGTCAAAGAAAGCATGGGTCACATTCTCGTTTCCATTCTGGAACATTTGAATCGACCCATTTTCGTCGTGTCTGAACGCTCGCAAAGGGCAATACAAGTAGCTGAAGAGATCGGGAGTTTAGCGCCCGGTAGGGCGATGTATTATCCCGAACAAGAGTTCAATTTTTATAATATCGACCGCTTATCGACCGAAGTCAAGAGCCAACGCATACAGGTAATGAATAGGCTGAGTAAGAAAGAGGCTTTTGTTGTCTCGACTACCTTATCAGCCATGGGTCGATATCTTACTCCGCCTAAGCGCTTTAATCAAAATACTGTCCACCTTTCCATCGGAGATGACATCGAACTAGAAGATCTAGCTGACTTGCTTTTTGAAATGCGATACGAACGGGTAAGCACCGTAGAGCACAAGGGGCAATACTCGATTCGGGGTGGCTTGCTCGATATCTATCCGTTAGCGAAAGACAATCCAATCCGGATCGAATTCTTTGATACTGAGGTGGATAGCATCCGATTCTTCGATATCACTAGTCAACGGTCCGTCGATAATGTCGATGAAATTAGTATAGAGCCCGCAGAAGAATTGCAATTTAATGGGGAATCCTATAAGAAAATTATTAAAAGGATGAGCAAGGAACTCGCTCGGTCATTAGAAAAGAATGAACAAAAGCAAGATCGGATTAAACTTCAAGATAAGTTTTCCTCCTTACTTACCCACTTGGAGGAAGGGAATCTGACCAGCAATGATGACTTGTTGAGCCCCTATTTGGATGATACCGATAAGGCTTCAATAATCGATTACTTACCGAAAAATGCCATCATCATCTTTGATGATTTTGCCAGAATCTTGGAGTATGAACAAGAGAAGGAGCGCTTCCTCTTCGATGATATAAGCCAGCTTTTGGAGAAGGGGGAAATATTATCAAGCCACAAGAAGGTGGCAATTCCCCTAAAGGAGACGACCAAGCATCTTGTTGATCATACGATGGTGAACATCAGCCAGATTCTGAAACGACTTCCTCTTATCAAAGTGGACGAATTGATTCAGATGAAAACCATCGAAGCGGAATCTTTTGCTAACCGCTGGGAAGATTTAATACGGGCTCTCCATGCTCGAAAGAAGTCGGCCTATAGAATTCTTATTTTCGCTGGTAAAGGAGCACAGGTATTACAAAGAAGGTTAATGGAAGACGGCGTCTTCTGCAAACTAAGTAAAGATGGCAATATTGATGTAGATCCTGGCGATATCGTCATTATAGAGAAGTACTATCCTAAGGGTTACCACTTACCTGACGACAAACTCTTATTTGTCACCAACTTCGAGATTACCGGCAAGGACAAGAAGTCTCGCAAGAAGGCAAGCCGAAAACCCAAAAAGAACCTTTTCGATTACCAAGATTTACAGATTGGCGATTTCGTAGTTCATGAGAACTATGGTATTGGTGAGTACTTAGGTACCAAGAGCATGGAAATCCAGGGTGTAACCAAGGACTACCTAGAGATTAAATACCGCGGCACAGACACCCTTTATGTATCGACGGATGAAATGGACTTGGTTGCCAAGTATATTGGCAACAGCGGCAAGGCGCCTAAATTATCATCGTTGGGGACGAAAGAGTGGACGAACTCCAAGGCAAGGGTCAAGAAGGCAATCGACGAGATTGCAGACGATTTGGTGGAATTGTATGCCAAGCGATCGAAAATTGAAGGTTATGCCTTTTCCGAGGACACGCCTTGGCAACAAGCCTTTGAAGATGCTTTCCCTTATACCGAAACCCCGTCCCAACTGAGGGCGGTGGAAGAGATTAAAGCAGATATGGAAGAAGCCAAACCTATGGACCGGTTGCTCTGCGGGGATGTAGGTTACGGGAAGACAGAAGTTGCACTACGTGCCGCTTTCAAAGCAGTGATGGACGGCAAGCAGGTTGCTTTCCTCTGCCCAACGACCATTTTAACTCAGCAGCATTACGCTACGATGAAGGAGCGCTTTCAAGGCTTTCCTATGCGCATTGAATTCTTATCTAGGTTTAAGACCGCTAGCCAGCAGAGGGAAATTATAAAAGCGCTTAACCGAGGAGCTGTCGATATCGTTGTTGGTACTCACCGGGTGCTTTCAAAAGATATTTCTTTTAAAGATTTAGGCCTGCTTATTATTGACGAGGAGCAGCGCTTTGGGGTCAAGGACAAAGAGAAAATCAAGCAGATGAAGGAAAATGTAGATGTTCTTACTCTATCTGCTACGCCTATACCAAGAACCCTGCAGATGTCGCTTACGGGTATCCGAGACATGAGTCTTTTAGAAGAACCACCGGAGGAGAGGTACCCGACGACAACTTTCATTTTGGAGTATGATGCGGGCATCATTCAAAATGCAATTGAACGGGAGCTTGATCGGGATGGGCAGATCTACTTCGTCTATAATCGAGTCCACGACCTCTATAAGATTGAAGAACATCTTCACCAACTGGTGCCCGATGCCGTTGTGGGTGTTGCCCACGGCAAGATGTCGACCAGGGAATTGGAAAATGTCATGGAGGCCTTTGTTTCCGGAGAGATCGATATCTTGCTATCAACTACCATTATTGAGACGGGCATGGATATTGCCAATGTGAACACCTTGATTATCTATAATGCGGACCACATGGGCCTTTCCCAGCTCTATCAGCTCAAAGGCAGGATAGGGCGGTCCGACCGTAAATCCTATGCCTTCTTTACCTATGAAGCGAATAAGGTATTATCTGAAGTATCGGAGAAAAGGTTAAAGGCAATCAGAGACTTTACCGAATTTGGATCTGGTTATAAGATTGCCATGAGAGATTTGGAACTTCGAGGAGCAGGTAACCTACTTGGGGAAAGTCAATCTGGGCAAGTTGAGTCCGTTGGTTACGACCTTTATGTTAAGATGTTGGAGAACGCTGTCGCTAAGGCTAAAGGCAAGAGTAACAGAGAGCGACTGGAAGGGATTACGGTTGACATTAAAGTCGACACTTATATCGCAGACTCCTATATTCCTCACACCATCGACAAGATTTCGATGTATCGTAAGATTGCTTCCTTGGAAACGCTGGAAGAGTATCAGGATATTCTTGAAGAGTTGTTTGATCGCTTTGGGGAAATGCCAGAAGCGGTAATCAATATTATGGATGTTGCGCTCATACGCCGCCTAGCAGGGGAGTTAGGTTTTACCAAGATTGTGGAAGCAAATGATTATGTTGAATTGCGATATGATGCCTTCGAGCAGTTTTCGGTAGAGTTCTTAAAGGAGATTTCAGAAAACTACGAGGGGCCTCTTACATTCGACTTCCAAGGGGACCCCAAGTTTAAAATAAAGTCCACGCCAAAAAAACTAGCTGATGTTAAAAGTTTGCTACTGTTGATGAAAGGCTTAAAGGACATAACTAGAACAAAGAAAGAGGACGATAATGAATAAGAGATTTGTAGGTGTTGTATTAGCTGCAGGGCTTATACTCACAAGTTGTGGTGGAGAGAAAACTGGTGACGGTGGAGACTTCGCTGTTGTCGAAGGTAAGGTAATCAGTCAGGAAACCTATGACTCCCAGTTAGACATGTATTCAAAGATGCTAGCGATTCAGTACAAGCTTCCTGCATCTATTGAGAATTCGCTCATCACTGAAGCAGCTATGCTTGCGGAGCTGGAAGAAAACAATGTAGAAATTGCTGATGATGATTATCAAGCGGACTACGAAAATCTGGTCACTAATAGAGGCGGCGAGGAAGCCTACGAAGACTTTCTCACAGAAATGGGTATTACCGATGATCAGATAAAGACCAGCCTTCGTTATGAGACCATATACCGCAAGCACAATGAGTGGTATCTGGAGAACCATACTCCTTCTGATGATGAAATGAAGGACTATTTTGATCAAAACAAGGCCAACCTGGTTACAGTTGAAGCTAGCCATATCTTAGTAGCAACAGAAGATGAGGCGAAAGCAGTCGAAGAGAGATTAGCTAATGGAGAAGATTTTGCGGCTCTTGCCACTGAACTTTCCCTTGATACCGGTTCCGCTTTGAATGGTGGTAACCTTGGCGAATCAGCCCCTAATGTATACGTCCCAGAATTTCAAGAAGCGCTACTCAACATGGAAGAAGGGGAGATCAGTGAACCTGTTCAAAGTGAATTCGGTTATCACATTATTCGCTTGGAGAAAATGAATAATGATTTTGACTCATTGAAAGAAAACATCGCCCAAGAAATGACTCAACAATCTTATCAAGCTTACTTACAAGAGCTAGTTGCCAATGCTGAGGTTGAAAAGGTTGGGGAGGAAGAGACTGATGGTGTAACCATCGAAGAGGTTGATCCTACAACAGAGTTAGATTCATCTGAAAGTGGGAAATAATAAGTGGTGATTTAATCATGGTAGCGAGTTAAAAAGACTTCATTAAAGCGCCAAAAGGCTTAACTAGTGGATTATCTTGCCAAAAATGGTTATAATCAAGGGGGTTCTAACATCAAGCGATCACTGTATAGTGATATCGAAGAATGGACGCCTTCCCAGTCTTACATTTTTCGAGAAACCTATTCGTGTTTGCTGGATATATATGTAAATTTTTAGGAGGAATTATGACAACAAAAGTAGCAATTAATGGTTTTGGTCGTATTGGACGACTAGCCCTACGTCGCATGCAAACATTGGAGAACTTCGATGTTGTTGCGATTAACGACCTGGTAGATGGAGAATTCTTAAGTTACCTATTCAAATATGACACAATGCAAGGACGCTTTGATGGGGACGTTGAGTTTTCTGGTGATACGCTGACAGTTAATGGAGATGAAATCAAACTCTATGCTGAACCAGATGCCTCTAAACTACCTTGGGGAGAACTTGAAGTAGATATCGTACTTGAATGTACTGGTCACTACAATGACAGAGACAAAGCTCAGGCTCACATTGATGCTGGAGCAAAGAAGGTTCTTCTATCTGCACCTGGTAAGGGTGAAATGAAGACTATCGTTTATGGTGTCAATGAAGACTCGCTAGACGGCTCTGAACTTGTTGTATCAGGTGCTTCTTGCACGACTAACTGTATCGCACCAGTCGTTAAGGTCCTTAATGATGAGTTTGGTCTTGTTAGTGCACAAATGTCTACTATCCACTCTTATACGGCAAATCAAGCAATTCAAGATACGCCAAATAAGAGCAATGACTTCCGCCGTGGTCGTGCTGCAGCCCAAAATATCGTTCCAACAAGTACTGGCGCCGCTAAGGCAGTAGGTAAGGTTATCCCTGCAGTCAATGGAAAAATCGATGGTACTGCTTTACGTGTACCAACTGCAACCGGATCTATCAGTGAGATTTACTCTGTCCTCGACAAAAAAGTAACTGTAGAGGAAGTAAATGAAGCAATGAAGGCAGCTGCAACTGATTCCTTCGCTTACAACACTGATGAGATTACCTCAGCTGATATTATTGGAACTACTCCAGGATCTATTTTCGACGCTACGCTAACTAAAATAGTGGAAGTTGATGGAAATCAGCTTGTAAAGACTGTTGCTTGGTACGACAATGAGTATGGCTATACTTGCCAACTTATCCGCACCCTAGAGCACATGGCTAGCAAGTAAGACCCGCAATCTTTCACCTAGTTAGACGGATCCCCTCACAGATGATGTTATCTTAATAAAAAGGGAGGAAGTAATGAAGAAAGTTGCTATCAATGGTTTTGGACGTATTGGACGCTTGGCTTTACGGAGAATCTTAGAGTCTTCCGAGAGTATTGAAGTCGTGGCTATCAATGTAACAAGAACAACGGACCAGCTGGCTTATATCTTTAAGTATGACACTGCTCATGGTAATTACCAGGGGACGGTGGAAACAGAAGATGATGCCTTGGTTATTGACGGCAAAAGAATTCAAATCTTAGGTGAAAGAGATGTTAAGAATATTGACTGGGCTGCTTTGGGTGTAGATGTCGTGCTTGATTGTACTGGCGTTTATACCAAAAAGGAGAAGGCCCAGGACCACCTCGATAGTGGTGCAAAGAGAGTATTGATTTCTGCACCAGGCAGCAAGGATATGAAAACGGTAGTTTATGGTATTAACCACGAGACGATTGGAGATGAGCTTATCGTTTCCAATTCTTCCTGTACGACCAACTGCTTGGCCCCTATGGTAAAAGTATTGAATGATAGCTTTGGCATTAAGAATGCTGTACTAAAGACCGTTCATGCTTATACCGGAAATCAAGCTTTACAGGATGCCCCTCCAAAGGACGATGATTGGAGAAGAGAGCGGGCAGCTGCTCTTTCAATTATTCCAACAACAACCGGTGCAGCCAGGATTATTGGTCTTGTTCTTCCTGAATTGGATGGCAAGATCGATGGTACAGCTTTACGAGTTCCAGTCATTGATGGTTCAATTACCTTGGTGACTTGTACCTTAGAAAAGAAAGTGACCGTCGAGGAAATCAATGAGGCAATGAAGGCTGCCGTAACTGATTCTTATGGTTATACGGAAGACCCAATAGTATCGGCGGACATTTTAGGCAGTACTCAGGGTGGTATCTTTGATGCTACGCAAACTACTATCGTGGAAGCAGACGGTGAACAGATTATTGAAATCTCTGCTTGGTATGATAATGAGTATGGTTATGTCAGTCAGCTGGTTCGTACCTTGGAATATTTAGCTAGCTTAACTGAATAAATCAATGGTAAAAGCGAAGAAGCGCTGTAGCTTTTTCGCTTTTCTTATGAGGAGTATGCGATGACGAAAAAAACATTACAAGATTTAGATGTCAAAGGGAAAAAGGTACTGGTCAGATCTGATTTTAATGTACCTATGGCAAAGGATGGCAGTGGCAAAATTACCGATGATGCTCGCATCAAGGCATCACTTCCAACGATACAATACTTGGTAGCCCACGGAGCGAAGGTAATCCTTTTATCTCATTTAGGCAGACCAAAAGGTGAAGCCAAGAAGGAGTTTTCTCTTGAACCCGTCGCCAGACGCCTGAGCGAGCTCTTGGGTAGTGAAGTCAAGTTCCTTGCTAGCGATGTAGTCGTTGATGAAGAAGTTGTTAAAGGCGTCAATGACCTACAAGATGGAGAAGTGGCTTTATTAGAAAACACCAGATATGTGGCTGGTGAAACGAAAAATGATGAAGAATTTGCTCAACAGTTAGCTGATTTAGGTGATCTTTTTGTTAACGATGCTTTTGGAACATCTCATCGGGCTCACTCATCGAATGTTGGTCTCGCAAGCAAGTTGCCATCAGCGCTAGGGCTTCTTGTACAAAAAGAAGTTGACTACATGGGTAAAGCGCTTCAAGACCCAGACCGTCCTTTTGTAGCTATCCTAGGTGGAGCCAAGGTATCTGATAAGATTGGTGTTATCGAAAACTTGCTCAATAAAGTAGACTCCATCATTATCGGTGGCGGAATGGCTTACACTTTTCTTAAATCACAAGGATATGAGATTGGCCAATCCTTGCTCGAAGAAGATAAGATTGATTTAGCTAAAGGTTTGATTGAGACGGCCAAAGATAAAGGTGTGGAATTACTCCTACCAGTAGATGTGGTCATCGCTGATGAAGTAGCAGAGGGACAGGAGACCGAACTGGTCGATATCGATAGTATTCCTGCCGAGAAGATGGCCCTTGACATTGGACCAAAGACGATTGAACTCTTCAGCAAGAAAATTGTTGAGGCGAGAACTGTCGTTTGGAACGGACCAATGGGCGTGTTCGAGATTAAAGAATTTGCTCAGGGTACCGATGGTGTGGCCAAAGCGCTCACGGAATGTCAAGGAACGACCATTGTTGGTGGAGGAGACTCTGCAGCAGCTGTTGAACAAGCGGGATATGCCGATAAGATTAGCCACGTTTCTACAGGTGGTGGTGCTTCCCTAGAATTCTTGGAGGGTAAGGACCTACCAGGTGTGGCATCCATCGAGGATAAATAGTTAACCGTTACGCTAGTGTGTACAAAGGAGGAGAGATGAGAAGAGCTTTCATCGCAGGTAACTGGAAAATGAACCATGATGTGGCGGATACCGTGAAATTTATTGAAGGCCTGAACCAAGTCGAATTGGATGAAGAGGTAGATACATGCCTTTGCGTTCCATTCATTGACCTGAAGACGGCGGTTGATATGTTAGTCGAATCGCCCGTGACCGTTGGTGCGCAGAATATGCACGATGAGGAATCAGGGGCATATACGGGTGAAGTATCCGGGCCCATGCTCATTAACATGGGCGTAGATTACGTTGTTCTTGGCCACTCTGAGCGTCGTGAATATTTCAAAGAGGATGATGATTTCATCAATCGCAAGGTACTAGCCGCTTTTCAACATAACTTGAAACCCATCCTCTGTGTCGGCGAAAGCTTGGAGGAGCGGGAGGCGAATAAGCAAGAGGACAAGGTCAAGACGCAATTAGTGAAGAACTTAGCTGGCGTTACCTACGAGGATCTATCCAACTTGGTGATTGCCTACGAGCCAATCTGGGCAATCGGTACAGGTAAGACGGCTTCCGCCGAGGATGCTGAAAGAATGTGTGCTTTTATTCGAAAAGAATTAGCTGAGATGTTTGATGAAGAAGGTGCTAACCTTGTGCGCATCCAATACGGTGGTTCTGTTAAACCTGAGAATGTCAAAGAGATTATGTCTCAGGAGAATATTGATGGCGCCCTTGTTGGGGGAGCTAGTCTAGATGTTGAAAGCTTTGCTAGTCTCGTCAATTTTCAGAAGTAAGAGTGATTAACACTCATAGAAAGGAGTTTAAATTTGAGCAGTATTATTGATATTTATGCAAGACAAGTCCTCGATTCTAGAGGAAATCCAACCGTAGAAGTAGAGGTTACTACCGAGCTAGGTGGCTTTGGTCGTGCGATTGTCCCATCAGGGGCGTCTACAGGAGCTTTTGAGGCTGTCGAGTTAAGAGACAGTGAGGAGAAAGCTTACGGCGGCAAAGGCGTTCTTCAAGCTGTAGAGAATGTCAATGTTGACATCGCTGAATTCCTACTTGGCTGGGAAGTTACGGACCAAATCGGTATTGACCGTATGATGATTGAAAAGGATGGCACACCTAACAAGGGTAAGTTCGGTGCTAACGCTATTTTGGGCGTCTCTATGGCCTGCTTACGGGCTGCAGCAGACGAACTAGGTGTTACGCTCTATAACTACGTAGGCGGCGTTAATGCCAAGACGATGCCTGTTCCTATGATGAATGTCATCAATGGCGGCAAGCATGCGGATAATAGCGTCAACTTCCAAGAGTTTATGATTATGCCTGTTGGTGCTTCAACTTGGACGGAAGCATTGCAGATGACAACCGAAGTTTTCCACGCACTAAAGAAGGTTCTAGCCGATGAAGGTCACTCAACAGCAGTTGGTGATGAAGGTGGTTTTGCACCAAACCTAAAGAATGATGAAGAGCCATTCGAGTATTTGGTTAAGGCAATTGAAGCAGCCGGTTATCAACCTGGCGAAGACTTTATGATTGCCACAGATCCTGCGACGACTGAACTTTTCGAAGAAGCCAAGAAAATCGGCAAGGATGGCTACTACTTCTGGAAGTCTGATGAGTTCAAGACCAGTGATGAAATGATCGATTACTGGGAGTACTTGGTCGACAAGTATCCAATCATCTCTATTGAAGATGGTCTTGCTGAGGAAGACTGGGAAGGTTGGAAGAAACTCACTGATCGCCTAGGGGACAGAGTTCAGCTCGTTGGAGACGATTTATTCGTAACCAATACTGAGCGTCTGGCTAAAGGAATTGAGATGGGTGTTGCTAACTCCATCCTGATTAAGGTGAACCAAATTGGAACCATCACGGAAACGCTTGATGCTATCCAGATGGCTAACCGAGCTGGATACACCGCCGTCATTTCCCACCGCTCGGGTGAGACAGAGGATACGACAATCTCTGATTTAGCAGTAGCAACCAATGCTGGACAGATTAAAACAGGAGCGCCATCTAGAACTGATCGCGTTGCAAAATACAATCAACTGCTTCGCATCGAAGATATGTTTGGCGATGATGCTGAGTACAAGGGTAAAGGTACTTTCTTTAACCTAAAGTAAAAGTTTTATTGGCTGTGTCAGATTTCAGTTCTGACACAGCCTTTTTTGATCATTAAGGGTACACTTTCACACCAGGTACTGGTACTATTAATCGGCAACTACGCCTACTTTGAGATGTCTTGGCCGGAAGAGGGAAGGAAAACAGAAAATCATTGCTTATTTAGAGAAAGACTATAAGTAATATGGGAATCCGCCGATGCTAATTTTTGGTATTATTGCCTTACATGTCGCTATGAAGCTTAATTTGAATCATAGAAGTCAAGTAACAATTTTGCCATAATTACTAACAATCAATTCTAAACATGGTAAAATTAGAGTAACAAGAAAACGTTTAGAATAGTAATTAACAGGTCGGGTAGTAATTACTACAACATCAAATATAGATTTAGCATTGGAGGAGGTACTTATGCGGACAGAAAACAAGGTGGCTTGCATGCTTTTAGCTGGCGGGCAAGGCTCTAGGCTCAAGGCGTTAACAAAAAATACAGCTAAGCCGGCCGTACCTTTTGGTGGCAAGTTCAAGATTATTGACTTTGCACTGAGTAATGCAACAAACTCTGATATCAGAGACTTGGGTGTGTTAACCCAATACAAACCTTTTAAGCTGAACGAGCACTTAGGCATCGGTTCCGCTTGGGATTATGACCGTAACAATGGTGGACTTAGGATCTTGTCTCCTTACTACTCTGAAGAGGGTGGCCGTTGGTATGGTGGTACAGCTAACGCCATTTATGAGAATATCGATTATCTGGACTCCATCAATCCCCAATATGTACTTATTCTTTCAGCTGATCATATCTATAAGATGGATTACAATAAGCTTTTGGAGATTCATAAAAAACATGGCGCAGAGGCAACTATTGCTGTCATGGAGGTCCCATGGGATGAGGTTTCTCGTTTTGGTATCATGAACACGGATGATACTGGTCGGATTATCGAGTTTGATGAGAAACCAGAAAAGCCAAAGAGCAATCTAGCCTCCATGGGCATCTATATGTTCAACTGGAAGACATTGCGAAGAGAACTTGTTCGAGACTACAATGATCCAGACTCAACTTACGACTTCGGTCACGATATAATACCCCGCATGTTAAATGACGGGTTACCTCTTTATGTCTACCGCTTTGATGGTTACTGGAAGGATGTAGGAACGATCAAATCCTACTGGCAGGCGAACCTAGAGATGATCAATCCAGATAATGGTCTGGATATTTACGATAAGCACTGGAGGATTTTCACGTCAACGAAGAACCTACCACCCCACTATATCGGAGATAATGCAAGGGTATCTGAGTGCTTAATTAATGAAGCGTGCACGGTTTATGGCCGAGTCTGTAACTCTGTTCTATTTGACAATGTCCTTATCGAAGAAGGAGCAGTGGTCAAAAATAGCGTTATCTTAGCAAATTCTGTTATCAAGGCGAACGCTAAAGTTCAGAATGCAGTAATCGCTGAGAATCAATTGATTGATGAGAATGCCGTTATCGGCAATGAGACGGATGAGCGAATTACCCTAGTAGCCGATGGCGAAGTGACCGAGGAGTAGGAGGGATACGATGAAAAAATGCACTGGAATCATCATGAGCAATCAGTTAAAGAATAACTACGGCTCCTTATCACAAACTAGACCAGACTATATGTTGCCCTTCGGTAGCCGCTACCGTATCATTGACTTTGCCTTATCCAATGTAGCTAACTACAACCTATCGCAGGTCATGCTGTATGCTGGGAAGAATGTAAGATCTACCTTGGACCACTTGGGTAATGGAGAGAACTGGGAGCTCAACAGGAGGAGCAATGGACTCCTCATTAATCCGCCTAGCTTCGATGAGATGACCAATCTTCGCTCTGAAATTGTCACTTACTACGATTCATTGACCCATTATGAATATTCCAATACGGAAGTAGTTTATGTAGAAAACCCCATGACGATTGCCAAGATTAACCTATCCAATGCTTACGAGGATTTTCTTGATAAGGACTACGATGTCATGCTGGTTTATAAGAAGACTGCTAATGAGGAAAAGATTTACGGTGGAATGAACAAAGTTATCTTGGATTCCAGCAATCAGTTTGTCAATGTGGGCGTAAACCTGGGCACGGAAGATGAGTTTAATCTCTATTTAGGCAGAGTATTCCTAAAGAAGGAAGTCTTCATGTCCCTCGTTAAGGAATCCGTAGAAAATGCCAATGCACAAACCTTGCTCCAAGCCATCATGAATCACCGCAGCCGCTTAAAGATTGGTACCTATGAGGTTTCGAGTCATGTTGAAATTATTCATGATACGGTATCTTACTATCGGGCTAACCTCAACTTGCTTAACAAAGAGGTATATGATGAGCTCTTCTACAAGGGCGGTATGGTTTATACAAAATCAAAAGATGAGCCCTCTTCACTATACAAAGAAGGGTCGAAAGTAACGAATAGTTTGATTGCCAACGGCGCTATCATCGAAGGTCAAGTGGAAAACTCCATTATTTTCCGTGGTGTCCGTGTTCATAAGAACGCTGTTGTGCGCAATTCAGTCCTAATTCAGAAAACGATAGTCGGCGAGAATGCGGTTTTAGTCAATACAATCACCGATAAGTATTCACAGATAGAACCTGGCGTAGCAGTTGCTGGAGCAGAGAGCCACCCCTTTGTCGTCGGTAAAAATGAGATAATCGAGAGGTAAACTATGAAGATATTGTATGTATCAGCTGAATCCACCCCTTTTATTAAGACGGGTGGTTTAGCTGATGTAGCTGGTTCACTGCCGAAGGCATTGAATCAACTCGGCGTAGATTGTCGAGTTGTCCTACCTAAATATGGACAGATTGACCGCAAGTATGCCGATGATATGAAAAAAATTATGGAATTCTACGTTGATATCGGCTGGAAGCGAGAATACTGCGGTGTTTATACGTTAGACCATGATGGAGTAACCTACTATTTTCTAGATAACGAAAACTACTTCAATCGATCCAAGGTATATGGTGAATTCGATGATGGGGAAAGATTCATCTTCTTCTCAAAAGCCGCTACCAGGTTACCCAAGGTGATTGACTTTGATGTCGATATCATCCACGCCAATGATTGGCATTCTGGCTTGGTTCCTGTTTTTGTTAATGATTACAGAACGGGGGACATTTTCTACCAAGATATCCGCACAGTCTACAGCATTCATAATTTGAAATATCAGGGACAGTTTTCTGAGGAGGTCTTCTATTGGACCAATCTAGCTGGTCAGTATTTTAGTGACTTTGATTTGAAGTTCTATGACTCTATCAATTTCTTAAAAGGCGGGCTCGTTCATGCCAGTAAGTTCAATACAGTATCTCCAACCTATGCGCAGGAGATCCTCTATCCCTTCTATGGGGAAGGCCTATCAAATGTATTACAAGCTTACGCAGGTAAATTATCGGGCATTTTAAATGGCATTGACTATGATGTGTGGCAAACGGAAAATAATCCCAACTTGTTCACTAATTATTCTTTGGAGAGTCTAGATAAAAAAGTAGAGAATAAAACTGCAATCCAAGAAAAGTATGGATTACCAATTCGTGAAGATGTTCCTCTATTCGCTATCATTAGTCGCTTAACGGCAATGAAGGGATTAGATCTTGTTCGCTATATCATAGAAGAGTTTTTGCAAGAGGATGTACAGTTTGTCGTATTGGGTACGGGAGACAGGGACTATGAGCAAATGTTCTCCTATTTTTCGATGAAATATCCAGACAAGTGCTCAGCCCGTCTGTATTATTCAAACGAAGAGTCCCACCAGCTCTATGCAGCAGCTGATTTTTTACTCATGCCTTCACTTGCTGAACCTTGCGGTCTATCACAGATGATTGCCATGCGCTTTGGTACTATTCCTATAGTCAGAGAAGTTGGCGGTTTAAGGGATTCTGTTCAAGCCTACGATCCCATTAGCTATGAGGGCGAAGGGCTGACCTTTAAATCAATAAACGCCCATGACCTTTTATTTTCGATGAAAAATGCGCTGGATTATTACGTTAACCGTAAGGACCACCTGCGGATTATGCAGGAAAACTGTATCAAAAAAGATTTAAGTTGGGATAAGTCAAGTAAAAAGTATTTGGAACTTTATAAAAGCCTTTTCTAATTTCTTGGTTTTCTATACAATGGCATCGTAACGAAAAGCAGATTGAGCATATCCTGCAGTCTGTATGAAATATCAATATTAGAAATTAAGGATTATATGGAAATCACGACGAACAGAATACAAGCTTCCCTTCAGGCGCTTAACCAAGAGTTTGGTGCGATGTATTCCAACTTTGAAACTATTTTTCGAGTTTGGGCACCTCAAGCCGAAGAAGTGAAGGTCAATATCTTTAGACAATTTAATCAAGGCCCTGATGAAGTGCAACCCATGTCAAGGATAGGGGACTACTTTGAGTGCGTTTGTATGGGTGACTATGATGGTGCTTTTTATACCTACTCTATTGATGGCGTAGAGACGACCGATCCCTATGCAAAGTCTTCTGCTATCAATAGTAGTAAGAGTGCAATCGTTGATCTTTCTACGACAAACCCAGAGGGTTTTCATGATTCATCCTATGTGGAAATCAGGCCGGAGGATGCGATAATCTATGAGGTTCATGTCGGTGACTTTACTATGGATTCCTCATCAGGCGCTCACTTTCCAGGTAAGTATTTAGGCTTTGCTGAAACCGGGTTGCGATACAAGGATTACTCGGTAGGCTTAAGCCATCTTAAAGAGCTTGGCGTTACCCATATCCACCTTCTGCCTATACAGGATTTTATTACGGTGGATGAGCGGCCTGAGCGCTTTGGCGATGATAATAACTATAATTGGGGTTATGATCCAGAGTCCTATTTTGCTCCGGAAGGCGCCTATTCACTCAATCCCTACGATCCAAAATCGAGGATTACTGAGCTGAAGAAAATGATTCAGACAATCCATGATTTAGGAATGGGTGTCATCCTGGATGTGGTATATAACCATACCTTTAAAACGCTAGATTCCAACCTTAACATACTAGCTCCAGGATACTACTATCGTAGCAATGAGCACGGTTTTACCAATGGCTCTGGAGTTGGCAACGAGATTGCTAGTGAACGCCCTATGGTAAGGAAGATGATTATCGATTCTTTGCTCTATTGGCAGAGAGAATATAAGGTTGATGGCTATCGTTTTGACTTAATGTCACTGACCGATATTGATACGATCGAGATGGCAATAAGTGCTTTGCGGCGAGTCAACGAGTATACAGTAATTTATGGGGAACCTTGGGGTGGCGGACCATCCGCATTACCCGACCACCGTCAAACCCTGTGGGGTAGGCAGGCCAACCGTAAGTTTGCCCTCTTTAATGAGCGTTTCAGAGATGCTATTAGAGGTGACAATGATGGTCACATCAGGGGCTTCGTTCAAGGAAACCCAACGACGAAGCATGCTGTTGAAATTGGCATACTCGGATCGATTCATTACAACTTTGGCTACAATGGAGGAATTCAAAAGCCAGGGGAGACGGTCAACTACTTCAATGCTCACGACAATTTGATTTTCGAGGACAAGCTAAGAAGTTCCGTTGGCGAGATTGAGGATATCAACCAGATGACCCGCTTAGGATTTGGCATCCTATTGACTTCCCAGGGGATTCCCTTCTTCCATGCGGGCAATGAATTTCGCAGAAATAAGCAGAATAATAGAAACTCCTATAACGCACCTTACCGAATCAATGCCATCGATTGGACCTATAAAGAGAAATACTACGACCTCTATGAGTATGTGCGAGACCTTATCCAACTGCGTAAGGAATTCCCTCAGCTCCATCAGTACTCGGACGAGACGATAAGAAATTCAGTTGAGATTATCCCTTCAAAAAACCCTAACCTGATTAGCGTCTTGCATAAACTCGAGACGGGCTGGTTGCTTATCTTACACTACAATGGTTGGCAGGAATCTACCGTGAGTTGGACGACAATTCTGGAGAGAATTCGAAGAGAGAAGGCAGTCATTGAAAGAATTTTCGATGAGAAGGGAAGAATAAAAGGGCAGAAGTTTAGTATCGATAAGGAAAGCGATGAACAGCTCTATTTGAACAGGCTTTCCACCATCATTTACCGAATATATTAGGCAGTAAAGGAGACCATATGACGTATCGGGAAAATTATGAGAGTTGGGTAAATAATCCAAATTTTGATGAAGCAACCAAACAAGAATTAGCTTTGATCATTGATGACGAGAAAGAGATTGAGGATCGATTTTACCAAGACTTGAAGTTCGGAACAGCAGGTTTACGAGGGAAGATTGGCGCTGGCACGAACAGGATGAACCGCTACACGGTATCTCGTGCTACTGAGGGCTTTGCTCGCATGATTGAGGAGGATGGCGAAGAAGCAAAGAAGAAAGGTGTGGTGATTTCCTATGATGTAAGGAATCGTTCTGATGAGTTTTCACGTATCACAGCCGAGGTCTTTGCCGCTCATGGGATTAAAGTCTACCTCTGCAATGAGATTCAACCTACACCAGTGCTCAGTTACCTGGTAAGAGCTTTAGGCACCTACGCTGGTGTTATGATTACTGCTTCTCATAACCCAAAAGACTACAATGGATATAAGGCCTATGGTTCAGAGGGGTCTCAAATCTTGGATGATTGGGCAGAGAGAATCATGCGTAATATCGCTGAGATTGAAGATTATGGCGAGATTAAGATGCTTAATGTAGAAGAAGGCCTTGAGTCTGGAATGATTGAGTATGTGGGCAAAGAACACTACGAGAATTACCGTCAAAAAGTCTTAGATTTGACTATTCATGATGATATCGATAAAGATGTCAGCATTGTTTATTCACCTCTGAATGGTACTGGCTACCGTTGGGTTCCTGAGATTCTTAAAGACCGCGGTTTTACCAATATCCATATCGTTGAAGAACAGAGTATGCCTGATTCTAACTTTACGACTGTGGGTTATCCAAACCCAGAAGATCCTAAGGCCTTTAAATATTCCATCGAGTTAGGCAAGAAAGTAGATGCAGACTTGTTGATTGCTACAGACCCTGATGCAGACCGAGTAGCAATTGAAGTCAGAGATGAAATTGGTGACTATCAGTTTATCAATGGTAACCGCATTGGCGCCCTCCTAGTTTACTACATCTTAAAGGAATTGGATGCTAAGGGTGAATTACCTGAAGATGGCGCGGTTATCAAGTCTATCGTGACTGGAGATATCGCTAAGCCAATCTGTGAGAAGTACGGCCAAGCTTTCGTCGAGGTATTAACCGGTTTCAAGAATATAGCTGAACCAATAAACCGCTGGGATGATACGAAAGAGCATACCTTTGTCTTCGGTTACGAGGAGAGCATCGGCTTTAATCGCGGTGAGTTTGTACGTGATAAGGATGCCATTTCCTCCACGATGTTAATAGCAGAGATGGCTGCTTATTATAAGACAAAGGGCAAGAGCCTTCTCGATGTCTTAGAAGAGATCTACCAAGAGTTCGGTTACTATAACGAGAATCTCATCTCGATTATCCTGGAGGGTTTGGATGGTCAAGCACTCATAGGCCGCATTATGGACCATTTCCGCGCTAATCCATTGCAGCAAATTGACTCGATGAACTTGGTGCAAACTATCGATTATCAAAACGATGATACGGGTTTAGCTAAATCCAATGTATTGAAATATCGTTATGATGATGAATCATGGTTTGCAGTTCGTCCTTCAGGTACCGAGCCTAAGATCAAGCTATACATGTATTCCGTCGGTAAGAGCTTGGAAGATAGCGAAGAAAAATTACAAGCTATCGAAAAGGCTGCAAAGGGAATGATTGAGTCTGTAGAATAATTAATAATCTTAAGAACCGCTCCAATGCTTGCATTGGGGCGGTTTTCCCTCTGGTTGAGACATTCTTCACAATCCGATCATTATATTCAGGTGCTCCTGTGATATAATAATTTGAACTATATCCAGGAGGAGGTAAATCATGGAAGTAATTTTTGATGTCTTAGAGAGCGCTCTTTTTGCCAATATTATTGGCGACATTACCTTATACAGTATCTTATCGACAGCCCTCAAATTTATTTTTGTTATTATAGTGCTTGTGTTTATTTATAAAATCGTTCGGATGATTACAATGGATGTACGAGCAACTCTTTCCGCGCCTCCAATACAAGCAGATTTTCTGAAGCTGCTTAGCGACCCATTGCTTTACGATTATCCCATCAAAAATGAGTATTACCTATCGGACAATACCACGATTGGGCGTGCTGATGACAATACCATCGTGATTAAGGATAGGCAGATGAGCAAGTACCAGGCTCGAATTATCCAAAATCAGGGCCTCTATTTTATTGATGACCTGGGTTCAACGAACCCTACCATGGTTAATGGATATATCATTTCTCAGCCAACTCAGCTTAATTCCCACGACGTCATAACGGTCGGGGGGATTGATTTTGCTTTTGTAGATGGAGGTCGCCATGCAAAACAAACGGCTTAACTTCCAACAGTTACCAGGAGTAAGGTCGGAGAATTTCTCCAGCATGACCAGCTTGATTGTTGTCTTTCAAGTTTTGGCCATCTCCTTGGTCCTCTTCTATCAGATTGAACATATAACGGTGAAATCCCTCTTGTTTGCCATGGGCTTAATCCTCACCAATATTATCGGAATCATCCTGATTCGTAAGCTCACCAGGGGTGATAACTACCTTCTCCTTATGGTCAATATGCTCTTTACCATTGGAGTCATCATGATTTATCGTATCGAACCTTCGATGGGACAAAGACAGCTATTGGTATACCTAGGTTCGATTGTTGCTTTCTTTATCGTCTACCTACTACTGAGAAGGACCTATGAATTCTGGCAAGGAAGGACTTGGTTGTATTACGGGCTCGCTTTGGCCATGCTTGGATTAACCCTTGTTTTCGGATACTCCCTGTATGGGGCGAAAAACTGGATAGAGATTGCAGGAATCCAAGTACAACCTTCAGAGTTTGCCAAGATTCCTTTCGTCTTTTTTGTTGCATCTTGGTATCAAAAGTACGATGACAACGAGCATAGCTGGAAGTATAAGATTTCCTTGATGGTAGCCGTTTACCTACTGATAGCGCTATTCTTCTTGCAGAGAGAGTTAGGTACAGCTATCGTTTTTTTCCTTGTTCTATTGGCCAGCCAGGTTGCCTATGAGAAAGATTGGCGGTTGATTGCAGCCAATATTATTCTATCTATACTGGGTTTGCTCTTAGCCTATTACCTCTTTGACCACATCAAGGTTCGTTTCGAGATTTGGAAAAACCCATGGCAAGATTATAATAACAAGGGATACCAGATTATCCAATCTTTATTTGCCATTGCAGAGGGCGGGTTCTTTGGAACGGGTATCGGTCTAGGCAGACCTGGTATGATACCTTTGGGGCACTCAGATTTCATCTTTGCAGCCATCATCGAGGAAATGGGTGGCTTTATGGGCATCTGCATCATCTTGCTTTATGCCCTGTTAGTCTATCGGGGTTTTAAGATTGCCCTCAGTCAAGAGAAGGACTTCTATAGCGTACTTGCTCTTTCCATTTCTTGTCTATTTGCTGCCCAGGCCTTTATAATGTTTGCCGGAGTCATGAAGGTAATTCCACTGACCGGTATCACCATTCCTTTTTTAACCTATGGTGGATCATCACTGCTTTCCAGTTTTGTTTTACTGGCAGTGCTCCAGGTATGTTCGGAAGATTTCATCTTTGAGGAGATACGCCATGAAAAGAAGTAAGAAACGAATCGTTGCGCTCTTTGGCATAATCATGAGCCTCTTCTTGAGCTTGACCCTCTACCTAACCTATTTTCAGATCGTGGAAGCAGAGAGTTACCGGAATAATTCCATCAATATGAGAAATTGGGTGGATGAGACACAGTTTGGTCGTGGAATCTTTCTTGATAGAAACAACCATGAGATTATCATAAGGGAGAAAAATGACGATGGGAGTTTTATTCGCTACTCCCAACATCCCCACATGTATGCCCATATCATCGGCTACAATTCGGTGACCTATGGTAAAACAGGCTTAGAGGCTAGCTACAACTCTTATCTGTTAAATGTACAAGATAATCCTATTTCGCAGCTTCGAGGACAGATTCTTGACAAGGGATTAGGTAACGATGTTAAGCTAACAATAGACAATGACCTTCAATACCTTGTTTATAATCTTCTGAGCGGTCACAAAGGCTCTATCGTTGCTCTAGACCCGCGCACAGGGGAAGTGTTGGCAATGGTGTCCATGCCTAGCTATAATATGAATAAGGTGGATGAGGAGTGGAACAACTTGATAGAGAATGTGGATAGTCCGCTCTATAATCGGTCTACGATGGGCCTATATCAGCCGGGATCCACGATGAAAGCAATCACAGCGGTAAGCCTCTTGGAAAAGGGCATCGACTTGTCTTACCTAGATGAAGGTTACGCAACCATCAATGGCTTCACCTATGCCAACTATGGAGACCAAGCCTTTGGCGAGATTAGTCTGAGAGAAGCCCTTACCCATTCTTCTAATGTCTACTTTGCAGAAAAGTCCCAAGAACTGAAAGGGGATGACCTGAGAAGGACAGTAGACAACTTTTATTTCAATAAGCGGATACCTTTTGATTTGGAGACTTCCATTTCAAAGGCAGAATACCATAACGGGATGGATGTCAATGTAAAGGCGGCTAACAGCTTCGGTCAAGGAGATTTGTTGGTGACGCCCCTGCAGATGGCCCTTGCCTATGGGGCAATTGCTAATGATGGGGTGATGATGCAACCCTACTTAGTGGATGAAGTCCTGTCTCCAAATGGCAACATCGTTAAAGCAAACTCGCCAACCGTTTTGACACGGGTGAGTAGGGAAAGCATCATAAAAGAAATTCAAGATTATCTGCAAGCAACGATGGAAGAGAATAATTCATCTGCTCAGATTTCGAATTACGCAGTAGCTGGCAAGACTGGAACTGCGGAGAATGAAAGTGGTTATGACCATGCTTGGTATTGCGGTTATGCGCCAGCAGACGACCCTCAGATAGCGATTGCAATTATCTTAGAGAGTGAGGGTGCGACCGGTGGACAGGCTGCATCGCCTATAGCTGGGCAAATTTTTAATTATTGGTTAAATCAACGATAAGGAGAAAAAGATGGTAAGGGTACTAGTAGATACAGCTTCCGATATCTTGGAACGTGAGGCGAAAGAATTGGGCGTGGAATTAGTCAAGATTCCTATTCAATTTGAGGATGGGGAGTTTGTGCAGACCAGCCAGGATGATTTTGACCTCTTTTATGAACGGTTGAAGAAAGCGAAGAATTTACCCTCGACCAGTCAACCTAGCTTTGGTGAGCTAGTTGATAAGTTTACAGAGATAAAGGAAAGTGGCGATGAGGCAATCTACATCGCTTTGTCTTCGGGTATTAGTTCGACATATTCCTCAGCAGTCACAGCTTTAGAGCAGGTAGACTATGACCGTATAGCGGTCATCGATAGCTTGGCGGCATCCACCTCACAAATGCAACTGACCGAGATAGCGGTCAAGTGGCGGGATGAAGGTTACACTTTTGATAAGTTAATCGGCGAACTAGAGAGAATAAAGAGACATAATCTTATATTGCACAACGTTGATACGCTCACTTATTTAAAGAAAGGTGGACGAGTACCAACTTCAATTGCCATGATTGGAAACGCCCTCAATCTCAAGCCCATGCTCACTATAAATGGTGAAGGCAAGTTGAACTCACTAAAGAAGGATAGGGGAAGGAAGGCAAGCTTTAAGAGCTTGGTTAGTACGCTTCAGTCTTACGGCATCAATCAGGACTATCCTGTGCAGGTAATCTACACCTCAAATAAAGATATGGGTGAAGAGCTAGAAAGCCTGCTTAAGGAAGTGGCTGGTATCAAGGAGACTCGATTAGTTCAAATGGGTGGCGTTGTTGGTACCCACATTGGTCCTAATGGAGTTGGTTGTGCTGCTATCGTAGAGAAAGATATTTTTTCGGAAGATTAAATTATTTGTTTTTTTTACAAAAAAAGGCAAGTTCCTAGAGGAACTTGTCTTTTAAGTTGTGCCAATACCAGTTATTCGTAAAAGCAACTTTTTTAATATGACGTTTGGGTGCACAGAAGATAATTCTCTCTACGCCCTTGAATTTATGATTTACCCCATCGGCCATCACAATAATTCGGTCGCTATCCTCGGGGTTAATGTGAAGTTGGAGTGTAGAGTGGGAAGGAACGACGATGGAAGAGGGTAATGACGTATAACGTTTAGATTGGATTGGCGATACCGTAGTAACTTGGAAGCCTTCAAGTGTCTGGTAGAGGATAGCTCCGTCTGCCGATAGATTATAGGCGGTGGAACCAGCTGGTGTAGAAACGATTAGCCCATCGGCTGATTGATCAATGATGCGGACACCATCGAAGTCCAGGAGCATTTGCAGCAGGTGAAAGTCGTTGGTGGAAATGAAGAACTCGTTGACCACATCGATATCGTAGGACCAAGCGCTTGTTTCAATTCTTGCAGATAGGAGCTGCAGGGAGTCTACAGTGTATTCGCCTTTTAAGAGCATATCTAAGTATTCCATATAGTTTTCCGTATCTATCTCTTGGAAAAAGCCAAGGTGACCTGTGTTGATACCGACAAATGGGATAGGGGAAAAGCCGCTTTCTCTCACCGCTCGCAAAAAGGTACCGTCACCTCCAATAACAAAGTTAAACTTAGCATCTTCTCGGTAGACACGGCTAATGACATATCCTCTTTCCTTCAGATAGGGGGTTACGGTATTTTTCATTTGGATCGTTTTCGGTTGATCATTCATAAAGACGTTTATATATTGGGTCACAACTACCTCCAGCACTTCTAGAGACTATAGTAACACAATTTAAGCTTATTGAGGAAGAATACATAAAAAGCAATGAAGACGTTTTCTTGCACTTGTCTCAAGCTTTTGTTATAATTTAATTGTCCTTGGATACGAGGCCTGAAAATTAAACCTACGTCTATTATAAGGGATTGCGGAGTTCGGATTAAGAAGACAAGCCTCCACTGAGTGGAAGTCTGATTTCTTTCGACAGCGAACCCACCTTCACAAACAGAAGGTATTAATAAAGTAAGGTCCCAGGGACCTTATAGAAATTTCTCGGTTCATACCGAGAAATTTTTTTATGCCTCTTAATGAGGAAAATGTGGTAAAAAAATAATTATGGGTAATTATAACCCAGTAAGAAAACAAATAAGGAGGATTAACATGGGAATAGCTGATTATTTAGAACAAAAGAATAAAGAAAGAGTGAGAAGAGCTCGTGCTGAAGATGCGAAGAAAATTTCACTTGGTGTTATTATTGGTGCAGCAGTAGGTGCATCTGCAGGTTTGTTGCTTGCTCCTAAATCTGGAACAGAAACAAGAGAGGACTTAGGTAATGCAGCAAAGGATGCAGCTGAAACCGTGAAAATTAAGACTGGTCAAGCTGTTGACACGGTTAAAGCAAAAACTGACGACGTGGTAATAAAAGCAAAGAACTTCTATTCTGAGCGAATCGACAGCAAATTAACCAATATCGGTACAGTTGCAGATGAAGTGGGCGATGACTTGAATGATTTGAAGAACGAAGCAAAAGATGCTGCTCATGATGTAAAGAATGAAGCTAAGGATGCAGCAACTGATG
>CAYFUF010000003.1:0-16487 GCA_964346245.1 uncultured Peptoniphilaceae bacterium | reverse complement strand
TGATGCCAAGAGAGAAGTAAAAAAAGAAGCTGACAAGAACTAGAAGAGGAGGAAAACGTGCCAACGAATGAATTTACATTCACGTTTACTCTGAATGGTTTGCTTATAGCGATTCTAGTCATCGTAGCTATCGTCGCTTTGGTCTTCTTGATTTCTGTATTGATGAAACTATCAAAGACGTTAGGAGCTGTCCAAGAATTAGTTTCCAAGAACCAAGATGAGCTCGATAGAACGTTAAAGACATTACCAGATATTACGAGTAAATTAAACTCAAGCATCGATAACGTAGATATGATTCTTGCACAATCTTCACCAGATATTGTGGAGTCAATCAGTCAAGTTCGTGATACGCTAGTGAACACGACTCGTCTGAGCTCTGATGTAGCGGATAGTGTAGAATACATTGCAACAACAGCTATCGATACTGTTGATTCAGTGTCTTCAGGTTTCTCTAAGTCTGCTTCGCAGATGGGATATGTCAAAGAAGTTATTGATGTTATCAGAAATGTCATCAAAAAATAGTGCAAAGTAAAATAGTAAATTGCGATAATATTTACATGGGAACTCCCTTTAGATAGGCATTATGCCTACTTGAGGGGGTTCTTTTTGACTGTCGGGAAAACGAAAAGATAATGATTAATTAACCCTTAAAATGTGTACATTCTATTATTTCTATGCTAATATACTTAAAGAAGAACTACAAATAAGATAACGTTGTCAAAGCAAAGGAGAGTACGATGTCACAACCAACAATTAAAGATGTGGCAAAGTTGGCAGGTGTTTCTATCTCTACGGTTTCTCGAGTAATGAACAAGTCAAAGCCGGTCAGTCCGGAGGCCGAACGTAAGGTTATCGACGCCATCAATAAATTAGGGTTTAAACCTAATGAGTTGGCAAGAAGCCTCGTCATGAAGAAATCTAATTCGATTGGCATACTTGTCAAGGATATCGGAATAGAGTACATGGCCCAAATGATTAGGGGCGCGGAAGAAATCGGCAGGATGTATAATTACGATATCTTGCTATCCAGTACTTACGGTGAACTCGAACAAGAGAAGAAGGCTGTGGACTTCCTATATCGAAAACAAGTGGAAGGTGTCATCATTATTTCTGAAGACATCGAAGCCGAGATTATCGTTAAGATTAGAGAATATCATTTGCCTTACATTCTCCTGGATCGTTTCTACAAGTCAAACGATTACCACACGGTATCCATCAATTACCGTGAAGCGATGGCTGAGCTAACTGACGCTATTATCGCACTCGGCAATCAAGATATTTTATATATGAAGACAAGCCAGAATTTCGATATTGGCCAATATAAGTTATTAGGTTATGAAGACTCCATGAAAGCCCACCAAAAAGAAGCGTTGACTTTCAATGTGAATCAGAATACCACCAATGATGGATATGAAGCCGCAGCTGAGTATGACCGAAAGCACGGTCTGAGTAATGTATCTGCCATTATTACAGAGACAGATGACTTAGCAATCGGTATTATCAACTACTGTTATGACCATGAGATTCATGTGCCAAAGAACTTGCAAATTGCAGGTTTTGGTGGTACGAAACTAGGATCGATTATTCGTCCTCGGCTCACAACAGTGATAGAGCCCTACTATGATATCGGGGCAATCGCAATGAGAAAGTTAACGAAGATTCTGCAGGATGACGAAAGGATGGATGAAACAATCTATCTACCTACTCAGATTGCAGAAAGAGAAACCACTACTAAAATTAACAACTAGACTAATAATAGTATGACTAATATGAGGAGGACGCAATGGTGGAGAAAACAGTAACCGTAGTAAATGAAACAGGCTTGCATGCAAGACCAGCAGCCGCATTAGTTCAATTTGTAAAGAATATTCCTGGTGACGTTGAAATCGTTAAGGATGGCAAGGTCGCTAACGCTAAGAGCATATTCAATGTGATGAGTTTAGGCATTTCCAAAGGAACGGAAGTCACTGTCCGCGTGAATGGAGAAGATGAGGAAGAGAATTTAAACAAGGTTGTTGAATTCATTCAGAATCTAGGCGAATAAATAGGAAAAGGATACCATTTTGGTGTCCTTTTTTTCATCAACCTTATTTGGAGGGTTTATGAGAACAACAGCCAAGAAAATTTTGTTGATAACGATGGGCACAATCTTTATGGCCATCGCCTCAACGATGTTTTTTGCACCCCATTCTATTGCAACTGGTGGCGTCTACGGTATATCCATCGTCATTAACTATCTATTTCCAAACCTGCAGATTGGTACGATTTCGTTAATCGGTAATATTTTTCTTTATTTGGTCGGCCTCCTTTTATTAGGAAAGCAGTTTGGATTATTGACACTCTATGGTACGATTAGTTTTTCGATTAGTAATATCATTTTGGAACGGGCGTTTCCCATCAGTGATCCCTTGACACATGATATTTTGGTTAGTGGGGTTATTGGGGCAGGGCTTATGGCCATAGGCTTAGCTCTTGTCATGAGACAGAAAGCATCTACCGGAGGAACGGATATCATTGTTCGCATACTTCATGAGTATGCCCATCTGAGTTTATCAGGTGGCGTTTTGCTGACTGACGGCATTGTCGTATTGATTAGTGCTTTTGCTATTTCCTTGGAAAGCGCGCTGTATGCGGTTATCGCTGTTTTTGTGTCCAGTTTTATGCTGGAGGAAGCCATTACTGGTGCTGATCGAAGAATTGTGATGACTATCATATCCTTGGAATCTGCGAAGATTAATCGCTACATTAACATTGATATGAATAGGGGGACCACCATTTATCAAGGCAAGGGTGGCTACTCGAAAAGACCCCACGATATTATTGTTACCGTAGTACAGCGGCACGAATATATCCGCATTAAGGACTTCGTCGAAAAGATTGATCCTAACGCATTTATCTATGTATATCATTCAACAGAAGTTATGGGTGAAGGGTTTACGCGCGAGAGTAGAGATTTTGGTAGCCTCGAAACAAGAGCAAGTAATTATGTTGAATAGGAGTTGTTATGGAATTAGGTAGAATGCAAAATTTGTACATTCAACGGTTCACCTCTGTAGGTGCTTACGTGAATGATAAAAAAATGGGAAGCAATGAAGGTGGACATACGGATGTCCTTCTTCCAAAAAAATTTGTTCAAAAGGAGTGGACCATAGGGGACAAGATTGAAGTCTTTATTCTGAGAGATAGCGATGACCGTCTGATAGCCACTACGCGCAAGCCTAGGATTCAGGTAGGCGAGTTTGCTATTTTGCCTGTAACAGATGTTACAAGAGTAGGCGCTTTCCTTGATTGGGGCTTGGAGAAGGATTTATTCCTTCCCTTTAAGGAGCAAATTCATAAAGTAAAAGCGAATGAAAAGGTCTTCGTCTTTTGCTACATCGATAAATCAAACCGTATAGCTGCAACCATGAATGTGAAGAATCATTTCGCTTTTCCTCACCGCATCAAGGAAAATGACATGGTGGAAGGGGTTGTTTATGCGACAAATCCGGACTATGGTGCCTATGTTGTGGTGGATAATCAATACAACGCGATGATTCCGAGGGATAAGATGAAAGGTGCCCTTTATGTGGGTCAAGAAGTCAGTGCAAGGGTAGAGAATGTAAAGAATGATGGGAAAATCGATTTGAGCTTACAGAGTAGGGCTCACGAAAGCATTGACAGTGATGCAAAGAGCATCTTCGAGAAGTTAAAGCAAGAAGATGGCTTCTTACCTTTTAACGACAAATCTGATCCAGCGAAAATTCAAAAAGAGTTTCGGATGAGCAAATCCCAGTTCAAGAAATCTGTTGGCCGCTTGTTAAAGCTTGGTTTAATTGAGTTTAAGAATAATGGAATCAAGATGAAAGGAAGTAAACATGACAAATGAGAATAAAGTGATTGCAAAGGTAAATGGTGAGGAGATTCTAGAAGAAGATTTTCAACGTTTATTGAGTTTAATGGGTGACCAAGGTGCTCAGTTTCGCACGGATAAGGATAAGGACCGTTTAAGAGACGAGCTAGTTCATCAAAAGCTTCTCTATTTCTCCGCTGTTGATCAAGGCATTGAAGAGGATGATGAATTCCAAGTAGCTTTTGAACAAACAAAGAGACAGTTTATTCAGCAATTTGCCTTAACGAAAATGTTGAATGATGTGAAGGTAGATGAAGATGACCTTAAAGAGTATTACGAAGCACATAAAGACCGACTGGTAGCAACCTATCAGTTTGATGCTGACCACATTTTGGTTGATAGTTTAGAAAAAGCTGATGAAGCCAAGGAAAAGCTAGACCAAGGTGAAGATTTCGCTGATCTAGCGAGAGAAATATCATCATGCCCTTCCAAAGAACGGGGCGGAAATCTAGGTAAGTTCCAGAGCGGTCAGATGGTTCCTGAATTTGAGAATGCCTTAATTGAAATGGAAGTAGGTCAAATATCTGAGCCGGTTAAATCACAATTTGGTTATCATGTCATCAGATTGAACGAAAAGAATAAAATTCAAGATACTGACTTTGAATCCGTTAAGCAGCAGCTTGGTCAACAATTCTTGATGCTCAAGCAACAAGAAAGATATGCTAATGAGATGAAGAAGTTAGAAAATGTTTATCCTGTAGAGCGTTTTTACGGCAAGGAGGAATAAAAGGTGGAGCACAGTAGTTATGAACAGCACCCCGTCTTTTCTTATTTCAAACGCATAAATGACGTTCCTCGATGCTCCAATGATGAAGAGAACATTGCCCGCTTACTTGTTAATATAGGTAAGGAACTACAACTGGATACTAGAACTGACCAGGCTGGAAATGTTTTAATATCAAAAGATTCAAGCCAAGGGGAGAAGCTCCCTCATATTATTTTGCAGGGTCACATGGATATGGTCTGTATGAAAGATGAGGGTTGCGACCATGACTTCAGCAAAGACCCTATTGAGATGGAAGAGGAGTCAGGTTGGTTAACCGCTAAAGGAACGACTTTAGGTGCAGATAATGGTATAGGTGTCGCTATGGGTCTTGCGCTTCTTTCGGAGAACTTGAAAGCGAATATCAGTGTACTGGTCACTCGCACCGAGGAGACAGGCATGGACGGGGCACTTGGTCTTGATCCTAGTTTCCTTGAGGCTGATGCACTTCTTAATCTAGATTCAGAGGAGGAAGGCTTCGTTACTTGCGGTTGCGCAGGCGGCACGACAGCCAAGATTACACTTCCTATAGCTAGAGAAGAGAGGACCGATTACCACCATTGCTTAGCGCTTAGCGTTGCAAACTTAAAAGGTGGACACTCCGGCATGGAGATTCAAAACGTCAGAAGCAATGCGATTAAAGTTATGGCAGATTTGCTCCGTGAGATTGACGGCGAAACAGTCATTAATATCCATGACCTTTCTTCTGGGACTAAACATAACGCAATACCTCATGAGGCGAAGGCTGTAATAAGCTTTGCAGAAGATTCCGAACACTTGGTATTACAGACGATTGAGGATGCGAAGAAGAAGATATTGCCCAGCTTGTTAAAGATTGAGCCGGATGTGACCTTCACATGGACTAATGTCACAACGGATGTTGCTCCGCTCACCAAGACAGCGAAGATGAAGCTATTTTCAATCATTGGTCTTTTGCCTCATGGGGTCTATTCCATGAATCCGGATAATAAGACGGTGGAGGCTTCTGATAATCTTGCCATTGTCCAGCTAACAGAGGACGAGGCTGACATCTGGTTATCCATAAGGAGTTCAAAAACGACAAAAATTAAGGAAATCCAAGCAAAATTCCAGGAGATTGCTGACATTGTGCAGGCCGATTTAGCTTTTTCCGATGGTTACCCCGCTTGGGAATTCAAAGAGGAATCAAAACTGAGGGATTGCTTCCAAAAGCTGCATGTTGACTTTTATGGTCAACGAGCAGAAGTACTAGACATCCATGCTGGTTTAGAATGTGGATTATTCGCCCAGAAGAATCCAAGTCTAGATATGATCTCTTTCGGACCTGATATTACTGGGGCTCATACGACGAAAGAGAAAGTTAATATTGAGTCAGTTTACCGTTCTTATGATTTCTTGGTTCAACTTATACAAGCAATCAACGAAAGCTGGTAAATTCTCGATTATGGCAAGCGGCTAAGGGTAAATGTAAACCAAATACTATGACTAAATGGAGGATGCTATGACGGACACAAACATGAACGATAAGACACCATTGGAGAACAACGAGTTGGAAGAAAACCAAGCAGACCACGATCATGATCACCATGATCACGACCATGACCACGATGACGACTTGGATGAAATGGAAGTTATCGTATTGACTTTAGATGATGATACAGAGCTAGAATGTGCAGTGCTCGAAGTCTTCCCTTACGAAGATAAAGAATACATCGCACTTGTAACTCTTGATGATGAACAAAAAGTTCTACTCTATGAATTCAGTGAAGACCTAGACAGCGGTGAAATTGAAGTCTCCATGATTGAAGATGAAGACGAATTCAACCGAGTTGCCGAAGAATTCGAAAGAATCATGGAAGAGTATGATGACGAAGAAGAACTAGAAGACTAATATTTCATTGAGAGGAGAAAACTATGGTTACATTAGTATTAGGAAAGTCAGGCAGTGGAAAAACAAGTTGGTTAATTGAGAAAGCTAACCATGAGAAAAAGTCTGGTAATGGAAATATCGCGTTTATTGATACCGATAATTCTCATATTTACAGCTTAGATCATGGCGTCCGCCTAATCAATGCTAAAGATTACAACATAAAAAACACAGATCAGTTTTATGGTTTCTTAGCAGGAATTATCTCTAGGGATTATGATTTAGAGAAGATTTACGTCGATGGTATCTATGATATCCTTGATGTACATTTCCACTTACCAGAGATGTTGTTAGCGCTAAAAGACTTATCCGCTGCACAAAATGTTGATGTTGCCGTTGGTTTAGATATCACTAAGGATGAAATTCCTCAAAGTGCCGATGTCGAAATAATCGAGCTTAATGCAGAGTAAAATGGTTGTCTCAGGCGTATTCTTTGGAATACGCCTTTTTAATTGGTATAATTCAAGCACAGTAATCCAGCTCAAAGAATTATATCTTGTCCTTTATTATAGAAAGTGGTTGTCATGAGGGAAGTTAACATTTACGAAAACGATGCGAGCCAGCGTTTAGATCGCTTTCTCAACAAATATTTACCTCTCGCAAGCTCGTCCTATTTGCAGAAGATGATACGTAAAAAGAGGATCAAGGTAAATAAGAAAAGGGCTGTTCCCGATCAAGAGCTTCATCTTGGTGATACTGTTCAACTTTATATATATGAAGAAGAGCTTGTGCAGTTTAAAAAAGAGGAGAAGAAAAGCAGGGCGTATGTTGAACTGACCTATGTATATGAGGACAGTGATTTTGCGATTATTGATAAGCCGAAGGGCCTATTGTCTCATGCAGCGAAGAAAACGGATTATGGGAAGAATGTGGTGGATGCTTTTGTTGATGATCTCATCTACAAAAAGGAGTATGTGCCGAGGCTGGAAAAGAGCTTTCGACCTTCTATCGTCAATCGGTTAGATTATAATACCGAAGGCTTAATAATTGGTGTCAAGAATCACAAGAGTGCCGTTATATTGAATGAGGCAATTGCTGACGGCTCGATTAAAAAGTATTACCGGGCAGTATGCTATGGTAGAATTAATGATGAGTTGACCATAGATTTCAACCTGGTTCGCCAAGGGAAAAAAGTTCAGGCAACAGAGTCTACCATTGAAGGGAAACGATCAATTACTCGTATTACTCCGATTAAGTCAACTGACGAGTGGTCTTATTTGGATATTGAGTTGGAAACTGGGCGCTTTCATCAGATTCGTGTACATTTGGATTCTATTGGACACCCTCTGGTGGGCGATAATGTGCACGGGCAAAAACAACAAAAATGGGCAGGTATTCATTCACAAATGCTCATCGCTTACAAGTTAGCGTTTGGCGATATGGCTGTTTATGAGTGGAGCGGAAAAGTATTTTATTCAACACGCTTAGAAGCGTTTGAAAGAAAGATAGAAAAGTTAGACCTAGAGTCAGGAGGGAAAGATGACGACAAGAATTCTACTCGTAGAAGATGAGGCCCCTATTCGGAAGTTTACACGGATCAATTTAGAAAATGAGGGCTTCGAGATAATCGAGGCAGAGACAGGGGAGCAAGGAGTTGAGCTAGCTCGCAAAGAAAGACCAGACATCGTTGTCTTGGACTTAATGCTGCCAGGGATAAGTGGATACGAGGTCTGTGAGATTCTAAGAACAGAGTTTCCTGAGATAGGCATTATTATGTTAACCGCAAAATCGCAAGAGGTAGACCGAATTCTAGGCCTTGAGAAAGGCACAGATGATTACATGATGAAACCTTTCAATCCCAAAGAGCTTGTTTTGCGCATCAATTCCTTAATTCGTCGTTTAAATCTGGAGCCTGCTAGCGAAAAGAAGAATGATAATCAAACCATTATAACGGACGGCCCTTTCCGTTTAGATCTATATTCCAGGACTTTTCATAAAGGAAATAAGGAGATTGATCTAACGCCTACAGAACTGTCCATTATCCGAATTTTTATGACCCAGTTAGGTAAGGCCTTTACTAGAGATGAAATTATGCAATTGGCTTGGGGAGAAGAGTACCACGGGGAAACCAAGATTATCGATGTTAATATACGTCGGATACGGTCAAAGATTGAAGAGAATCCGGCAAAACCTGAATACTTAGAGACGGTTTGGGGGGTTGGTTATCGTTGGAAGAAAAAAGACTAAGCAATAATAGCAATAAACATAAGTTAGTTGGTACTGTAGGATTTCGAATTATGGGCTTTTTCTTTGCTATAACGCTTCTTGTCACCGTTATTTTCGAGATGTTCTATCTGCAGTCTATCAATCAATACTATTATGATAATATGGCCAGCGTCCTCCACAACCAGGCAAGGTATAATGCAGATCTTTACCTTACTTATTTTTCGGATACCGACCTGATGGATGTCATAGTTGAAAATAAGAACCAGTTTTATAGGTCCAACGATAGTCAGGTACAGATTGTTTCTAATAATGGAACTGTCCTCTATGACAGCATCGGCTCGGACCTTGTTGGCGAGCAATTAACCACTGCTGATATGCAAGCCGCCTTAGATAATCGTTATGAGGTCTACATTGGTGGCGTATCCTACGATAATCAAGAGGTAATGAGTGTATCCTATCCACTGAGAAACCAATCTCAACAGGTTGGTTTCATTCGCTTGACGACAAGTTTGCAGAGTGTCGATCGAATTATTTTAGATAGAACAAACACATCTATCATCTTTAGTCTAGTTGCCTTAACTATCTCTGCTATTTTATCCTACCTCCTTTCGAGATCCATCATTAATCCGGTGTCAGATTTGACCAAAGTTGCGAATAAACTAGCTGACGGTCAATTCAATATCAAAGCTGATGAGGAGTACTTTGGTGAGCTTGGTGGCTTGGCGAAGACATTGAATTTTATGAGTGAGAACATCGTTAAAAAAGATGCGTTGAAAAGTGAGTTTATTTCTTCGGTATCTCATGAGTTGAGGACTCCGTTAACGTCAATTAAAGGTTGGGCAATTACCTTGCAATCGGATGGAGTTGATGAAGAGATCAATCGTGAAGGTCTGAAAATAATTGAAAAAGAATCTGAGCGATTATCGGCAATGGTTGAGGATCTCTTGGACTTTTCTCGTTTTTCTGCAGGCAGAGTTACGCTGAGCAAGGACCAGTTTGATTTGGTCGAGGTTACCCAGAGAATCATTACGCAATTTAGGCCTCACACAAGAGATAAACATATTGATATGGTCTTCAATTTTAATAAGGACGTCATTTTATTAACAGCGGATGAAGATAAGATTAAACAGTTACTCCTTAACCTCATTGATAATGCGATCAAGTTCACGGACGAGGGGGGAACGGTTATCACTGATTTATCTGATGAGGATGAAAAAATTCAGATTACCGTTACTGATACGGGTATCGGAATCTCCGAGGACGAGATTGCACTAGTAACAGAGAAATTCTGGAAGGGCTCCAGTTCCGCATCTCATTCAGGCTTGGGCTTGTCTATCTGCGAAGAAATCGCAAAAGCTCATGGCGGTAGCCTCAGCATTCGTAGCAAACTTGATGTAGGAACCACAGTAAGCGTTGTCTTACCCAAAGAAAGTGCTTAGGTGATAATGATGAAAAAAAGAATTACATTAATTATTGCCTTTATCCTACTATTAACGTCCTGCCAGACCATGTCAAAGACGGAACCTTATGTTAACGATACTGTCCAACCACCACGAAATCAAACATTAGCTGTTGAAGGAACTTGGGCCTTGACGGAGGTAGAAGAGCTGGGTGATAATCTATCCACCCTAGCGCAATTTGAAGTCGGCGATGAACTCTATATCAATCGCAACTTGGTTGCTATTAACAACTACTTCACCAATTCACCCAGCTTTTCAAGCAAATATGTAAACCTGCATTCCTATTTGGATTATCGGTATACGACGCCACCAGACTTGAATGGTTACGATGATGAATACATTCGGGTGATGATGGTTAGGGACCGAGACGCCCTATCATTAGACCTGATGAATATTGGTGATGACCAACTTTGCTTTTCCTATGAGTCTAGAGTCTTCTATTTCGAGAGGGTTGATGCGGGAGTTGATAACTCTGTGGTCGAGCAGTACCAACAATTAGCTCACGATAATCGGATTAATCCAGCGGTCATTATCAATGACTTGAATATGAGTATTCTAATTGGGATCAGAACTAGAAAAATGGATGAGAATGGTTTTGCTTATTATGAGTACACCACCTATTTAATCAATGATGTATGGTCAAATAGTCGTCCTTTAACCTACTCAACTCAGGAGATTATATCCGCCGGTGATGAAGGCAGGTTAACAAAAATAGACTACAATATTATCGAAAGAGACCCTGAAGTGGGCGTAACATCTGGTGAGTTTATCGTTACCCCTGTAGGTAATGAGCAAGCCAGTGGGAAAATTGTTCTGCAAGATTTCTATCACCGCGTAATCAATTATGTCCACAACAATGTCATCTCATTTACAAAAACAACAATGCCTCAAATCGCATTGAATGGTAGTAATCGCAACAATTCGAGAGTTTATGAATTTGAGATTTACACCTATGATCGCCTTCATGAAGAACAGCCCCTAACCGTAGAGCAAATCGGAGGTCCAGACGAATCGGTCTCCTTCCGCGAACAAGTGCTCAATCAACTCAATATAGTAGATCCTGAAGGAACTATTAATGCTTCAGATGTAGATATCGACTATACCAATATCGGTATTAGGCGCAATAACAGTGGATGGGGTTTTGTCTCCAGTAAGGATTGGGTAGTGGGAGATACCGTTTATCCAAGTATCTTTGGTATCGATATGGTGCCCCTATTACCAATGGTACAAACGAATACTTTACAAATCCCTTGGTCGAGAGTAATGAATAAGACCTTTGCTGCCGAGTCCGCTTTTACTACAGAAGGTCGGGAAAGGATTATTATCAAGACGGATGATGAGATTCAGTATTATCAGTTAATTCGAGATCAGATTGCCGCTAGTCCAGAACTTAGCATTCAAATCCCTAATGATTCAGAGATTATTATGGTTAATGAATTCTATGATGCGACGGCAGATCTCATTACGAGGGAATTTACTAAACTACCTCTACTTCAACCCCAGGTTATCTATCCTAACAAATAAAAAGAACCGCATTTCTAACTTAATTAGAAGTGCGGTCTTCTTTTTTCAGTAACAGCAATACCATGCCCTCACTGTCTAGCTTTTTGCTCAATAGAAGGTCTTTCTTACGCCTTGTTAGTTTTTTGATGGCGCATTCAATTTGAAGTGCAGTTGATAAGTCTGTAAAGGGCCATGCTTGAATTAGTTCAACCGGCAACCGACTCCTGGTATACTTGGCTGCAACACCTTTTCTGTGCTTATCGACTCGAGCTTCTAGATCATTGGTATAACCGGTATAGTAGCTTCCGTCGCCACATCGAAGCATATAGACATAGTAGTTATTCGCTTTCATTGTTCGACCAATCTAGGAGAAATTCCTTCAAAGCTAGCTTGACCACTGAAGAGGAGAAACCACGTCTCATCAAAGCTTGGATGACTTTATTCTTCTCCTTGGGGTTATCGTAGTCTCTTCGTGAATACTTCTTTTCCAATAGGTTAACAACTTTTTCTTTTTCCATGCTGTCGCTTATGGCATCTACGTTATTGGAAATTAAATCTTTGGCAATTCCTTTTTCCATCAGTTTCGCATATAGTTGATAGCGACTCCACGTTCTATTCGCATACATTTCTTGTGCATACCTTCTCGCATACGCACCATCATCTAGAAAACGTAGTTTCTTTAGTTTTTCAACCACTTCATTGATATGTTCTTCATCTATCTCGTTGAGTTGGAGCTTTCTTTTCACTTCATGGACTGTTCTTGGCTTATAAGCAGCATAACGCTCGCCAATCGCAAATGCACGATTTCTGGAATCTTCCTTCTCTATCTTTTCATGCATAGCTTCATTGATTTCGTCCCCTTGATGATAGGACCAAGCGATGTACTTATCATAAGATATCCAATAGTCTACCTTACCAATGGTAAAAAGAAAGATTCCCTTATTCTGTTCATATTGGATCTTTTCTATCTTCATCTCTTCCTCCATAAGTCACTTCATATAGTATACTATATTAATTATTCCTGACGGCGTCCCAACAGTCTAATAATAATATGCTAAATTAGGTAAATTCTAGTATAATGTTTAGCATGTTGAGTAAACTACGGAAAGGGAGGCAATTATGGCAGAACTTAAATTTGATATTGTAGAAGAATTAGGTGTGCTTAGTGAAGACGCAAAAGGGTGGAGAAAAGAATTGAATCTAGTCTCTTGGAACGAGAGAGATGCAAAATATGACTTGCGTTCTTGGAACCCTGAACATACGAGGATGAGCAAAGGGATTACCTTTGATGAAGAAGAAGCCAAGGTTCTATTAGATATTCTAAAGGATGAATTTAACCAGTAAAGGGTGGCCATGATATTTGGTATATCAGATTTACATCTTGACATTACTACAGCTAAAGATATGTCTGTTTTCGGTGAGAACTGGGCTAATTACGAAGATAGGATCTTTAAAGCTTGGCAGGAACAGGTAAGTGATGAAGACCTGGTTCTTGTCCCTGGTGATATCTCCTGGGCAATGGACCTAGAAGAAGCTGTGAGGGATTTAGATCGCATTGAGGATCTCCCGGGAATAAAGGTAATGATTAAGGGCAATCATGATTACTGGTGGGCATCAATAGGGAAGATAAGAAAACTAGGTTATAAAACCATTCATTTTCTGCAGAATGATTCCTTTGTTTATAATGGAGTAGGTATATTTGGCAGCAGGGGGTGGATCAGTCCCGATGCTTCAGATTTTACGGACCATGATTTGAGCGTGTATCAGCGCGAGTTACAGAGACTGGAACTAAGTTTCGCTCACTTGAGAAGAGACGAATTAAAGCATGTTATTGCTATGACCCATTATCCTCCTTTCGATAAGGAGGGGAAGCCGAATGATATAGGCGAAAGGGTTATTGGTTACCATGCTGATTTTTGCGTTTATGGACATCTACACAGTACTGGCTTAATGCAAGTCGTCGAAGGACAATTTGAAGATACCGAGTTTGTCTGCTTATCGGCAGATTACTTAGATTTCAAACCACGACCAATCTTGAAAGAGGGCAGAGATGAATGAAATTGAAGTAAAAATAATTGGTTTTCCCAAAGAAAAACTGCTTGAGAAACTAAAAGAAGTCAAGGCGGTTTATGACTGCATTGAACACCAAATCAATTATATGATCGATTCAACCGACAATCCACTCGATCAATCCAAGTATATGAGAGTAAGGCAGACTAGGGTCGACGAAGACCTTACTACAGAGTTTACTATAAAAAAGAGAAAGCATAGCAATAGAGCGAGAATCAACGAAGAGCTGACGGTTCATATCGATGATACGGAAACACTGCTATTCATGCTTAAAGAACTAGGATACGACAGAGTTGAAGAGTTTAAAAAAGTAAGGACGAGATACCTGCTACCTGGAGCAAGAATCGAATTGGATGAATGGGACAAGGACGTTTTATCTTATCCTTACGTTGAGATAGAGGCAGAGAGCGAAAAAAGACTGCTCGAAGTCATCAAGTTATTGGAAATCCCAAAAGAATGTGTGAGCACAAAATCAATAGGGGAGCTAAGGGCTGAAGACAAGCACTGAAGCCAGAAATGAAATTGACAGCGCGGGCAATAGTAACTATAATTAGCAAACTGGGCATTACCCTAATGAGAATAGGATGAGGAAGTGAATTAGCATGACAGAAGTAACGATTTTAACTATTGAAGGATACCATAAGTTAGAAGATGAATTAGAGTATCTTCGGACGACCAAAAGAGCAGAGATTGCAGACAAGATTAGAGTCGCTAGAGGCTTTGGTGATCTTTCAGAAAATGCTGAGTATGATGCGGCAAAGGATGAGCAAGCGCAAGTTGAAGAACGCATTTATACCATCGAGCAACAACTAAAGAACTCAAAGATTATCGAAGAAGATAAAAGCAATACGAACAAGACGGTAAAGATTGGCTCAACGGTTAAGATACTTGATATTGAATTTGATGAAGAGATGCAGTTTACCATCGTCGGCACCGTTGAATCTAATCCAAAGAAGAACAAGATTTCCAATGAGTCACCTCTAGGCAAAGTCCTTGTTGGATCCAAGGTGGGAGACCTTCTAACTGTTGATTCTCCAAGTGGTTCAGTTGAATACAAAGTGATCGAAATCCTTAAAAAATAGATAGTCTCTTTGTTCGATAGCTTTAAGGAAATGGACATGAACCCAAACAGGAGGAATTAATGAGAAAGAATATGACCAACAATGAGATGGTGCAGATTCGTCACGATAGGTTAGATGAACTTCGTAAAGAAGGACGGGATCCTCACCATATCACGAAATATGATATTAGCAATTACACCAAAGATATTATCGATGCCTTTGAAAACTTTGAAGGTAAAGATGTTTCTGTTGCTGGGCGCATTAAATCGAAGAGAGGTCACGGCAAGATCAATTTTATCGACCTACAGGATTCACATGGCTCTATTCAGGTGTTAGCTAAGTTCAACATAATCGGAGAAGAAGATTTTCCTGATGTAAAGAAGCTAGATATCGGTGACATCATTGGTGTTGAAGGTAGCGTTATAAGAACAGAAGCGGGCGAAATAACCGTACAAGCAACAAAAATCACACTTCTGACTAAGAGTTTACAACTGTTACCTGAGAAGTACCACGGCCTAAAGGATCAAGATTTACGTTATAGGCAACGCTATGTCGACCTTATTGTTAACCCTGAGGTCAAGGAAGTCTTCGTTAAGCGGTCTAAGATAATAAGCGAAATTCGAAATTTCCTAGATGCTAGAGACTTTTTGGAAGTGGAGACCCCCATACTCAATACCATAGCGGGTGGGGCAACAGCTAAACCATTTGTTACCCACCATAATACATTAGACCTAGATATGTATTTGCGCATTGCTAATGAGCTGTACCTCAAACGCCTTATCGTCGGAGGCTTCGATCGGGTTTATGAAATGGGGAGAATGTTCCGCAATGAGGGCATGAGTACTCGCCATAATCCAGAATACACCGCTATCGAACTCTATGAAGCCTATACAGACTATCATGGCATGATGGAACTAACGGAACACTTAGTCGCAAATGTCTGCGAGAAGGTCAATGGTAGCATGATTATCGATTACCAAGGCACTCAAATTGACTTTACGCCACCTTGGCGCAGGATTACAATGACAGAAGCGGTTAAAGAGTACGCTGGTATCGACTTTGACCAGGTGATGACTGATGAAGAAGCCCACCAGTTAGCCAAAGATCACGATATCAAAGTTGAAGACTATGTCGGCAAAGGTAAAATACTATCTGAATTCTATGAGACCTATGCTGAAGATAAGATGATTCAACCGACCTTTGTCTATGAGTACCCTGTAGAAATAAGTCCTCTAGCGAAAAGATCAGCAACCAAGCCTGATATGACTGAACGTTTTGAAGCTTTCGTCAACGGATGGGAAATTGCAAATGCCTTCTCTGAGCTAAACGATGCTGAAGACCAAAAGAAGCGTTTTGAACACCAGGTTGAACTCAGGGAACACGGCGATGAGGAAGCTAACTTGATGGATAATGACTTCGTCAATGCTTTAGAAATTGGCCTTCCACCAACTGGCGGTATGGGTATGGGCATTGACCGTCTCGTCATGGTCTTAACTAACCAAACTTCCATCAGAGACGTTTTGCTATTCCCAACAATGAAGCCACTAGGACGTGAACAAGAGGAAAATAAAGATTCGTCAAATGAAACTTACGAAACTTACGACAAACTTACGACAGAAGAAATCGACTTTTCAAAAGTAAAAGTAGAGCCATTATTTGAAGATAT
>CAYFUF010000002.1:1864-85838 GCA_964346245.1 uncultured Peptoniphilaceae bacterium | reverse complement strand
GACAATGAAGATTTTACGAACTGAGCAATGAACAAAGACTTATGGAGATGTGATTACTTTTGTTGCCCTAGCTTACCTTCTTATGGATATCATTGTTAAATTGTTCTTCACAGGCTCAGCTCAAGAGTCGAATTCTTTCTATTCCATGGATGGTTTCGCCGTGCTTTTCATTTTCGTTTTTGCACTGGTTAGCCATGCAGAGGGAATACAGTTCTTATCCCAAAACGGAATCACTCGGAAAACTTATGCATCAACGGCATTACTAGATGGAGTAATCTATGTAATAAAGTTTATCCTGTTTACCGCTCTTTTAACAATTGTCGCTCAATCGATTAAGGAACTATTCCAAACTAATTCTACCTTTCTATTCTTCGGCGAGATGCTAAGTATACAAAATCTAGAGAGCTTACAGAATTTACCACTGTTGGTTATCCGGGTCATACTTATTGGTTTAGTAGTTTACTTTTTTGGCCACTGTTTAAGCTCAATTAACTACTACTTGGGAACAAAGGGAAAATTGATTTTCTGGGTACTTTTTGGCCTGCTCTCCTTCATCTTTATGATGTCTTTCATTATTGCTGGAGACTCTATATTTGATGGTGGGATAGGACTACTTGCCATCAGAGGTGTGATATTCTACCCTCTGATTAAGGTTATCTATGATTTGATAATGTTTTTTCTTGAAAATCCGAGTTACCTCTATCTTTTAGGAATCCTACTAACCGGATTCTTTGCCTTGGTTGCTTACGTAATTAATCAAAAAACTAGAATTCGAGAAACTGGTAATTAATCTAGTAGTAAAGGAAAGCCCATAGACAAAAACCTTCGTCTATGGGCTTTTACATTTACTTTATATTCGTCTGGTATCTTTTCTAACGGACTGTGGTAAAATAGCATTATCTACAGTTTGAGCATAGGTTCACTTCATGGCGAAAAAAGTAGTTGATTGGTTTTACGAATTCATTTTAGTGAGGACTTATTATGGTAAATAATCAGAATAACCATCCCTATGGGAACGACCAGAGAAATCAAGGGCAAAATAACAATCCCTATCAACAGCAAAATAATTAGTATAGCAATCAAGGTCAACATGGCCCTAATAACCAACCTTATCAGGACGGTAACAATCATGACTATGGTAACCATCAGGCGTATAAGCCTAATCAAAATTATGGGCAGAACCAGGGTTATGGGCAACCAGCGAGGCCTCAATCGTCCAAAAAGGGCTAATTCATCGGCCTTGGCATCGTCGGTGTCATAGCCATTGCAGCTTCGTTATATTTCTTCGTTTTAAAAGGTGATGGCGGCTTATTCGGTGGAGGAAAAGTGAACTCGACACCTGAACAAACTATTCAACGTTTTGCTGAAGGAATACAAGAAGGCGATGTCGAGAAAATGCTATCCACTATTGACCGTGCAACTAGAGAGTCCTTAGAACAAGGTACTAGTATGCAATTAGGCGGCATGGACGGTATTAGTCTGGATACACTAACTAAGCAAACACAAAGCTTGAAAGATAGGGGCTTTTGGCCATCATCTGTTGCGATAACGGTTAATTCCATCAGTCCGGAGGGATACACGACAGCAGATATTATTGAAGTGAATGTAACCATGACAGCGCATGTTATGGGAGCGGATGAGGTGGACAACGTTTCTTTGGCGATGAAGTTTGAAGATGTACAATGGTTAATTTCTTTTCCTGATTTAGATTTTAATTTGCCTAATCAATAATGGGTTATAATAGAGGGTGTTGTTGAGTAGTAGAGTCCGAGGAGGAGATAAAGCGATGTCGAAGAGTTTGAAAGATAAGATGAGAATTGTGGAAGACTTTCCTAGCGAGGGAATCAGTTATAAAGATATCACTACCATTTTGCAGGATCGGGATGCTTTTCAAGAGGCAATTCAGGTCCTTGAAGATGCGTTGGAGGAAGAGACCTACGATTACATCTTAGGCATTGAAGCCAGAGGTTTTATCTTTGGTTCAGCCTTGGCCTACGCCACAAAGACAGGTTTTTTGATGGCAAGAAAAGCTGGAAAACTACCCGGAGATTTGGTCAATGCCCAATATGCATTGGAATATGGCCACGCTGACATCGAATTAGATCGCGACTCCTTTGAAGAAGGGGCTCGCATTGTCGTTTTGGATGACTTGCTTGCCACCGGAGGGACAGCAACGGCAGTTTGCCAGCTTGTCGAGAAAATTGGAGGCGTGGTGGTCACCAGCCTTTTCCTCACCGAATTAACTGAGCTAGGAGGCAGGAAGAAGCTTGAGCAAGCAGGTTACGCTGTCAAATCAATTCTCACCTGGGATCATTAAAACAAGGGCTGGGCAACCAGCCTTTTTTGATTGATATTTTCTACTTTTCGTTGCATAGAAGGCCTGGTTGTGATATGATACATCGAACGTGTCGGCAACGATAGGTCTTTTTTTAATGATTAGGACCGTATACTTTTGGGAGTAGGAGGCAAGAATGGCTGAAAAAGTTAAATTAGCTTGCACAGAGTGCAAAAATAGAAACTACGATACCACCAAAAACAAAGCGACGGTTACAGAGCGCTTGGAGTTAAAAAAGTACTGTAAATTCTGTAAAAAACACACCACACATCGCGAAACGAAATAAGGGAGAGTCACATGACAGAAAAGAAAAAGGGCGGCTTCTTAAAGGGAGTGCGTTCTGAATTCAAAAAGGTCCATTGGCCAACGAAGCAAGAGGCTGTGCAATATACCGTTACGGTTCTCGTTATTGCCAGTATTGTTGCCCTAATTTCCTACGGATTGGATGTCATTTTTAGCTGGATTGTATCACTTGTCAGTTAAGCTCAGTTGATTTTACTCGAGTTTGGAAGAAGGGAGCTTTCATATAATGGGAGATAATCAAGAAAAAACCCTTAATTCTGGTGAAACCGGGAAGTGGTATGTCGTTCACACCTATTCAGGATATGAGAATAAGGTGAAAGATAAGATCCAGATGATGATAGAAAATAAACAAGATCCTGATATTCTAGATGTGATGGTTCCTTTGGAAAAGTACACTGAAATCAAAGATAATGTTCGGGAAACCAAGGAACGCAAGGTCCTACCGGGATATGTTCTCATCAAGATGAACGTTACACCAACCTCTTGGTACTTGATTCGTAATACTCATGGGGTAACCGGATTTGTGGGACCAGATTCAGAGCCAGTGCCTTTAACAAAAAGGGAAATTGCCAAGTTTGGCGTGCGTGAGAAAACGACACAAGAAAAGATTGACATTAATGTTGGTGACAGCGTTGAAGTCATCTTTGGTCCTTTCAATGGCTTCTCTGCCGATGTCGAGGAAGTCAATCAAGAAAAACGTACGGTCAAAGGCTTAATCTCCATGTTTGGAAGAGATACGTCTGTAGAGCTTTCATTTGATGATATTCAAAAGAACTAAAACTTCTCATTTTGTTTCTTTTGTATATCGAAGGAATAAGGTCGACGCGTGTAGAAAGACACAGACATAAAGAGAATATAGTAAAAAAGTTACAATAGTCGTTAGTGGGAGGGGGAGTAACCCCGCTCTGACCACGATAGCAAATCCTATAGGAGGATACTATGGCTAAAAAAGTTAGTGCAATTGTAAAGCTTCAAATTCCAGCAGGACAAGCATCTCCTGCACCCCCAGTAGGTACCGCATTAGGTCCTCATGGCGTTAACATCATGGAATTTGTCAAAGCTTTCAATGCGAAGACAGCTGAAGAAAACGGCATGATCATTCCAGTGGAAATGACGATCTACCAAGACCGTTCATTCACCTTCATTACGAAGACGCCACCAGCTGCTGTATTAATTAAAAAAGAATTAGGCTTGAGTGCCGCTTCTGGCGAGCCTAATAAGAACAAAGTTGGCAAGCTAACTAAAGCTCAAGTCGAAAAGATTGCAAAGATTAAAGAACCTGATATCAACGCAGCAAGCTTGGAAGCGGCGATGAGCATGGTTGCTGGTACAGCACGCTCGATGGGAATTACTGTAGAGGAATAAAAACCAGTGGGAGGAATTTCCGCTAATACCACAAGGAGGATACTATGCCAAAAAGAGGTAAGAAGTACGTAGAGGCAGCCAAGCTAGTCGAAAAAGGTCGCGAATATGATCTTGCTGAAGCTGTTTCTTTATTAAAGAAGACCGCCGTTGCAAACTTCGATGAGACCATCGAGTTACACACCAAATTGGGTGTAGATTCCCGTCATGCGGACCAACAGGTTCGTGGAACGGTTATTCTACCTCATGGAACAGGTAAGTCTGTTCGCGTAGCTGTATTTGCAAAAGGCGACAAAGTCCAAGAAGCCCTAGATGCAGGCGCTGATTTCGCAGGCGAAGATTTAATTGACAAGGTAGCAAACGAATACTGGTTCGAGTTTGATACGGCAATCGCAACCCCAGATATGATGGGTCAAGTCGGTAAGATTGGTCGTGTATTAGGTCCCCGTGGCCTCATGCCAAACCCCAAGGCCGGTACGGTAACAATGGATGTCGCTCAAGCAGTGAAAGAAGTAAAAGCTGGTAAAGTTGAGTACAGAACGGATAAGAACAATATCGTTCACGTTCTCGTCGGGAAAGCTTCTTTCTCCGAAGATCAACTTCTTGAGAACCTTAAGTCCATCCTAACTGCCCTAATCAAAGCAAGACCAGCAGCAGCAAAAGGTAGGTACCTACGCTCTGTTACCCTAGCTTCTACGATGGGCCCAGGAATCCGTGTTAACGTTGCACATTTGACTGAGTCTGTTCTTGGTAAGTAGATTTACTGAATATAAGTTTTAAAGTACAAGACCAAAGACATAAGATATTGTCTTTGGTCTTTTTTTTTAAAAACGATTATACAAAGGAGGAAGTCGAATGAATTAGGTGAACCAAAGAAGAGTATTCAGCATTTTTCTAGCTGTTATGCTTGCTCTGACCTATTTAGAGTTTCAAGAGATTCTTGATCTACCTTATTTTTGGCCGCTAGCGCCCATACTTGTCTTGCTAGGGATAGTCATTTATCTAAAAGCACAAGATTTTGAATATACCAAAGCACAGGTGATACTTCTTGTCGGCATACTACTCTTGATTATTGGCCTGCAATTGTTTTTTCACTTTGTCTTGGATGAATCTATGGGCCGCCAACCGATTATTAAGATTGCTTTTGGCCTAGTCTTACTGATCTTAGAAATCTGGTTATTTTCAGCGGATAGACACTAGGCGAGCAATTATAGATTTATTTGCATTCCTTAGAAACTTGTGCTATATTTGTTGATGCGGCTACCGAAGACGACAGGTGCGAAAGCTTAATTTCCTGTAGAGGTGGATTTACTATGTAATCACACTCCTTACGTCTTTTTGCGTGAGGAGTTTTTCAATTTTTGTAGCCATTGGAGGTGAAATAGTGGAAGAACGTAGTGTTCATAAGAAACAGCCAATAGTTGATGAGATTAAAGAACAGATTCAAAATGCACAATCCGTTGTTGTGGTTGAGTATACTGGTCTAACTGTTCAAGAAGTCACTCAACTGAGAAATGACTACCGCAATGCAGGCGTTGACTACAAGGTCTACAAAAATACGATGGTTAACTTGGCCTTAAAAGACTTAGGTTACGAGGGCTTTGAAGAGATTCTAAACGGCCCAAATGCTTTTGTTTTCTCAAATGAAGATATGGTTCAAGGACCAAAGATTTCGGACAAGTTTTCAAGTTCTCACCAAGCAAAGTTCAATATCAAAGCAGGCTTCATGGATGGCAATGTAATGACAGCTGATGAGGTTGTTCAATTATCAAAGTTACCATCAAAAGAAGAGCTACTTGGACAAGTGCTACGTGCACTACAAGGACCTATTTCTGGTCTTGCGAACGTATGTCAAGGTACAATTCGTTCAGCAGTTTATGCGCTTAATGCAGTTAAGGAAAAGAAGCAAGAGGAAGAGGCTGCATAAGCCAATCTTTGCAAACTAGTAAACATTTTAAATAATATATCTTTATGGAGGATTAACATGGCATCAGAGAAAGTAACAGCTTTAGTTGAAGAAGTAAAAGAACTTACCGTTCTTGAATTATCCGAATTAGTTTCCGCTCTTGAAGAGGAATTTGGCGTATCAGCAGCAGCTCCAGTAGCAATGGGTGTAGCTCCACAAGCAGCAGGAGACGCAGGTGCAGCAGAAGAAGAAGAGAAGACTGAATTCGACGTTTACCTAGAGAGCGCTGGAACAAGCAAGATCAATGTAATCAAGGTTGTTAAGGACCTTACTGGTCTTGGTCTTAAGGACGCAAAAGCTCTAGTTGACGAAGCACCAAAGACAATCAAGGAAGCAGTCGCTAAGGACGAAGCAGAAGACATGAAAGCTAAGCTTGAAGAAGCTGGCGCTACTGTAGAATTAAAGTAGTTTAGGTTTTAACTGAAAAGCTATCGATGACATATATGTTATCGGTAGCTTTTTTTGTGGATTTTTTTGGCAGGGATGAAGAAAAAAAGATAGATATCGGAAAAGGTTTGTAATGGGCTGGTTGCTAAATTAGCTTCTTTGTCGAAGGGGAAGATAGAAAAAGTTTTGAACTAAACTTAACAATTAGGACGTTGACACTAAGGGCTTTCTTTGTTAGGATAATGACATCAACAGAATAACTGCCGTTACCAATATAGGTCTGGAAGAAATGGCCCAGACGTCTCTACCGCACGCCTCAGTTGCGACTATTGGTATTGCTTTCGATTCAATAGATTCGAAATTTTGGTAATGGACACTCGCTTTGAGGGTCCTTTTTTTATTTTCAGGTAATGAAGGTTTTCTGCTGATCGGAGGAATGCGAGCACCGAAAAAACAGGAGGATTTAATGAAAAAAGGAATTGCACTTCTACTAGCACTTGTTGTTATGTTCAGCTTAGCCGCATGCGGTTCAGATGAAGGTGGCAGCGAGGAATCGACTGATCAAGGAACAGAAAGCACATCAGAAAGCACAGGTGAAGGAATAGCAAAAGAAGATTTAAAAGTCGGTTTTATTTTTCTCCATGACGAGAACTCTCCATATGATAAGAACTTCATGGATGCCGCAACTGCTATGCAAGAAGAATTAGGTCTAAGCAATGATCAAGTTCGTTTTATCACCAACGTACCTGAATCAAACGAAGCCCAAGTTGCTGCGGAAGAGCTAGTTGACTGGGGAGCTCAATTAGTATTCGCAAACTCTTTTGGGCATGAAGACTACATGTTAGCTGCAGCAGAGGAATTCCCAGATGTTATCTTCTGCCACGCTACGGGAACGAAGGGTCATACCTCAGAAATCAATAATTACTACAATGCTTTTGCAAAGATTCACCAAGCAAGATTCTTAGCAGGCGTCGTAGCTGGTTACAAGTTAAATGAAATGATTGAAAATGGCGAGATCAGCGAAGCAGAAGCCAAGGTTGGTTATGTTGGCGCTATGCCTTTCGCTGAAGTAAAATCTGGCTACACAGCCTTCTACCTAGGCGTTAGAGAAGTTTGCCCATCCGCCACTATGGATGTTGTATTCACCAACTCTTGGTACGATGAAGCCTTGGAGAAGGAAGCAGCCAACACATTGATTGCTGATGGTTGCGTGCTTATTTCCCAGCATGCTGACTCCATGGGTGCTCCAACCGCTTGTGAGGCAGCAGGGGTTCCTAACGTAGCTTACAACGGCTCGACAATCAGCACTTGCCCAACGACAGCCTTAACTTCTTCCCATATCTCATGGCAACCATACTTTGTTCATATCGTACAATCCTTGATGGATGGCACAGAGATTGAGCAAGATTTCTCCGGCGGTTTGAAGGAAGGTACAGCTGTATTAGGACCTCTAAATGAGGGTGTTGTTGCAGAAGGTACACAAGAGAAGGTTGATGAATTGCGCACTCAACTGGAAAATGGCGAACTCTATGTTTTCGATACATCGAAGTTTACGGTAGATGGCGAAACCTTAGAATCTTATATGGCTGATGTAGACTCTGATCCAGATTTCACCCCAGATACCGAAGCGATTCAAGATGGCATCTTCATGGAATCAGTTCTACGCTCTGCACCATACTTTGATTTAGATATTGATGGCATTACTTTGAAATAGTTTTTGCGACCAGGGCGGTCATTTTGACCGCCCTCTTGTATTTTTACGTTGTTACTAGAAAGGATAGCGCATGTCCAATAGGGCCATGGAGTTGGTTAACATCACCAAAGCGTTCGGAAACGTCATTGCCAATGACAATATAAGTATGACCGTAGAAAAGGGCGAGATACTCGCCATCTTAGGTGAGAACGGTTCGGGTAAGACTACCCTCATGAATATGATTGCGGGCATTTATTTTCCTGATGATGGCAAGATTTTTATCGACGGGAAAGAGGTGGTCATTACATCGCCTGCGGATGCTCACCGTCTCCAAATCGGAATGATTCACCAGCACTTCAAGTTGATTGATGTGTTTTCAGCGACGGAGAATATCGTGCTGGGTTTGGAGGATGAAACCTATGATTTAGGCGAATCAGCTAAGAAAATTCGCGACATTGCTGAACGTTACGGCTTTCACATCGATCCAGATAAAAAAATCTATAACATGTCAGTCTCAGAAAAACAGACGGTGGAAATTATCCGTGTCCTTTACCGCGGAGCGAACATCTTGATTCTGGATGAGCCCACAGCAGTCTTAACCCCTCAGGAAACAGACCGCTTATTTGAAGTTTTACGGCGCATGCGGGATGATGGTAAGTCCATCATCATTATCACCCATAAGCTATCCGAGGTTATGGCCATCTCCGACCGTGTTACCGTCCTTCGCAAAGGGCAATACATTGATACCGTGGAAACTGAGGAAACCAATCCTCAGCTGTTGACAGAGATGATGGTGGGGGAAACCATTAGTCTAAACATCGAGCGTAAAGAGCCGGAGGGAGCCCAGGACCGCTTGATTGTTGACCATGTGACGGTCAAGGGCATCCAAGGGGACATCCTTTTGGACAATGTCTCTTTTGCCGCGAAATCAGGCGAGATTCTGGGCATAGCAGGTATTGCTGGATCGGGTCAGAAAGAGCTCTTGGAGGCTATTGCGGGTCTTCAAGAGATTGACGATGGAAAGATCCTCTATCGCGACACGGTCTCTCAAGAGGAAACGAATTTAATTCATAAGGATCCCATGGAGATAAGGGACTTAGGTGTACGCCTATCCTTTGTTCCTGAGGATAGGCTTGGAATGGGCTTGGTCGGCAATATGAATATTGTGGACAACATCATGTTAAGGTCTTACCAAGCAGGGTCCTCCGTCTTTGTAGAAAGGGAGGCCCCTAGAACGCTGGCAGAGCGGATTATTGAACGCTTAGAAGTTGCTACGGAATCCGTAGACACCCAGGTGAGCAAGCTATCTGGCGGAAACGTTCAGAAGATTCTTGTCGGTAGGGAGATTGCTTCCCATCCAACGGTCTTCATGGCTGCTTATCCAGTCCGCGGCCTGGATATCAATTCATCCTATAAGATTTATGATTTGCTCAATGAGCAGAAGGAATTGGGCGTCGCCGTTATTTTCGTTGGCGAAGATTTGGACGTTCTCCTAGCGCTCTGCGATCGGATTTTGGTTTTGAGTCATGGCAAGCTGTATGGACCTTTTGATGGAAGGACCATTAGCAAAGAAGAGATTGGTTTTAATATGGTAAAAGGAAGGGAGGAAGCTGATGGAAAGCGTACTAAGTAAGAAAGAGCCTCTTATCCATATCACAAAAAGAACGGATATCAAGCAGAGTCGGGCAATCCTGATTCGGGCAGTTGCGATCCTTTTAGGTTTACTCCTATCAGGCATCGTCATCATGCTCTTAACGGGCCTCAACCCTTTGGACGCTTATAAGACCATGCTGGAAGGAAGTGTCGGCTCCAATCGAAAGATTTGGTCAACAATCCAGAATACGGCTATTTTGCTGATTATCGCTTTAGCGATTACGCCTGCCTTCAAGATGCGCTTTTGGAACTTGGGCGCGGAAGGACAGGTCCTCATCGGGGGCTTGGCCACCGCCTCCTGTATGATTTATTTGGGTGATGTTCTTCCCGCCCCCATCCTTATTCCCGTCATGTTCTTAGCCGCTTTGGCAGCCGGCTTGGTTTGGGCAGGCATTACCGCCTTCTTCCGAGCAAAGTGGGAGACAAACGAGACCCTCTTCACCCTAATGATGAATTATGTGGCCATGCAGTTGGTTTCCTTCTTCGTTGTTCTTTGGGAGTCGCCTAAGAACTCAGGCAAGATTGGGCTGATCAATCCGGATTCAGAGGCTGGCTGGCTACCCACCTTGTTTGATCAAAAGTATTTATTAAATGTCCTTATCGTTGTGGTTGTTTTAGTTTTTATCTACTTCTATCTGAAGTACTCCAAGCACGGTTACGAGATTGCCGTCGTTGGTGAAAGTCCCAAGACGGCCCACTATGTCGGTATCAATGTGCCTAAGGTCATCATGAGAACAGTCGCCTTATCTGGAGCCCTCTGCGGGATCGCTGGCTTTTTATTGGTCGCCGGAACGGACCACACCATATCCATGGCCACAGCAGGCGGTCAGGGCTTTATCGCGGTCATGGTCTCTTGGTTAGCCAAATTTGACCCCCTTTGGATGATTCTTCCCTCCTTCCTTCTCGTCTTCTTACAAAGAGGAGCGAGGGAAATAGCGATGACCTTCCGCTTGAACGATTCTATTGCAGATATTATCACGGGTATCGTGATTCTCTTTATCATCGGTTCTGAGTTTTTTATCCATTATGAGATTCACTTCCGTAAGAAGAAAGGAGATGAGGCTTAATGAACGCACTGATACTTCTTATTCAACGAGCTGTTGTGCAAGGTATTCCTCTTCTCTTCGGCGCGACAGGCGAGATTATTACGGAAAAATCGGGCAACCTAAACTTGGGCATTCCAGGCATTATGTATGTAGGAGGCGTCAGCGGTGTTATCGGGGCTTTCTTCTACGAGCGGGCAGTGGAGACCTTGAATCCCGTTTTAGGCGTATTGATTCCCCTTCTGTGTACTTTGTTGGGTTCAGCGGTTATGGCCCTCATCTATAGCTTTTTGACGATAACGCTTAGAGCAAACCAAAATGTAACAGGTCTTGCGCTAACGACCCTGGGCACGGGCATTGGTAACTTCTTCGGCGGTTCTTTGGCCACCTTGTTTGGGGAGGGAGGTTCTATTGCCCTAGTAGAAACCAGCAAACTCTTCCGCGTCACCTTAGGCTTTGCTGAAGGTAGTCCCATAGGGTCCATCTTTCTCTCCTACGGTTTCTTGGCTTATGTTGCCGTAATCATTGCTCTGATAGCAGCATATGTGCTGAAAAGGACACGGGTGGGACTAAATCTCAGGGCTGTTGGCGAGAGCCCAGCAACCGCCGATGCGGCAGGTTTATCTGTTGCTAAATACAAATATGCTGCTACCATTATCGGTGGCATGATTGCAGGTCTTGGCGGCCTATACTTTATTATGGATTACACCAATGGAGTTTGGTCAAACGGTGGCTTTGGCGATAGGGGCTGGCTTGCTATTGCCCTCGTCATCTTCGCTAGCTGGAAACCTACAAAGGCAATTTGGGGGTCAATCCTTTTCGGTGGTCTTTACATCATCTACCTTTTCATCCCCAACCTCAGCCGAGCTTATCAAGAGCTCTTTAAGATGTTGCCTTACTTGGTCACTATCCTTGTCCTCGTCTTCTCTTCGATGAAGAATAGGCAGGAGAACCAACCGCCTAAATCCTTGGGCACGAACTATTTCCGAGAAGAGCGCTAGTCGTAAAAATTAAACATATGGACTGTTTCAGGGCTTTGTTACATGCTCTGGAGCAGTCCTTTTTTTGTTGCCATGCCATTCGTCTACTTTTCTTTTCTTCCAGTGAATCGCCTTTTTTTTCGTGTATGATATTGGTATAAAGATTTTTGTACTAAGTGAGGAATTTTCTCCTGTCGCTTGTCCAAGTAAGTGAAAGGGGAAATAGAAAGGGTTCGTTATGGACATAGGAGCGAGAGCATATGAACAGTTCCTAGCCGGCGATGAGGAACAGATGACGATCATAGTGGAACACTATGGAAACCCACTACTGCTGTTTATCAATTCATATGTTCACAACTACCATACGGCAGAGGATTTGATGGAAGATTGCTTCGTTGAACTTCTGCTGAAAAAACCAAACTTTCGTGGAGAAAGTCAATTCAAGACCTACCTCTTTCAAATCGGAAGAAACAAAGCGCTGAACTTTCTGAAGCGCAGCAAACATTTCACCTGGGTCAATGCGGACGATGTTGCCCACGAACTCAGGGAAGAAGACACCGTTTTTGAACGGATAGAAGCAGATGAAACGAAGAGGCAGTTACATGATGCGTTAAAGACGCTACCAGATCATTACCGCCAAGCTGTCATGCTCATTTACTTTGAAGAGTTTAACTATGAGGAGGCTGCCGAGATTATGGACGTGTCTGTAAAGCAAATTGATAACTACATCTATCGAGCAAAAAGGAAATTAGCCCAAGAGCTAGATAGAGGGGAGGTGTTGGAATGAAATCCCCTGAAGAAAGAGTAGCTTCGATTAAAGCCAAGTTAGCTGAAGCTCAGCGCTTAGAACAGATGAATCAAGATTCAATGATGCAGAATACGCCATTGAACCATATGGAAAAAGCAGAGGGAAGAAAGTCGACATCGACCTGGTGGAAGCTAGGAATTGGCGGCGTAGTAACGGCGGTCGCAGCGGCATTGATTATCATGGTTGCACCAAAAGTGAGCGCCCCTATGGATACGGCAACAACGGAGTCTTCCGAGTACACCGAACAGATGGAGGTTGGCAATGTGCCTTCTGGCCAAGAAGTCGGTGAGACCGCTGAAGGAAACGAGGTCGATGAAGCAGAGGACTACTACGCTGATGAGGCTGAAGTAGACGCAATAACTGAAGAAGCCGACATGGAGGCCGAGGAGATTCCAGAGACCACTAGTTCTATGGTGCCTAGACAGCTTGATGGATACGACCTAATAGAATCGAGTAAGGATGATCTCCTGCTAGAAGGTCAAAACATCGGAGTGAGAAGAGAGCTGTGGCGGGCTGAAGACGACAGCAGCAAAGAGATATCGTTCACCGTTGCGAAAGACGCTCTCTCAGAGGAACCTTACCTTGAAGAAGACGATGAGGAAGTGACTATCAATCTTGCTGGACAGGACCTTACTTTGCATAGCCGAGATAACCAGTTTAACTGGGTCTTTACGCAAGGCAACGCGTACTATTATGGTCAATCGATGAATTTAAGCCTAACGGAATTAGAAGAGTTTTTATCGGACTACTTGGACTTAGCCGATTAAAAAGGAGCTTATGATGAAAAACAGCAGACGCTTTTTACAACAATCTTTTACCAAAAAACGACTAAGTTTATTGCTTAGCTGCCTCATGCTTGTAGCCACCTTAGCTGCTTGCGCAGAAGAGGCAAAGAATATAGGCAAGGAAACCAGTTCCTATACGATAAGCGTTTCTTCGGAGATGAAAAGCGACATATCAAGCGAGAACACAACTAGTGGAGACCCTATCGAAACGGGTAGTGAAATAGTAGATCTCGGACCAACAGAAGTAGAAGTAGAAGCAGCTTTTGATATGACTGGCGGGTCTGGGGTCATTATGGCTTCTCCAGAACCCGTTCCATATAACACGGAGAGCTACGCCCACCTCGATGAAAATCCCTTCTATCTCGTTGAGAATGCACCCTTATCTACCTTTGCGGCAGATGTGGATACAGCATCTTATGCCAATATTCGCCGTTTCTTGAAACAAGGGGAACTACCTCAGAAAGATGCTGTGCGTATTGAAGAAATGCTCAATTACTTTAGTTATGACTATCCAGAGCCACAAGGGGATGACCCCTTCTCTGTCACTATGGAATTAGGGCAGACGCCATGGAATCCTGATACTCAACTACTTCTCGTCGGTCTACAGGCGGAGGATCCAGCAGCCAATAACCGCCCACCTTCCAACCTAGTCTTCCTCATTGACGTCTCTGGTTCAATGGAGGGACCTTATCGATTAGACCTGGTGAAAAGAGCGTATTTGACCATGCTAGAGCAGCTAACCCCGCAGGATAAGATTTCGATTGTGACCTATGCAAGCTCCGATCAGGTTGTGCTTGAAGGGGCAAGCTTAGATAACAAAGCGGAGATTATGACCGCAATTGAAAACTTAACAGCAGGTGGATCTACTCATGGTTCAGCAGGCATTACGACCGCTTATGATATAGCGGAAAAGTACTTTATTGATGGTGGAAACAACCGCATCATCCTTGCAACAGATGGAGACTTAAATGTAGGCATCACCAGCCAGGGTCAACTGATAGAACTCATCGAAGAGAAGAAAGAATCGGGCACCTTCCTCAGCGTTTTAGGCTTCGGTTATGGCAACTACCAAGACGATAAGATGGAAGCTTTGGCCAACCATGGGAATGGTCACCTATCTTATATCGATGATATTTACGAAGCACGAAAAGTATTGAGCGACGAGCTAGGCTCCACTTTATTCACCGTAGCGAAAGATGTCAAACTACAGGTTGACTTTAATCCTGCCTACGTCAAGGGTTACCGTTTAATCGGCTACGAAAACCGAGTAATGGCAGCAGAAGACTTCGCTGACGATAGTAAAGACGGTGGAGAAATTGGTTCCGGCCACTCTGTAACCGCCCTCTATGAGATTGTCGGTGTAGATTCCACCTTCGAGATTCCTAACGTGGATAGCAAGTATGAGACCCCCGATGCCGTAACGGAAACAGAAAACGGAGACTTCAACGATGAAATGTTAACCCTAAACATTCGCTATAAGGAACCGGATGGGGATACTAGTGAGCTATTGACCTATCCATTAGTAGCAGCTGATGTTTCTGAACCAAGCGATAACTTCCGCCTTGCCTCATCACTTGCAGGCTTCGGCATGATCCTCAAGGATTCCGAATACAAAGGTAGCTCCAACTATGATGACATCCTTAGCGTGATTGAAGCATTGCAAACGGACGATGCCTATGTCATCGAGTTACAAGAGCTTATCCGCTCAGCTTCCCAGCTGTCTCCACTGTAGGAGGCAGGGCAACCATTGATTCTTATCTCCAGTTTGTTATAAGGCCCGAAACGGCCAAAACATAGGGGCTTGGCCAATGCCAAGCCCCTATGTTTGTTCAAATGAAGAGAACCTCATTCATCGGGATGTCGTGGTCTTCCATAGGAATGATTGAAAATTCTTGATCTGCATAGCAGACTCCTAAGCGGTAGGCACCAGCTTGAGCGGCAAAAAGGCGGTCATAGTAACCGCCCCCGTAACCTAGGCGGTCACCCTTCCTATTGAAGGCAAGACCAGGGACGATAATCAGATCAAAGCTAGCTTTGTCCTCTACAAAGTGGGCGGGAAGCTCCCTGATGCCAAGACGGTTTGTTTCTAAGAGGGGATAGTTTTCCTGAGTCAGTCTAGTCCACGCTAAGTTTTTATTGTTTATGCGGGGAATATAGAGTCTTTTGCCATCTTGTAGGGCTTGGTGGATGAAAGGGTCCGTGCCCAGCTCATGTCCCATAGATAGGTAACAGGAGATGACCTGGCTGCTCCCATAGGCAAGGTGATTGATCAGTTGGTCACGTAGAATATGGGCGCAAGCCTCCTGGCGGTCTTTTTTTATCGCTTGGCGAACCCCGATCATCTTCATTCGTAAACTTTTTTTATCCAAGAATTTGCCCTCTTTTTCCCTAAATATTTATGAATAATCTATTGACGGAGATAGTCATCCATGTTAAATTAATTGTGTTAGCAATAGCTAACGCTACATAAGGACTTATTAGTATTGTACATAAAGTGAGAGGCGATATGAAAAATTTACAGGACTTAAAAAAAGGGCAGACGGGAGTCGTCCAAAAGGTCCACGGGAGTGGCCCTCTAAAAAGACGTTTTAATGATATGGGCATAATAGCGGGAACAACCATTGAGTTTGTTAAGGTGGCGCCCCTAGGCGATCCTATTCAGATAAAGGTCAAAGGTGTCCAGATGTCTATTCGTAAGAAAGATGCTAAGGATATCGAAATCGCATAAAGCGGTTTTTTATGCCCTGACGTTAGCCAAGGTTAACACATTAGGCAAGAACAAGTTAAGAACATACATACACTTATAGAATGAGGGAATTATGCCATATACGATAGCTTTAGTTGGCAATCCTAATGCAGGAAAGACAACGCTATTCAATGAATTGACAGGGTCAACAGCTCATGTGGGCAATTGGCCTGGTGTTACGGTGGAAAAGAAGGAAGGATGGCTCAAGGCGGACAAGGAGGCAATGCTCGTTGATTTGCCTGGTATCTACTCGCTTTCTCCTTACACCTTGGAAGAAGTGTTAGCTCGGGATTTCTTAATCCAAGAGAAACCAGATGTCATCATTAATATTATTGACGTGTCCAATTTGGAACGCAATCTCTATTTGACGACCCAGATTTTGGAGATGGGCATTCCTACTGTCATCGCAGCCAATATGATTGATCTGGTTGACCGCAATGGGGACAAGTTCGACTCTGCTAGGTTAGCTGGCGAACTAGGTGCTCCAGTTGTCGAGATTTCTGCTTTGCAGGCAAAGGGCATGGATGAGTTGGTTGCAAAGGTCCAAGCGACAGTCAAGGAGAGCAAGAAACCTATCTTCCGCTTGAATTATGGGGAGAAGATTGAAGGTCTCCTCGATGATATTCAACATTATATAAAGCGTAAGGAAGTGGCTAGTGACTACACGCAGATCGATGACCGTTGGCTAGCCGTTAAGCTATTTGAGCAAGATGACAAGGTCAATAAGGATGTTCCTCTTTGTGCAGAGTTGGAGGAGGATATTGACCACCTGGAGGATGAATTGGGTAACGATGCCGCTTCACTTGTGCCAGAGAAGCGCTACCAGTTTATTTCCTACCTAATCGACCTGGTCTACCAGAAAGAGAATGCAGACAAGCAAACCCTATCTGAGAAAATTGACCGAATCGTGACCAACCGCTGGTTGGGCTTGCCTATTTTTGTGGCTGTTATCTTTGTTGTCTACTACCTATCCATCCAAACGGTGGGCACTTATGCGACAGACTTTGTCAATGATGTAGTCATCGCCGAGTGGGCTCAAGGTGGTATGGGCGAGTTTCTGACTAACTTGGGTGCCTCCTCCTGGCTTGTTGCCCTAGTAGTCGATGGTATTATTGCAGGTGTCGGCGCGGTTCTAGGATTCTTACCACAGATGGCCGTCCTCTTCATCTTGCTTACTATTTTGGAACAGTGCGGATATATGGCTCGTATTGCCTTCGTTCTTGACCGAATCTTTTCCTCTTTCGGTCTGTCCGGTAAATCATTTATTCCGATGTTGGTAGGAACCGGTTGTTCCGTGCCCGGTATCATGGCGGCAAGGACCATCGAGAATGAGGCGGACCGCCGAGTAACTGCGATTACCACGGCTTTCATGCCTTGTTCAGCAAAGTTGCCCATCATTGCCTTCATTGCAGGTGCAATCTTTGCGGATGCTTGGTGGTTTGCCCCAATCGCTTACTTTTTGGGTATAGCTGCTGTTATCTTCTCCGGTATCGTCTTGAAGAAGACAAGAGCATTTTCAGGAGATCCCACACCTTTTGTCATGGAGCTGCCTGAATACCGCTTGCCTACCTTGAAAGGAATCGTGCGCACCGTAGGTGAAAAGCTGATTTCTTTCGTGAAAAAAGCGGGAACCATCATCCTGGTTTCCTCTGTCGTTCTATGGTTCCTACAGGCCTTTGGCTGGACAGAAAGCGGCTTTGGCTTAGTCGGTGAAGAAATCGATAAGAGCTTCTTAGCTAGGTTGGGTAACCTGGTTGCCTGGATCTTCGCCCCATTAGGCTTCGGTGACTGGCAATCCACAGTAGCAACAGTCACTGGCTTGATCGCTAAAGAAAACATCATGTCGACCTTTGCTATCCTATTCAATGTATCGGGCGATGCGCTCGAGCTTGTCGAATCCTCCGACTGGGCTGCTTTAACAAGCATTACTGCACATTACACACCAATAGCGGCTTTCTCCTTCCTCAGCTTTAACCTGCTTTGCCAACCTTGCTTCGCTGCAGTTGGAGCAATGCACAGGGAACTGGGCGATGTCCGCTGGACCATCTTCGGCGTCTTATATCAGACGGCAATTGCTTATTCTTTTGCTCTGATTTTCTTCCAGTTTGCAAGCTTTATTACCACAGGTGTCTTCACCTTCTGGACAGGCGTTGCCGTTGCCGTCTTCGCTTATTGGATGTTTATGGTATTTCGGCCAAGACCCAAATACGCTTTTAATTAATTCACTACTCATGAGGAAGCGGACCGTCTCCTACACAGGCTCGGCCGCCTTCCTCACGATAATGGTTCACAGTCTACATATGAAACTAGATAGGATAAAGCAATGGACATAAAGGTAATAGATATTATTATTTTGGCCGTCATCGCCCTGATCGTTTTCTTGGTGGTCAAAAAAATGCGCAGTAATAAGAGAAAGGGACAAAAATGTGCAAGTTGCCACTTGAAAGACAATTGCACTTCTCGTACAGATATTAACAATAATTCCTGTCATTGATAGGGATGTAGCCATCTAGTTGCCAAAACCACTTAGCTTGTATAATTACCCCTTTAATGTTAAGATAAACTGGAGTAAGTATCTATAACAGTGATATGGGGGATTTGAATGGAAGTAAAAAAGAATAATTCTGATATGAATTCCTTTATATCTGAGAGTCAATCACTCCAACTGTTGGATGCAATGATTGATTTCATCCGTGTATTGGATAAGGATGGCAACGTCCTCTTTGAAAATCAGAGCTTGCTACAATATTGTTACAATGAATTAGAAACAACGGATCAAATAGAAGACGCCAGTCGGGGGATCAGTGTTCGTATCCTACCTTCTGAGATGTCTCAAGAAACATTAGAAACAGGGAACATCACCAACACGGAACTTAGTGTGAAAGGTCGTGTGTTTTCGGTGAAATGCTCGCCAATCTTTGATGATGATGGCGAAATCGATGGCTGTATCGAGCTGCTTCGCGACATAACGGAATCCAATAATTTGACTGTGCAGCTTTATCAAGACAACCAGAACATTAAAGAGCAAATGCTTCTAGCAAGGTCGATTCAACGAAGCATGCTGCCGCAAATTACCGACTTTGGTGAAATCCACTTTGATTATAAGTACATTCCTTCAGAAGAGTTATCGGGAGACTTTTTTGACCTGATACCTCTAGGTGCCGGCCGACTAGGCCTCTATATTTCGGACGTGGTTGGCCACGGCATCTCAGCCTCCATATTGACCATGTTTGTTCGCCAAACTATGCGAAATATCCTAGAAGAAAAAAAGGTTACGGAGCCTAGTGAGGTCCTGCCCAAGGTGCGCAAGCGCTTCGAAGAACTGGAGCTTGACGAAAGCCAATACTTCTCCCTCTTCTATGCTGTAATCGATACGTTTAACCGAACGATTACCTATGCGAATGCGGGACACAACTGTATGCCTCTTCTCTATCGTAACAATCAAGTAGAGACACTTGATTCAACTGGCATGTTAATTTCGCCCATCTTCGATTCGGCGGAATACTCCCAAAACACCATCCGCATGGAGGCGGGTTATCAATTCCTCTTCTTTACGGACGGCATCATCGAAACGGTTAACGTGAATAGGGAGCCATTCGGTGTTGACCGCTTGTCAGATATCCTAGCAGCCCATCATGAAAAACCTTTAGATGTTATGGTAGACAGTGTGAATGAGTACCGTCAAGGAGACCAAAAGGATGACATTGCGCTCTTGCTCATCCAAATGCCAAATGAATAATATGTTCGGACCTTGCATGATTGTGCAGGGTCCTTTTTTTGACTTAGGAAGGGTGAATGCTACAAATTTTTGCGGCGATAGCCTATAATAAAAAAAGAAAGTACAGAAAGGTTGGTTGTTTATGAAACTTGATTTACAGTACACAGGGGTGGCGGACCAGCTTGTCCAATGGGAAGATAAAGTAAGTGTTGCCTTTCAAACCTTAGTCAATAAGAGTGGAGAGGGTAATGATTTTTTAGGTTGGATAGAACAACCAGAAGATTATGATAAGAATGAGTATGACCGCATCAAGAAGGCGGCTCAAAAGATTCGTTCGGATAGCCAGGTCCTAGTTGTGATCGGTATTGGAGGTTCCTATCTAGGTGCTAGAGCAGTCATTGAAGCCCTATCTCCACGCTACGAGAAGACCGGAACCGAGATCCTTTATGCGGGTAACCACTTGAGCGCACCAGAGTTGAAAGAGTTGATGGACTATGTTTCGGATAAAGATTTCAGCATCAATGTTATCTCCAAGTCTGGTACGACCACCGAACCTGCCATCGCTTTTCGTCTACTGAAAGAGCAGTTGGAAAACAAGGTAGGCGAAGACGAAGCTAAGGGTAGAATTTATGTGACCACCGATCAAAAGAGGGGTGCCTTGAAGACGCTCGCTGATGAAGTGGGTTATGAGACTTTTGTAGTTCCTGATGACATCGGCGGCCGTTTTACGGTCTTAACCGCTGTCGGTTTGCTGCCTATCGCAGCAGCTGGCTTAGATATTGATGCCCTCATGGAAGGGGCAAGGGAAGGGATGAAGGTTTGCCTTGAGGACGACTTAGAAACCAACCCAGCTATGCAATACGCCGCTGCAAGAAACTTGCTCTATGGAGAAGGGAAGGCAATTGAGATTCTCGTTACCTATGAGCCCAAGCTATCCTATATCCAAGAGTGGTGGAAGCAGCTTTACGGTGAGAGTGAAGGCAAAGATGGTAAGGGCTTATATCCTGCTTCTGTCGTTAACACTACAGACCTCCACTCGATGGGTCAATGGATACAGGATGGCGAGCGGATTATCTTCGAAACGGTGATTAGCGTCGAAGAGCCCAACCAAGATATCGCCTTGAAAGAAGCTGATAGCGACCTGGATGGACTAAATTATCTGGCCGGTAAGACCCTTCATGAGGTCAATCAGAAGGCAATGGAAGGCACCCGCCAAGCCCACATCAGTGGTGGCGTTCCCAATATTATGCTTAGCTTAGCCAAGCTTGACGAATTCAACTTAGGTCAGCTCCTATACTTCTTCGAAATAGGCGTCGGTGTTTCTGGCTACATGTTAGGCGTAAATCCTTTCAATCAACCTGGCGTTGAGCTATACAAGAGCAACATGTTTAAGTTACTAGGAAAACCCGGTTACACACAAGCTTAAGTGAGGAGTAGACATGAAACTAAATAAATATATCGACCATACATTGCTAAAAGCCGAAGCAACAGAAGAGCAAGTGCTAAAACTCGTGGAAGAGGCAAGGGAATATGACTTTTTCTCCTGCTGCGTAAATTCCTGTTTCACGAAGTTAGTCCACGAGAAGCTAGAGGGCTCTGATGTTAAAACTTGTACCGTTGTAGGTTTCCCTCTTGGAGCAATGTCTACAGAGAGCAAAGTTCAAGAGACGAAGAATGCTGTCGCCGACGGGTCTGATGAAATTGATATGGTCATTAATGTGGGTGCCCTCAAAGAAGGTAAGGATGCCTACGTTCGCGACGAGATTAAAGCAATCAAGGATGTTTGTGGTGACCGCGTCTTGAAGGTTATCATTGAAACTTGCTTATTGACGGATGAAGAAAAGAAGAGGGTTTGCCAATTAGCGCTTGATGCCGGTGCGGATTATGTGAAGACATCTACTGGATTCTCCACAGGTGGAGCAACTGTTGAAGACGTCTCCTTGATGAAAGAGGTTGTCGGTGATAAGGCCAAGGTGAAAGCTTCTGGCGGTGTTAGAAGTCGTGAGGACGCTTTGGCCATGATTGAAGCGGGGGCCTCCCGTATCGGTGCATCTTCCGGTATTCAGATTGTTAGAGAAGACTAAATGCAACTGAGAGAAGATATTCAGCTCTTGAATATGGTCATGATCCAGGATGATAAGGGTAATGTTCTCGTTCAAGACAAAGTAAAAAAAGAAGGCTGGGAAGGGCTGACCTTTCCCGGCGGCAAGGTGGAGCAAGAGGAGAGCTTTGCCGATTCCGTGCGCCGCGAAGCCAAGGAGGAGACGGGCCTAACACTAGGCCGTCTCACTTTCTGTGGCTTTGTCCACTGGATGCATGATGGTATCAGTTTTCGCCAAGTCGGCCTCCTCTATAAAACCGATGATTTTTCGGGAGAGGTAAGAGACAGCGAAGAAGGGCACCTCAGCTGGATCAATTACCAAGAGTTCAAGAGAATTCAACCCAAGAGTGATTGCATGGACGAGATGCTAGCAATCTATGATGGTGAATACAGCGAAGTCTGGATTCACTATAAGGGTAATGATAAGGGTGAAGTTCGCTTCGGTTAAGCTAAACCACCGAAGAGGATGAGAGAGGAACAAAGCATTGTTAGAGAAGTTTTATCAGTTTATGAAGGGAAGAAACGGTGTCGATGATTATTCTAGAGCCATTAGCATCGTCGCCGTCGTCCTTTCCCTATTCAATATTTGGTTAAAGAGCAGCGTAGTTTCCGGTATTACGATTGCTATCTTAGCCTACGCACTTTACCGGTCATTCTCCAAAGACCTGACCAAGCGGTCTAAAGAGAACGCCAAGTATCTCAGAGATACCAGTGCAATACGAAAACCCTTTAAAAAGTTGAAGAGGCACCTGTTCGGCGAGAATGGATACAAGTATTTCGCCTGTAAAACCTGCAAGACGGAACTTAGAGTGCCCAAGGGTAAAGGTAAAATCAAAGTTCGTTGCCCTAAGTGCAAGGAAGAGATGGAGACCAAGTCCTAAAGTTTATAGGGGCTTTGTCCAAAGAAAGAAGGCAAGCGATGCACAAACCACAATTTAGAGTGATGATTGCCAACGAAGTTGAGCGCTATTTCGGTTTGGGCACCTACGCCTTATTAAAGGAAATTGAGAAGACAAATTCCGTAAAGGATGCGGCAAGCAACTTGGACTTATCTTATTCTAAGGCCTGGAAGATTTTGAATCAGGCGGAGAAAGGGGCTGACCTAGAGCTTGTTGTCCGTAAGCAAGGGGGCAAGCAGGGAGGTTTCACCCAGTTGAGTGAAGATGGGCTAAGAATTATCGAATCCTATGAGAAGCTAATGGAAGAAGTGGGGGACACGGTCGATCAAGTCTTCCATAAACACTTTGCTTGGTTAGATACGGAGAATAGAGAAATATAGATAAGCCAGTCATGTCTATATGTAAAGACAGCTGGCTAATCCACTGTAGCGATAAAGATTCAAAGACTAATAGAAGTGAGGAAGTAACGTATGACCAAACCATCACCATCCTTAGAACAGTGGTTGCAGGAGGCGAAGAAAGATGAGCGAGCTGATCAATGCGGCATGTTTCTTTTCCATAATGGCGTCGTCCGTGAAACAGCCAAGAAACAGGTAAGGGAGAATGAGGAGGGCTTGCCTCCTGTCACCTCCCTTTATTTTGATTATGATCAGGATAAGGTGGACAAGGCAATCGCCAGTACTTTAGCGTTAGCAGGTATCTTTTATGTTCGTGTTTGGCTAAATCAAGGGGAACTTAAAGTCGGTGACGATATTATGTTTGTTCTCGTGGGTGGTGATATCCGTCCCCGCGTAATCGATGCGCTGCAAAGCTTGGTTGGCGAGATTAAGAATAACTGTGTTGAAGAAATAGAAAAATTTGATTAGGAAGAAGAGGACGTGAATGAGATCATATGTTGAAATGACTAAAGCCTTAGAGAAAGAGGGAGCTGTAAAGATCGCAAGCTTTACAAATGGTCCCTACCGGGGCAGAAAGTTTATCGTCAGTGACCCCATCCGTGAGCTAGGCCCAAGTCGCACTCAGTGGCAGGAGGATGATAAGCTCAGTAGTTTACTTAGGGAAATTGCAGAGGGCGATCAGTCATGGGAAAAACTAGATGCTTGGAACAGGCGGAAGGATGAACATGAGATTTTCGCTGAGAACTTTCAGTATAAACCAAGGCTCTTTCTGCTGGGTGGCGGTCATGTAGGCCTTGCCTTTGCTGAAGTGATGCGGTCCCTAGATTTCCACTTCATTGTCATGGACGAGCGCCCAGAGTTTGCTAATAAAGAGAGATTTCCATACGCTGATGAGGTCCTAGTCGGTGACTATGAGGACCTGCTAAGACAGTATGCTGAGCGGAATAATGATTGGTTTGTTATCATGACCCCAGGTCACAAAAGGGACAAGGAGTGTGCCTTTGCTACTTTGCGAAGGAAGAGCGCCTACGTAGGTATGATAGGCAGCAAAATCAAGGTGGCAAAAACCAGAAAGGACCTCCTGGAGGGTGGCATTAGTCAGGAACGTTTGGATGAATTTTATTCGCCTATCGGCCTAGAATTGGGCGGGCAGACACCTGCAGAGATTGCAATTAGCATTGCGGCAGAAATCGTGCAAATACGCAATCAGACAGTATTTTCTTCAATAGAAGACCCCATCCTTCAACGACTAAGCAGCTTAGAAGATGACGATGTCATGATGGTCACCATCATCAAAAAGACAGGCTCTGGTCCTAGGGAGCCAGGCACCCGTATGTTGGTCGATAGGAATGGCAAGCTCTTAGAGGGAACTATCGGTGGTGGGGCTTTAGAACTGGATGCGCTTAACCAGGTCAAGCAGCTCTTTGAAGACGATAAGTTTTTTGACCTACAAGCCTATGATCTGACTGATAGCGAGACAGCTCGCTTAGGCATGATCTGTGGTGGTCACAATGAGGTCATGTTTGAACGCTTTTAGCTAGTTAGCTCAAAAGTACAACGCATTTAATTCAAATAATCGCAATTGATGATGAGAAAACAGATATGAAAAGAGTGATGGTAATCTTATTGGCTTTACCATGTTCTTGGCGGCTTGTAGGGAAGATGCAGCGACTGACCAAGAAACGAGTGCTAATATGTCGACGGCATCCGAAACCCAGATTGAAATAGAGGAAGAGGAGGCGAGTATTGAAAGCGCTGAATCGGAGGAAAGCTCCATTGAAGAAGAATCTGTCCTAGAAGAATCTGAAGAAGAGTCTGCGAATGAATCAGAAGAAGAGGCTCAAGATGAGCCAGAAGAATTAGCTATAGAAGTGATCACAATATCTGAATTGCTTGAAGATTCACCGGTTATCATCTATCAGACAGTAGATCGTATCATGGACAACAATACTGTCCCTATCGCCTTTCAAATCATAAAAGACAATACAGTTTCCATCTATGAATTCGATGAACCAGATAAGCCAGATGAGCTCGATTATGATGATATCTTTTTCAACTCCGAAGGAAACCCAGAACTAGGTTATACTGGCAGGCCAGCAGAAGAAAGACGGGAAAGCAACGTAAGGGAGTTAAGATATGATCATGATTATATCTTTTATAGCCTGTCTGGCGTGAATCAAGGTAAGGGATTTGTAAAAGTAAAACGCAATGTAAGGCTAGCCAACAATCAGCTGGGGACACCTGGTGTTTATGAATCTGAGATTGATGTAGAGGATGCACTTGGCATAGAGTAGTATATGCTTGTACGATACGAAGAAAGCTGCGCACACCATTAATGGTGTAGCGCAGCTTTTTGTTTTCTTAATTCTCTTCAAAAAAACTCATATCAGGTACTTGCCTAAAGTTAGAAAGCTGTTCAAAAGCATAGGCAATTTCAATCAGCACATCTTCGCTGAATGGCCTTCCCATAATCTCCATGCCAACGGGAACCCCTATGGGGGCGCCTTGACTAGGGACGAAGCCAGCGGGAACCGCTATGGAAGGGAAACCAGTTGCCGAACAGAGGGCTCCATTTCTTTGCTTTTGAGAGCCACCGGTCTTGCAGACTAACTGTTGTTGGTGAGGATAGACCATAGCATCAAGATTGTTTTGGGCCATAAGGTTTAGTATCCAAAGCCTCAGTTCTTCCTGGCGTATAATCTTTTCATTATAGGCAGGAGTAGCTACATCCAGCTTGACTGCGGTCTTCATATTCTCTTCAACACCAGGGTGGTATTTGCCGCTATCCAAGACGTCTTGAAGGGAGTGAACGGGGTAGTCTTCCGGGAGCTTTGATAGGTAACTGCCTAGGTGAGTTTTAAAGTCGTCCAAGTGGACACTGACTTCCTTGACAATCCAATCGGAGTCAATTTGATCATCAATAGGAATGAGGGTTGCTCCACCTTCCTCTAAGAAGCGAGTTGCTTCTTTCACTTGCTTGCTGACGGCTACGTTTTCTTCCTTATCTCCAAAGAAGCTGTTTAAGACGCCAATCCGCTTGCCTTTTAGGCCGTCCTTTTTGAGGTGGCTGGTGTAGTCTTTTTGGTCTTTGCCAACAGATTTAGCCGTTACAGGATCCTCTGCATCGTATCCCTTAATGGCTTGCAGGGTTAAGACCGCATCTTCTACAGTACGGCAGATGGGGCCGGCTGTGTCCTGAGTTAAGCTGTAGGGAATTATGCCACTACGGCTAACCAAACCGATGGTTGGACGAAAACCAACTAGGCTGCAAGCAGAAGCTGGGCTGCGAATGGAGTTAATAGTGTCCGTTCCAATACCGATCAGACCGAAATTAGCTGCCATGGCAGCGCCTGTTCCACCGGAAGAACCGCCAGGCGTCCTGCTAGGGTCGTAGGGGTTTAAGGTCTGTCCCAAGATGGAGCTTACGGTTTCGCCCCAAATAGCGAACTCATGTAAGTTGGTTTTGGCAAGAATGATTGCCCCCGCCTCCAGCAGCTTCTTCGTGATGAAAGCATCTTCTACAGGCTGATTGTCTTCTAGGGAAGACGATCCTGCAGTAGTAATCATATCCTTGGTATCTACGTTATCCTTGAGCATGACAGGGATCCCGTGCAAAGGGCCCACTAAGTCCTTCTTTTCTTTGAGTGCTTTATCCAATCGGTCAGCCTGGTCAAGCGCATTGGGGTTAACAAGTATAATGGATTTCAACTTGTTGTCGTATCTTTCTATTCGCTCCAAATAAGCCTGGATGAGCTTGCGCGCAGTGAGTTCGCCCGCCTTCATTTTTTCATGAACCTGAGTAATGGTCGTTTCCATAATGTCGAATTTTGCCATGGGAAATCCTCTCTTCTTTTTAGTCTTCTTTAACGCGTGAAAAGGTTTTACTGCTATGTCCATTATACTATGAAGGTACTTTGAAAGAAATGAAGACTCCTCTAAAAAAGTAGCAGGCATGTGGACCAACCTTGGTAACTATTGATAAACAAAAGGAAATGGGGGAAGGTAGAGGCTGTAGATAGTAACCGAAGTGAAGCAATAGAATCTATTATTGTGCTTAGGCGGCATCTTGAGACGGAGAGGGTGGTCGTTTAGGGGTTAACTGCGTTGCGTTACGGGATAAAATCGTATTTTGAGCCATTCTCTAAATATTTCAATTTAGTATTTATTTACAAAAGATTTAGCGATATGGGTTATAATATTGGTAAGTCTTACATATCATTACTTGACTTGCCTATGTTAACATAAGTACAGGTACAGATGGACAGCTTCTAAGGGAGAGGATAACCTTTGCTCATAGGTTTTTAGTTTGGGACCTTTAAACAAAGTCAGTCAGATTCAGATTTTGTTCATCGTTTTTTTGGATGAGTACCGTTAAGTGTATTGATGGTCTGTATCGAAGGAAAAATGAACTGATGATTCAGTTGGCAGGAAAACCTTTACACATTTATTTGTCACTATTCAAAATCTAAGTAACATGAAGGAGGTAGAAATGCTCAGTAGGTACGATTATTTTAAGGCCCATGACATGGAGAGCGCGCTGAAGTACTTAAAAGAAAATGCTGGTGCTAAAGTATTAGCCGGAGGTACGGACTTACTCGTTATTCTGAGAAAGAACGTCATCGATGTTGAGCATATGCTAGACATCAAAGGTATCGAAGAATTAAAGAAGCTTGAATATACACCTGGCAAAGGCCTGTATATCGGCGCTAACGTTACCGTCAATGAACTGGCAGAAAATGCAGAAGTTCAAGAGAAGTATCCAGCTATTTTAGATGGTGCTCACAACCTAGCTTCCTATCAATTGCGCAACAGAGCAACTGCGGTAGGAAATATCTGTAATGCATCTCCAGGTGCTGACCTCGCTCCTGCTTTGCTCGTATATGAGGCAGAAGTTGTATTGAAATCAGCTGATGGCGAAAGAACAATCCCACTACAGGACTTTTTCAAGGGCGTAAAGAAGACAGATTTACAAGATGGCGAAATGGTAACTGCAATCCTAGTTCCAGATGTAGAAGCTGGTGAAGGATCTGCTTTTGAGAAGATGGCCCGCATCAAGGGACACGATCTTGCAATCGCTGGCGCCGCTGTACGCGTAGGTGCAGATAAAAAGGTTAAGATTGCAATGAACGCCGTTGCTATTACTCCTATCCGTTTAACGGGTTTAGAAGATGAACTAAACAATAAAGAACTCAATGACGAAACGTTCGACTGGATTGAAGAAGTTATTGGCGATTACATAAAGCCAATTGATGACGTTCGTTCTACCAAAGAATACCGCCTAGCTGTGTCTGGCGTTTTGGTAAGACGAGCTTTGGAAAAAGCATTAAATAAGGAGGCTTAAACATGTGTGAAGGAAAGAACAACAATCACGATTGCTTTACATTTGTAGCAACAGGTAATGCGACAGAGACGATCTCGCTAAAGGTTAACGGCGAGCAAGTGAATGCAAAAGTTGATCCAACGATGACCCTCTTACACTTCTTACACGGTGAGTTAGGCCTCTTCGGTACCAAGGAAGGCTGTGGCGAGGGAGAATGTGGCGCTTGTACAGTCATCTATGATGGCAAGACCGTTTGCTCTTGCTTAGTCTTGGCAGCAGAGTGTGACGGAGCAGAGATTACCACCGTCGAAGGTCTATCAAGAGGTGGAGAACTCTCCATTTTACAACAAGAATTCATCAAGAAAGATGGTCTACAATGCGGTTTCTGTACACCAGGTATGCTGATGACTGCCCGCAGCCTATTAGATAGAAATCCAGATCCATCGGATGAAGAGATTAAGGAAGCCCTTTCTGGAAACTACTGTCGTTGTACAGGTTATTTCCCCATTATTGAGGCTGTAAAATCTGCAGCTCGTAGGGAAAGAGAGGAGTTGAAATAATGGCAAATACTGAATTCAGACATATTGGACAAGGCTACGACAGAGCGGATGCTCTGGACAAAGTAACCGGTCGTGAAATCTATACTAACGATATCACCCTACCAGGTATGCTGTATGCCAAAGCTTTACTTTCTCCATATGCTAGAGCTGAGATTATCTCTATGGATACCAGCGAAGCAGAAGCACTACCAGGTGTACATGCTGTATTGACAGGTAAAGATACTAACCACCGCTATGGTGTTTACCTTAAGGATAAGAGAATCATTGCTGGTCCTATCACGAACTACCAAGGCGAAGTTATCGCTGCTGTAGCTGCTGAAACAGAGCAAATTGCTGAAAAGGCAATCTCCCTGATTAAGGTAGAATACAAGGAGTTGCCAGCGGTAATTACCATTGATGACGCCCTAGAGAGCGACATCATTGCTAACGACGCAATCAATGACCTCGATGGTAAGGGTGTATTCTTCCCACAAAAAGACTCCAACATTGCAAGCTGGAATCAGAATGTTCACGGCGATGTCGAGAAAGCTTTTGAAGAGTCCTATCTGGTAGTAGAGAACGAATTCTACTTGCCAGCATGTGCGCACGTGCCCATCGAGACACACGTTGCGATTGCTCAAGCCGATCCTTACACTGATCGTGCAAAGATCTGGACTTCCGCTCAATCGCCATTTACCGTTAAGTCATTAGCAGCTATGTGCTTTGGGGTTTCCGAATCAAACTTCGAAGTACACGTACCTACGCTTGGTGGTGGTTTCGGTGGTAAGGCTGGTTTGCACATTGAGCCTCTAGTCATCCTATTGTCTCGCGCATCCAATGGTCGCCCTGTCAAGTTTACGGCTTCTCGTGAAGAAGAATTCAACGTATTCCCAACCAGAGCAGCTATGCGCACAAGAATTAAGACTGGTGTTACTAAAGAAGGTAAGTTGACTGGTATTAAGGTCTACTTTGACTGGGATAGTGGAGCTAATGCTGACTACGGCGCCAATGTTGGTAAAACAGCCGTTTACTCTGGCGTTGGTCCTTACTATGTACCTAACGTCGAAATCCACTCCAGAACCCTCTACACCAACAAGGTCTTCTCCACTGCTTATCGTGGATTTGGACACTTAGAGACCCACTGGGCAAATGAGCGTCAGATGGATATCATCGCTCAAAAGCTTGGCATGGACCCCTATGAGTTCCGCATGCTAAATATCCTTAAGGTCGGCGATAAGACCATCACTGGCGAAACTATTCAAGAATCAACGGGTAGCCCAAGCAAGTGTTTGGAAGCTGTTGCAAAAGAAATCGGCTGGAAGGGTTACACAAGTGAAGAGCAAAGAGAGCACATGGCTAAGACGGGTAAGCTAAGAGGTATTGGTTTAGCTTCCTTCCATAAAGCTCCTGCTATGCCTGCGAACACAGCAACAGGAATTGTCATCCACTCTGAAGCTGACGGTCGCTTCGTCGTCCAAACGGGTGTTACTGACATGGGACAAGGCGCTGAGACCGCTTATGCACAGATCGCTGCTGAAGAGCTAGATATCCCTATTGAGAAGGTCAGAGTTGTTCACGGTAGAGACACCGAGCGTGATCCTTACGATTGGCAAACGGTAGCGTCAAAGGCAATCTTCATGGCCGGATATGCCATCAAGAAGGCTTGTGCAGACATCATGAACCAAATGCTCACGACAGCATCTCATGTCTTCCGCTGTGACAAGGAATCCTTGGCATACGAGAATGGCGAGATTTACCATAAAGACCAACCAAACATCAAGCGTGTTTCCTATGCCGACTTGATTCGCGGTTACACCTTCCCAGATGGTTCTGGTATCGGTGGTGTCGTTATTGGTCGCGGTACCTACATGGCTGAAGGACTCTCTAACCTTGACCGCTACACTGGTAAAGGCGAGCCTGCCCTTCACTGGACATTCGGTGCCCATGCTATCGATATGGAGTTTGATACCAAGACTGGTGAAATGCACATCTATAAGATTGCTACGGCAATCGATGGTGGCCGCATTATCAACCGCAAGATGGCAACCAGCCAAGTTTACGGTGGTGTTATCCAAGGTCTAGGCTCAGCAATCTCTGAAGGATACAAGTTCAACGACGAGGGTGTCCTCATGAACCCATCCTTCACCGACTATAAGATTTTAACTGCTAACGACCTACCAGATGAGATTGTTCCAATCTTAATTGAAACGCAGGAAGCACACGGCCCATACGGAGCACGTGGTCTAGCAGAGCACCCAATGATCGCCGTTCCTTCTGCAGTAGGTAATGCTCTCTACGATGCAACGGGCATCAACGCACATTATCTGCCACTCACTCCAGAGAATGTTCTTCTCTTGATGAAGGAACATAACGAAGAGAAAGACATCATTGAAGATGTAGAAGAAGAAAATCAATTACCACCAGATTCTGATATGAAGAAGGAAGAGCAATAAACTAGAAAGACTTTTCTTGCTAAGCCAAGGCTTTGTGAAAGCCTTGGTTTGGCGGAAAGTTTTCATAAAGCAGAATAAAAATAGCAATAGGTGTAAAACGTTTTCAAAGATAGAGAATAATATTTAAATAAAATTTTACTAAGACTACAATCTTGTCTATAATCAGTAAGGTTATGATTATAGCACAGACCAAGAACTCTATGAAAGTGCTGAAAAGTCCATCTGTTTCCAAGTAGTAAACGATTAAGGAGATTGTATGAACGACAGAATTGATGCATCAGTAGACAGAGAATCATCGCTATCGGCGGTGAAGGAAAGCCAGAGGCAAGGTTTTCTTGCTTTATTGGCCGTATTGGTAGGATTTACCTATTTTTCGCCTTCGATGACAGCGGGAGGCAACCTAGGTATCGGCTTAAACATGAACGACTTTTTATTGGCCATGCTCTTGGGTAACGCCTTTCTAGGGATCTATACAGGAATCCTTGCCTATATCGGGCAGAGATCAGGATTAACCCTAGACCTCCTGTGTCGGAAATCATTCGGGACGAAAGGTTCCTTTTTACCGTCAGCCTTAGTAAGTTTTACACAGATTGGTTGGTTTGGTGTAGGTGTAGCGATGATCGCCATCCCACTGGCATCAATTATGGGAATCAATGAGTATATTCTTGTTCTTATCATGGGCGCTCTGATGACTGCGACAGCTTTCTACGGCTTTAAAGCCTTGGCTGTGCTCGGCACCGTAGCTGTTCCACTTATTACTATTCTCGGTATTTATTCTGTAGCTACTGGTATCAATGAAGTAGGCGGCTGGATGAACGTCTTTAGCGAAAACCCAGTGCAGCCACTCACCATGGCTTCGGCCTTAACTATCGTGATTGGTAACTTCATCAGTGGTGGAACCAGTACACCTAATTTTACCCGCTTCGCAAGAACTAGCTCTGTAGCAGTGATAACAACGATCATTGCCTTCTTTGTCGGCAACTGTATCATGTTTATCTTCGGAGCAGTCGGTGGAGCAACAACGGGCAATGCTGATATCTTCTACATCCTGATGGCCCAAGGTTTAACTCTTCCAGCAATTTTGGTCTTAGGACTCAACATATGGACAACTAATAATAATGCACTCTACACCGCAGGTTTAGGCTTATCCAATATTACAAGAAAGCCAAGCCAACCTTTGGCTCTAGTCGGTGGTGTTATCGGTACATTAGCAGCCATTTGGTTATATAACAACTTTGTATCCTACCTGTCCTTCTTGGGCGGTCTTATCCCTCCAGTAGGCGCAGTGGTTATCATTCACTACTTTATGAATAAAAACGACTATGTCGACCCCAACAGCAAAACGACTGCCATCAATATTGGTGCAATCGCCGCTGTACTGGCTGGAGCAGCAGTGGGAACTTTCCTACAATGGGGAGTCTCACCAATCAACTCGCTTGTCGTCGCCTCTGTCGTATTCTTTATCTTCGAGCTAGTGAAAGGAAACAAAAGGCAAACAGCGTAAGCGAAAAATTACCCTAACCCTTAGTTGACATGAAGTTGAAGCAATAGGAGGCCAAACAATGCTTATCAAAAACGTACATCTCGCCAACAATGAAGAAAAGATCGATATTCTTATTAAAGATGGAAAATTTGAGCAACTGGAAGCGGGAATCGAAGCAGAAGGGGAAGAGACCTTAGACTTAGATGGTTGTATGGTACTACCTCAGTTCATCGAATCTCATATCCACTTAGATGGAGCGTTAACCGCAGGGCAACCAAGATGGAATGAATCAGGAACTTTATTTGAAGGAATCGCTTGCTGGTCAGAGAGAAAAGAGTCACTCACAAAGAAGGATGTTATGGACAGGGCACGGGAGACTGTGCGCAAGCAAGCAGCCAATGGTATTGGCCACGTCCGCACCCATGTCGATGTGACTGACCCAGAACTTATCGCACTGGACGCTTTACTTGAACTTAAAGAAGAGCTCAAAGACATCATTACCCTACAAATCGTGGCTTTCCCTCAAGAGGGCATACTCAGCTATCCTAACGGTAAAGAGCTGATGGAAAATGCGATAAAGATGGGCGCAGATGTCGTTGGCGCTATCCCACACTTCGAGTTTACTCGGGAGTATGGCGTAGAGTCCTTGAACTTTGCTGTAGAGCTGGCGGAAAAATATGACTGCCTAGTCGATGTCCACTGCGATGAAATTGATGACGAGCAATCTCGTTTCTTAGAAACGTTAGCTACCAGAGCCTATGAGTCGGGACATGGCGAGCGGATGACCGCAAGCCATACAACGGCAATGCACTCTTATAACGGAGCTTACACTTCTCGCTTATTCAACGTACTGAGGATGAGCAAGTTAAACTTTGTAAGCAATCCATTGGTCAACATGCACCTGCAAGGTCGCTTCGATACCTATCCCAAACGGCGCGGCTTAACTAGGGTGAAAGAGCTGACAGCAGCAGGTATCAACGTATCCTTTGGACACGACGATATCTTCGACCCTTGGTATCCATTGGGAGACGGCAATATGCGAGACACTGTGCATATGGGTTTACATGCTACCCAAATGATGGGCTACTCAGATATTATGAACTCTTATAACTTTATCACCTACAATGCAGCAAAAACTCTGCACTTAGGTGACAGCTACGGCATCGAAGTTGGCAACGATGCAAGCTTTATCGTTCTTAATGCAGACAACTGGTACACCGCATTGAATGAAAAGAAAGAAGTCCTGTACAATTTCACCAAAGGTAAACTTATCGCAAAGACAGAACCATGCGTGAAATCCATAGAATTTTAAACAATCGATTTTCAGCCGGCAAGCAGTTTAGCTTGCAAAGGTCTTCGGCAGCATGACGAGTCAAGAAAGCTATGATAAGTAATCACCTAACTCTAACTTTTACTTATGGAGGTCTCTAATGACTGAAAATAACAAAGATGTTCAAACGATAGATACGAACTACATGAAAAAAGAAGGCTTCATCTATGACGCTTTCGCTGATCTAGGCGTACCTAAAACGGTATTGTTAGGTTCTCAACATGCCTTCACCATGTTTGGTGCGACCATCCTCGTACCACTGTTAACGGGATTTGATGTTTCCGTTGCACTCTTTATGGCCGGTATCTGTACCCTGATGTTCCACTTGATTACCCAAGGTAAGGTTCCTGTCTTTATGGGTTCCTCCTTCTCCTTCATTGCGCCAGTTCTATCCGTAGTGGCAGCAAAGGGAGATATCGCTTACGCTCAGGGTGGTCTGATTGCCTGCGGTTTGATGTATCTCTTGATGTCCGTGTTACTACATATGTTTGGTGTTGAAAAGATAACCAAATTCTTCCCACCAATCGTAACCGGACCAATCATTATCTCAATCGGTTTAAAGTTAGCACCAACAGCTATCGATATGGCTTCCGCAAACTGGATTTTAGCAGGCGTTGCCCTCTTAACCGTAATCGTTGTCAACATGTGGGGTAAGGGAATGATTAAGCTAATCCCAGTACTTATCGGTGTTGTCGTCGGTTATATTGTTGCTCTATTTATGGGCGTAGTCGACCTTGCTCCAGTAGGCGAAGCTGCTTGGTTTGGCGTTCCTAACTTCAGCTTCCCTCAGTTTGATATGGAAGCGATTATGATGATCTTGCCTGTTGCCCTTGTTACCATCGTCGAGCATATCGGTGATGTTATCGCTATCGGTGAGACAGCAGGGCAAGACTTTACTGTAGATCCAGGTTTGGACCGCACTATGTTAGGTAATGGTGTTGCGACTGCACTATCCGCAACCTTCGGTGGACCAGCTTCCACTACGTATTCCGAGAACACTGGTGTTCTTGCTCTTACAAGAGTTGTTGACCCAAGAGTTATGCGTATTGCGTCTGTATTCGCTATCCTACTAGGTGGTATTCCAAAGCTAGCAGCGATTATTGGCACTATCCCAACAGGCGTTATCGGTGGTGTATCCATCGTCCTATTTGGTATGATTGCATCTGTAGGTTTAAGAGCCCTTGTTGAAGGTCGTGTAAACCTATTCGAAACAAAGAACCAATTAACCGCCGCTGTTATCCTCGTATTAGCGCTTGGTGGAGAAGCAGTTCCTGGCGGTATGGCAACAGCAGCTTTGGCTGGTATCTTCATGAATGCCATCCTACCTGAAAGATAAAAAGAACATTAAGTAAGTTGAATAGATACAACTCAGTCCCTCACGCAAGTGGGGGCTGTGTTGTTTATCCTAGTAGTTTGGCCATGTGCAGAAATTGGATAGGTGAGGAATGAAAAATACTCGTTTTACTGTAGCAAATTTAATGCAGCTAGATTCCATGACCGGATCAGAGATCATCGCTGGGGAGTGCGGACTATGGAAGCCTATATCTATGCTTAATATTATGGAAGTGCCTGATATCATTGATTGGGTACAGCCTGAAGATTTCCTTTTAACCACGGCCTATTCATTCAAAGACCACAAAGAGGGCTTGACCACCTTAATCGATGCGCTCATTGAAAAAGATATCGCTGGTTTTGGCATTAAGACCAAAAGGTATGTTGATGAGATTCCCCAAGAAGCAAGAGAAAAAGCGGAGCTCAACGAGTTTCCTATTATTGAGATACCTTATGATGTCTCTTTCTCCAATATACTGATTGAAGGTTACACACAGATTATCAATGCTCAAATGTCCACCTTAATCCGTATTGACACTCTCCATCGCAAGTTCATCTCTATCATGCTGGGCGGAGGAAAGCTGACAGAGATCACCGAATCGCTCTATCAGAGCTTAGAGAAAAACCCAATCGGCCTCAAGGATTACGCCTTTGATACCAGTATTATTTTTAGTGAGGATCAAGATCGAGAGTTCATCGTGCAGGCGTTAGACCGAGACCGTTTTATGCGATCAGATAATAGGATTGAACGAGCGAATATGCAACATGTTATCCGGGCAACGGATGATTGGGACGGCGCTCATGTCAACCGCATCGAGATCCCAATTTCTTCGGGCAGCGTAGAATATGGCCGTCTGTTTATCTGGGAGACCAAGAAGCAGTTGACCCCAGTGGAAATCAGCGTAATTGAATCTTCCACGTCCCTCATTGCTTTGGAGATTTATAAGAACCTATCGGTCTTTGAAAGCCAGACTTCTCAGATGACGGAGTTTGTCGAAGACCTCCTATCTGGTCATGAAGACCAATACCATGCGGCAATCAATAGGAGCCACTTCTTTAACTTTCGTCCACAGGAAGCGCATGCTGTTCTCGTCATTACCTTCGATGATAAAAGTCTGAATGGGTCCAATGACACGATGATTAGAAACGATGAGGAAGCCAAGCAGAGGCACTTAGGTCTAATTCACCGGATTAACTCCTTGCGAGAGTGGACAATTCTCGTTGCTTCCAAGGAAAACCAACTGATTCTCGTCATGGAAATAAACAACTCCTTCGATAAGAAAACAGCACGCACCAGCCTGCAGAACTTTTCGGATGCGCTGGAGAAATACTTCTCTAATCCACGGTATTTTGAGCCCCATATTACGACGATTGGCCGAATCTATAAGGATTCGACTGAACTATGGAACAGCTACAGGGAGGCTCAACAGGCCTACGATTATGCGACTCAAAGCGATGTATCATCCCCAGTATTCTTCGAGGATATGGGGGTCTACCGCATACTGACTAATGAAGGCATACAGCAGGAGATGGATTACATCCGAGACGATGCCTTGGAAGCATTGATCTCTTATGATCAGCATAAGAAGAGTGATCTAGTTGACACTTTGAGGGAGTACTTCACCTGTCAAGGTAACTTGGTCAAAGTGGCTGAGAAGCAGTATATCCACTACAACACGGTTGTTTACCGTATTGGCCGGATTAAAGAGATAGCGGGCATCGATTTTGAAGACTATGACCAGTGCTTGACCCTGCAATTAGCCCTCAAAATACATGACATGGAGATGAAGAAAAAGGACAAGGGACAGTAAACCTTTTCCTTGTTTGGTCTTCTAAAAACTTACCATGGATTTCAAAAAACAAGGAGAAATATTCCGTATTTTTGTGAAGTTTACATAAAGAGATAGAGCTCCCTTGGTGCTATAATGGAAGTAGCTCAAAAAGGTAGAGCCTTCAGCTTGCTCTAGTGTTAAGCAAAGGGAGGAGAGTTTTCGATGAGGCTACAATCTTCCACGATTTGTCTTGAATTACAGGAGCGACTGGAGACTCAAACTCAGTTCGTAGGAAGCCTCCATTCCGTATTTGATAGCAGCTGTAACTTACTTGTTCCAGGTAGAGATGGAAGGGATGAGTTGGTAACACTTCTGTCAGCGAAGAGGCCTATGGCAAAAAATGCAGTTAGGATAGACGGCGAGCTTTCTTTTAGGAGGCTGTTTAACCGACTGAACTTGCAGATAGGCGATAGGGTTATCCTATCGAGCGGCGCTCTATATATGGATGCAAGAGATCAAGCCCTTGAGGTTAACTTGCAACAGGCAGGAAGTTGGGATCCTAAGCCCGCTTTACCAAAAGCGGTAATTGGCTTTGACCGACTTAATTGGCTGTTAGAATTGCTAAAGAGATTTTTGAGGACGAACGAACAGGGGTATGGAATAGTTACCGTGTTGACCCGTTTGGTCAAACGATTTCCCGACCTAGTGGGCTTGCTGCCTGAAGACGTCGAAGAAAGAGCTGAACTATCCTTTGTTGAGGACCGCTTAGAGAACTACCTTGATGCCTACATACATGCCTTGCGAGGGGACAAGACGGGAGACCTTAGTCAGTTGGCGGGTAAGATTATTGGCTTTGGCCAAGGGTTGACGCCATCGATGGATGACTTTTTATCGGGTCTCATGGTTACCATCCTTTATGGGGCGGGTCTGATTGGGTGTAAGGCAACCCAAGTAGTCAATGTAAATGTTGCAACAACCAGAAATAATGGTGAAAAGACGACAATTGTGAGTGCCGAGATGTTGCGACATGCAGCGATTGGCCAAGTCAATGAGTTTCTGCGAGACATTATGGTCTTCATGTTTGACCCAGAATCGAGAACTGTCCATGAGAAGCAAGATGAAACGTTCAAGGATTTACTAGAGAAGGAGAAGTCGATAGGAGCTAGCTCCGGACTCGACACCCTCTATGGTGTACTTGTCGGTTGTTGTATATGCAAAATATTGAAGGAGGAAAGATGAGCCAAGTAATCTATGAAGTAAGAGGTAATAGTTACTATGATTCCGTTTCTCTTATGCTGGCATCTAGAGAATTAGAAAAGATCGAAGGCGTAGAGAAGGCAATCGTAGGAATGGGAACTGAATTAAATAAAGAACTTGCTAAGAACCTAAACATCAGCAATGAAGAGATTGAGAATGCTACCCCCAATGATGTTTTTGTTACCGCATTAACTGATGGAACAGTCGAATTAGAGACGATTACCCAAGCCGTAACTGACTTTTTAAATAAGAAGGATTCCGATGATGATAGCGATTATCATCCACCAACACTGAAGTCTGCGATCCAGCACCAACCAGACGCAAACTTAGTACTGATTTCTACCGCGGGGCAATATGCGACGGCCGAAGCGAGAACCGCTCTGGAGAATGATATCAACGTCATGATGTTCAGCGATAATGTCAGCATTGAAGATGAATTAGAGTTGAAGCAGATTGCTATTGAAAAGGGTCTTCTGATGATGGGCCCTGACTGTGGAACAGCTGTAGTCAACAATATTCCACTTGCCTTTGCCAACGTGGTCAGAAAAGGCGATATCGGTATCGTTGGCGCTTCCGGTACAGGAACCCAAGAGATTACAGTCGTTATCGATAAACTTGGTGGCGGAATTACCCAGGCTTTAGGAACGGGCGGCCGCGACCTTAGCGAGGATATTGGCGGTCTCATGATGCTACAAGGTATTGAGGCCTTGAAGGCTGATCCGAATACAAAAGTATTGCTTCTCCTATCTAAACCACCTGCACCTGCCATTGCGAAGAAGATCCTTGAAGCAGTGAAAGGGATCGATAAGCCGGTCGTCGTTGACTTTATTGGTGGAGATCCAAAGATGGTGGAAGATGAGGGTGCAATTGCAGCGGTTTCTCTAGAGGATGCTGCGGCCAAGGCAGTTGCCCTATCTAAGGGAGAAGAAGTAAAGACCATCGATGGCTTTACCAAGTCCGAGGAAGAGATCGATAAAATCGTAAAGGCTGAGATTGAAAAGTTCGATGAGGACCAAAAGTATTTCCGTGGTTTCTTCAGTGGTGGTACCCTAGCCAGCGAGGCGGCTACCCTAGTTGGCCAAGAGCTGGGTCAAGTGAAATCCAATATTGCTAAGAAGGCAGAAGACAAGCTAAAGGACAACCAAGTCAGCGAGAAGAATACCGTTATTGACTTCGGTGAAGATGAGTTCACTGAGGGTCGTCCTCACCCAATGATCGACCCATCAACACGTGCTGAGCGGGTAATCAAAGAGACGGAAGATGATGAGTGGGCAGTCCTATTGATGGACTTTATGCTTGGCTACGGGTCAAACCCAGATCCTGTAGGGGCAATGATGCCTGCTATCAAGGAAGCACAAGAGAAGATGAAGGCAAAAGGCAAGCACCTATCGATCATTGGCTATGTCTGTGGAACCGAGAATGATCCTCAGGATCTGAAGGCTCAGGAGAAGGCGCTTGAAGAAGCTGGTGTCATCGTTATGCCAACGAATGCCCAAGCTGCAAGATTAGCGGCAAGAATCATGAAAGAAATCCAATAGGAGGGCGACATGGCAAATATTGAAAAGATTGAGAAACTGTTTAAGAATGACCTATCTGTTATCAACGTAGGAATCCGTTCCTTCCATGATGACTTCAAGGAGCAGGGTGTGAAATCCATCCACGTCAACTTCAAGCCACCTGCAGGTGGAAATAAGAAGTTAGCTTCACTCTTATCTAAACTCAGTTAGTTCTAGCTTAGTAGAAGCTTTAATTGTTGAATTGTGACTATTTAATAATGGGAGGTTATGAATGAGCATCGCAGATAAAATTAACCAAGCGAATCAAGAAGCAGTCCAAAGATTGCTAGATGCCCAACCAACACTAGTTGGCGTAGGTACAGCAGGAGAGAATATTCCTGGTATGACAAAGAAGACTATCCTTCATGCAGGTCCTCCAGTGACTTGGGAGAAGATGTCAGGTCCACTTCGTGGCGCTGTTATGGGCGGACTGATTTACGAAGGTCTTGCTAAAGACGCAGAGGAAGCGGAGAAGGTAGCAGCTTCTGGAGAAATCACGTTTGATTCTTGCCACCACCATGATGCAGTCGGTCCAATGGCCGGTGTTGTCACTTACTCTATGCCAGTTTGGATTGTACAAAACAAGAAGTTTGGCAACTACGCTTACTGTACTTTAAACGAAGGCCTTGGTAAGGTACTCCGCTTTGGTGCTTATGAGCAGGAAGTTATCGATCGCTTGAACTGGATGCAAGAGGTTCTTGGACCTCTGATGAAAGAGACGCTTGAACTAGCTGGCGAGATTGATCTGAAGTCAATGACTGCTCAAACCCTACAGATGGGCGATGAGGGTCACAACAGAAACACAGCCGGATCTTCACTATTAACCCGTAAGTTAGCACCATATATCTTAAAGACGAGCTTCTCTAAAGATGATCAGTTCGACGTCTTGAAGTTCTTAGAGGGCAACGACCACTTCTGGTTAAACCTAACGATGCCTGCTGCTAAGTGTGCAACAGCACCTATGGAAGGTGTTGAATACTCTACGCTTGTCTACACCATGGCAAGAAATGGTACCGAGTTCGGTATTCGCGTAGCTGGTTTAGGTAGCCAATGGTTCACTGCTCCATCGGAGATTATCGATGGTCTATACTTCCCTGGTTACAGCGAAGCAGACGCTAACCCAGATATTGGTGACAGCTGCATTACAGAGACTTCCGGTATCGGTGGTTTCGCTATGGCGGCAGCTCTTCCTATCGTACAGTTCGTCGGTGGTAAGCCACAAGATGCCTTGAACTACTCAAAGCAAATGTATGAAATCACTGAAGCCGAGAATAACGTATACCGTATTCCTATTTTAGATTTCCGTGGAACCGCTACTGGTATTGATATCCGCAAGGTACTTGAGACAGGTATTCGCCCAGTAATCAACACGGGTATTGCTCATAAAGACCCAGGCGTTGGCCAAGTTGGTGCAGGTATTGTTCACCCACCAATGAAGTGCTTCGAAGACGCTATCCAAGCTTTCGCAGAAGCGATTGACGCTGAGTAAAAGGGGTTTGGAGGAAAGCAAAATCAATTGATGGTTTTGCTTTTCCTCGGACCTTTATGATTAGAAAAATCACTAAGGTTGGAAGTGAAGAATCCATCTTCACGTAAAATATATTTAGGAGGAACAAATGGACATTATTAAAGACTGGAACAAAGTAAAAATTTACGACCTAACTATCCCACTAAGTCACTTGACACCACCATGGCCTACATACGAACCACTCCAAATCAAATTCTTCAAGAGATTGGCTCCAAACGGCGCTAACGGACAACTGCTGACCACCTCTAACCACGTTGGTACTCACCTTGACGGTCCAATGCACTTCGATACAGCTGGCCGCGACATCGCTTCTTTGGAACTAGACAAGCTAGTTCATGAGGGTGTTGTAGTTGATATCTCTGATATCACTTCCGACTTCTCTATCTACACACCAGAAGATATCGAAGAGCGCGTAGAGGTTAAAGAAGGCGACATTCTAGTTATCAACACTGGTTACCACAAGTATGGTTGGGATCAACCAGAAGCTGATGAGAGAAGATACATGCTTCGTCACCCAGGCCCATCTATGGACTTCGTTGACTGGGCACGTGAGAAGAAATTACGCTACATCGCTGTAGACTGCGGTTCTGCTGATCACCCAATGAACACCAAGATTCGTGACTGGGAGCCAGGCGAAGCGAAGAAGTGTGATGAGACTCTTAAAGAGTTATATGGCAAGGGTTTGGATGAGCTCTATCCATGGCCCGATGTATACCAAGCAATGCACACCATGCTCTTCCCTAAACCATGGGAAATCATCCACATGGAATGCGTTGGTGGCGACATTGACCAATTATCCAACAAGCGTGTTATCCTAGGCTGCTTCCCACTGAAGTTCGAAGGCGGAGAATCTTCAATGGCAAGACTAGTAGCTTTTGACAACGCTGAATAATCCCAGTGCTTACGAAATGTAGGACGGTATCCCAATAAGCTCTTTGCTCAAGAAGTAATCTTGCTCGAAGATACCATCTATCGGGAGAGGCTAGCGGCGAGTGCTGCTAGCCTTTTCGATTTCTGTTTTTTGTCCGTTGATGTCCCTTGCATAAGATAAAGAGAAATAGGTAAAAATAGAGTAACCAGAAAATAAGAGGAGGATTGTTATGACCAAAGTTGTAGTCGCTTTAGGCGGAAATGCCCTGGAAGATAATTCAGGTGTGGCTACTGCAGAAAAGCAGTTGCAAGTCGTCGAACAAACGGTAGAACATTTGATCAAGATTGTTGAAGAGGGGAATACGCTGGTGATTGCCCATGGTAATGGACCACAGGTTGGCCGCATCGTCATTCAAAATGAGGTTGCCAGCGAAGTTACCCCAGCTATGCCTTTTGATGTGTGTGGTGCAATGAGCCAGGGAATGATTGGTTACCACCTGCAACAGGCAATGGGTAATGCGCTGAGAGCGAAAGGCATCGATAAGCCCGTATCCACGGTTTTAACCCAGGTTGTTGTGGATAAGGAGGATCCTCGCTTCGATAATCCAACCAAGCCCATCGGACCTTTCTACAGTGAGGAAGAGGCGAAGAAGCTGGAAGAGGAGAAGGGTTACACTGTCGTTGAGGATTCTGGCCGTGGTTATAGGCGGGTAGTGGCATCGCCAGAACCTAAACGCATCGTGGAATTACCCATCATTGAGTCCTTGATCGATAATGATGCAATCGTGATTACGGTAGGTGGTGGAGGTATTCCTGTCGTTGAAGATGAGCAGGGCCTAAAGGGAATTGCAGCGGTCATCGATAAGGATTACGCATCCCAGCGCTTGGCTGAGGATATCGATGCAGACCTTCTGGTTATGTTGACTGGCGTAGATAATGTTGCCATCAATTTTGGAACACCAGAACAGAAGGATTTAGAGCATGTTAGCGTCGATGAAATGAAACAATATATTGAAGAGGACCACTTTGCGCCAGGTTCCATGCTGCCTAAGGTAGAAGCAGGCATTCGCTTTGTTGAGTCGAAAGCAGGCCGCAAGGCAATCATCACCTCTCTCGAGGGAGCGACCAAAGCGATTAAAGGGGAAACGGGAACAATCATTTCCTAAGTTTTCCTGATTATTGTTTCCGAAAGCAAAAAAAGTTAAAAAATCCCAGCAATCCTAACTGGATGTGTTTAGATGTATTAGCCGTGGGTAACATTATAGTACGAAACAATACGACTTCCGCGAAGACCAAGACAAGGAAGTCTCTATACAGATAGCGAACATCGAACACACACAGCAAGTAAAAACATCAATTCTTAGGAGGATATAATGGATTTAGTAAAAAACTGGGATAAAGTAAAAATGTATGACCTGACTCAAAACTTGAGTCATTTAACACCACCATGGCCCACCTACGAGCCACTGCAGATAAAGTTCTTTAAGAGATTGGCTCCAAACGGGGCGAACGGTCAGCTTCTCACCACATCTAATCACGTTGGTACTCACTTGGATGGTCCAATGCACTTTGTAACATCTGGTAGAGATATTGCGTCATTAGAGTTAGATAAGTTGATTCACCCCGGTGTAATCGTCGACTTGTCAGATATTACCTCAGACTTCTCTATCTACACTCCAGAAGATATTGAAGAGAGAGTGGAAGTGAAGGAAGGCGACATCTTAATCATTAATACTGGTTACCACAAGTACGGCTGGGATCAACCAGAGGCTGATGAGAGAAGATACATGTTGCGCCACCCAGGTCCATCGATGAGCTTTATTGACTGGGCGAAAGAGAAGAAGATTCGCTGGTTAGGTATCGATGCTGGTTCTATGGATCACCCAATGAACACGAAGATTCGTGATTGGGAGCCAGGCGAAGCAAAGATCGCTGATGAGACGCTGAAGGAACTGTATGGTAAGGGATTGGATGAGCTTTATCCATGGCCCGATGTATACCAAGCAACGCATACGATGCTCTTCCCAGAACCATGGGAGATTATCCATGCAGAGAACGTCGGCGGAGAGATTGATAAGTTGTCGAATAAGAGAGTTCTGATTGGTGTATTCCCACTGAAGTTTGAGGGTGGAGAATCGTCGATGGCAAGAATCGTTGCCTTTGATACGGACGGCGGCGAAGAAGAGTAATTGAACGCTAGCCTCGACGGCTAATCAGTTAGGAAACTTGCAAATGGGATCAAGTTTAGGCTTGGTCCTTTTTGCTTGTTGTCGGGCGGCCGGTTTGCTTTTGTTTCGATAAGGTTTATAGTTATTAGTAAGTAAGAGCGGTTAGCGATAAGACGTTGAGTCTACATAGGAAAGGGTCTTATGTTAAGTAAAGTAAAGGGAAATTTTGTCAAGAATAAAGCCTGGCTTAGGACGCTGAAGATGATTTTAGGGATTATCATTTCGACAGCGGGAACGGCCATCTTTTTGCATTTGGATTGGGGTTCATCACCCATATCTACTGGAGTGCAGGGGCTTTCTGTTGCTACAGGCATCAATTTAGGTCAAGCCAATGCGGTGCTTAATTTGATTTCTTTAGCTATCATTGTCTTCACGGTTCCAGGCTTAATCGGCATGGGAACTTTGCTTGCCCCAGCGGTCTTCAGTTTGACGATAGACAGCCAGATGGCCCTATTCAACCACCTGCAGATTCCCGAAATGGGTTTGCCCATGAAGGTGGTCATGCTCTTTGTTGCAGCCCTCTTGTCGGGCATTGGAACGGGCTACTATGTAGCTCAAGATTACGGAACGGGGGCAATAGACGGCCTGACTATCATGCTAGACCGCAAGTTCAATATTCCCATTGTCTACGGTCGCTGGGCATTGGATGGTTTCCAGGTTCTGATGGGGGCCCTTCTCGGTGCAGCCTGGGGAATGGGTACGATTGCTTCCTTGGTCCTCGTTAGCCCCGTTATGAGTTTTGTCATTAAGCATGTGCGGACAGATTACGGGGATTCAGATAACGGAAGACCAAGACCTGGACCTGGCAAAAGAATAGAAGAAGATGAAAAAGAAGGGGCTCTTGCAGAATGAAAGCATGCTGCATTGCCCCTTTGTTGTATCGATTATCAACTTATTTTGCTCGTTGACTGAGCTCTTTGAAATAAGCCTTAGTGAAGTCCCGGAAGAGGATGGAAGCGGTCGTAATGTAGGAGGACTTCTGGTAGCGGAGGTTAATGTAGCGCTTGCATTGAGGGCTAGCGATTTTTTTTAGGACCACATTCTCGGAAGCGACATCGTCCCAGGTCACCGCGGGGATAAAGGCGGCGCCTAGACCCACGGAGATGAGTTCCCGGGTCATCTCAGGGCTGTCGCATTCGAAGACAACATGGGGCGTAAAGCCAGCCAGCTTACAGTATTGGTCAGTCAGCTCCCTGAGCCCTTTCCCTTTGGGCAGGCAGATGAAATCGAGATGGGAGGCTTCCCAGAGTTTAATTTCTTCTTGGGCAGCCAGGGGGTGGTTACTAGGCAGTGCCAAAAGGATGTCCTCTTCCAACAAGGTCAAGCCATTGTCTGCCGTGTTAGGGGTGGCCGAGGAATCGATGATAATATCAGCAACCCTGGGGGAGGTATCAATATCTTCCTGTTTAATCTTCAAGCCAATTTTCGGATACTTGCGGTTAAATTGTTTGATCAGCTCAGGCAGAATTTTGGAGGCAGCATATAAAGAAAGCTTGACGCTGTGACTCTCCTGGCCGCTTTGGTTTCTGAGTTCCTTTTTCATGCTGTCAAACTCCTCCAGAATGATATTGACGTGGCGGAGGACGATTGCGCCATATTGGTTAAGAGTCATCTGCCTATTGGTCCGGTCAAAGAGCTCGATACCCAGGTCTTCTTCTAGCTTGGCGATTGCCCTGCTGAGGGCGGGTTGGGCCATGTGGAGTTGCTGGGCTGCCTTAGTCAGGTGTTCAGTTTCGGCGACTTTCTTGAAGCGTTCGAACATTATTATATCCATGGGACTTCCAATCTATTATAATCGTAAGGGGAGAAACGTTTGCCTACTTGGTGGCTCTCTTCTTATTTTATCGAATTAAGCGGGAATGATAAACTAATTTACAATATTTTTTCAAAATTCATAACAAAGATGTTATGATTTATAGCAGGTTGCCTGTGCGTAAGGAGGGGTGCAATGAAAAGAGCGATTATTTTTGGGGCTGGCCAAGCAGGCCGAATGGTAAGGAAGTGGTTGAAAGCTGGTGTCCAGCTTGTTGCCTATGCGGATAATGATGTCAATAAGCAAAAGGCCGGTTTTGATGGTCTGCCTGTCTACAACGCGAGGAGGGCTGTGGACGAGAATGTGGATGTTATCATCATTGCCACCTTGAATGAGGAGGCGGTCTTAGCTATCCGTAAGGTACTTTTTGAGCTTGGCTACGACGGCGAAACCCAAGACCTTAAGCAGCACAAGTATAACTATGATTTACGGCTCGCCGAGGTTCGCTTGGTCATCGAAGAGATAAAGAAGAGAGACCTGGAAGGTGACATTGCAGAGCTTGGTGTCTACCAAGGTGACTTGGCAGTTCAACTCAATAGCCAGTTTCCTGACCGGACCCTCCACCTCTTTGATACCTTCAATGGATTTGATCTCAGAGATATGGAAGTAGAGGAGGAGCAAAATCCAGGCATTAAACAGTTCCAGGACTTCTCAGGAACCAGCCTTGAGGAGGTGCGGGCAAGGTTGCCTCATCCGGACAGGGTGCTCTTTTATCCTGGCTTCTTTCCAGACACCCTACCGAACTATGAGCTAGACTTTGCTTTGGTTAGTCTAGATGTAGACCTCTACCAACCAACTTACGAGGGGCTGAGCTACTTTTATCCCCGTATGGTTAAGGGGGGCGTCATCATCATTGATGATTATAACAGCATGCAGTATGAAGGGGTAAAACAAGCCGTTGATAGCTACTGTGAGGAAATGGAGATAATGGTCCTTCCGCTGGTCGATATCCACGGGGCCTGTGTGATTGTAAAGAATTAGGATAGGATAGGGAATGAAAAAGAACATTTATCTCATGCGTCATGGGCAGGTTAGCTTTGATGGCGGTATCCGCCGCTGTATCGGGCGTACAGACCTTACCTTGAGTGCAGAGGGCAGGGCTGAAGCCAAAGAGGCCAAGGCTTATTTCAAGGGCCTGGAAGGTTTTAGCATCTTCGTCAGCCCTCTGTTGAGGGCGAAGGAGACAGCGGAGATTTTGGCCGATTCCAAGAGTTCCGTCATCATCCTAGACGACCTGCAAGAGATGGATATGGGGGTTTGGGAAAATCAGCCCCTGAGAGAAATCAAAAAGGAATTAGCATCAGAACCCCAAGGAGGGGAAACTCGCCTTCAAGCTTTAGACCGGATGACAAGGGCAATGCAGCAGGTTGTTCAGGCAAGCGGCGACAAGGATGCGGTCGTAGTCAGCCACGCTTCCATGATTACCATCTTCTTAGCTGATTTGCTGGGTATCCCTTTGGATATTTCCAGAAGCCTTCCCCAGAGTTATGGGAGTATCAGCACCTTGACTAGGGACGGGGATGCTTTTCAGGTAGAGTCGGTCGGCTTGATGCCACAAGCTTATCCCAGCTTGGACAAGGCAAAGCGGATCGCTAAGCACTATGCTATGCCGGATAGAGTGTATAAGCATGGGCAAGCGGTGGCTGCCTTTGCAATCGGGCTCGGGCGGGAGGTCAATAGGGTGGCTGAAAAGGCTACTAGTCATCAGCTTAATCTGGGCCTTCTGGAGATAGGCGCCCTCCTGCATGATATTTCGAAGACCAGCAAGTTTCATGTAGAGGATGGGGCAAACATCCTGCGCAGAGAGGGTTACCCCCAAGTGGCTTCACTGATTGAAGCCCAGGACAATTTGAAAAATCCTCTTCATTTGGATAATGAGGCAATTCTATTCTATGCGGATAAGCGAATCAAGGATGATCGGCTGGTTAGTATTGAGGAAAGATTCCAAGCTGCTAAGGAAAAGATAGACCAGGCTGGATCGAGCAGACCAGCTATGGAGAGTTATTACCGCAGGTTGCGAACAGCCTATGTCGTTCACGGTCTGTTGGAGAAACTTCTAGGCCGGCCTGGTTTGCAAGCCATCGAAGAAGAGTTTAAGGGAAGGACGAGGCAATGAAGCAAGCGGCAATGATTCTGGCGGCGGGCTTGTCCAGCCGTATGGGTGATTTCAAGCCCCTCCTGCCTTTTGGAGGCAAACCGGCTATCGTCTACCTGCTGGATAAGTTCCAGGAGGCAGGCATAACAGATTTTATCATCGTGGTAGGGCATAAGGCTGGTGAAATACAGGAAGTTCTAGCTGACTATCCTCATGTTCATTTGGTGAAGAATGAGGCGTATGCTAGAACAGAGATGATGGACTCTGCCAAACTTGGTATCAAGGAGGCGGAAAGCTTAGGCTTTGATGCCATCCTCTTTTCACCCGTCGACTTACCTCTGATCGATGTAGAGACCATCAGGCAGGTTGCTAAATCCCATGCGGAGATCGTCTTTCCGATCAACGAGGGCAAGCAAGGGCATCCTGTCCGTATCGCAGCCACCATGTTTGCCAGCTTGCTGGACTATAAGGGCCCATCGGGCATGAAAGGGGCCTTAGCCCAGAAACCTGACAAGGTGAAGTTTATTGAAGTCGCTAACCCCTATATCTACAAAGATATGGATACAAAAGATGATTATGAGCATATGCAAAAGGAGACCCAACGAGATGACCTTGAAGAATACAATGGATGACTATTCACTGATTACAAGAAAGATTGTACTACCCGCCCACCTGAACCATCATGATACGCTGTTTGCCCCCCAGATGGCCTATTGGCATGTGGAAGCTAGCTTCCTTTGCATGTGCAGGATCGTTAAGAATCCCAGCCAAGTTTACTGTTTGAAGGTGATGGATTTCTTGATGACTAAGCCCATTCAACCGGGAGAGATGGTGGAGCTTCGCTGCCAATTAGTTAAGGTAGGAAAGACCAGCGCGATTATCTACACGGATGTCGTCAGCCTATCGACTGGAGAGACGGCAGCCCACGGCGGGGTGAAGTTTGTGACCGCGGAGAATGGACAGTCCATTGTGCATGGCATTGAGCTGCCAGACACGGATGATCCGGTGATTTTGGCACTTAGGGAGAGCTTTGCTGATCTATAGGATGCATTGAGGAATAGGAAGACCCCGAAGGTTTGTGAAAAGAGTCAAACCTTCGGGGGCCTTTTTTTGTATTCGCCTCAACCCTTGCGTGAAGCAGCAATCAGATCAACACCTGAATCACAGACATTCGCCAAGAGGACTTGGCCGAAGCGAACAGGCAGGTCAACTTGCAGGGAATCCGCAGCTTCTTGAAAGGAGGGAAAAAGATCCGGGCTAATCGCTTGGGAGGACTTAACCTTGAGCTTGTCTTGGCCTGTCTTGGATATGTTTACTAGGCTTTCGAAAACCTCTCGGTATGTAGGGGCATGATCGTGGGCATAGCGGATACCGTAGGGGCAGGAGTTACCCTCCACATCGCTAATGGTGTAGTCGTCTCCATAAGTGACAGTCAGTCGGCAGTGGTTTACACAGTTTTCGCAAACAAGTTTTTTAGTTGGCATAGGCTTCCTTTCTACATGATGAGGTTCTGCTTGGAGAAAATCTGGTTTTTTCCCAAAACATAGGGGAAAAATATCTTTGCTTCACTTGTACCCAATCTGCTTAAAACTGAGCTGATGAAGGGGCATAAATGTAGTGTTCACCTTAGGGAGAATCGACAAAATTGAGCGTATAGAGCAAGGGTGATTTATGAGATTATTCATAACAAATAATGCATGAATAAATTATATATTATGTATTAGACGACATAATACCCACATGGTATCATGATGATAAGTTATCAGGCTTATTTAATGAACTCAACTAAAGTAAAGTTACATAAAGCGGTTGGCCAGTAGCTAGAGGAAAAAAGTTGAACCTTAGAAGAAAGGAGCCAGCATGAATTGGAATAAACAGGCTGAAGAGAAGAAAAAACGTTTGGATGCCGTCCAAGATTACGTGGACGGAAAAGTCGTCAAAACGGATTCCATCGTCCCTTTATTGGAGGGTGTCATCAAACCCGGCGATAAAGTTGTTTTGGAAGGCTGTAACCAAAAACAAGCCACTTATTTAGCAAAATCGCTTGCGCAGGTCGATAGTGAGAAAGTCCACGACCTTAACATGATCATTTCATCCGTTTCCTTGGATGAACATTTAGATTTGTATGATAAGGGGATTGCCACAGAACTCAATTTTGCCTTTTCGGGCAAGCAAGCGAAGCGCTTAACGGAGATGATCCAAAACAAGGAAATTAAGATTGGCGCAATTCACACCTACCTAGAGATGTATGGAAGACTTTTCGTTGACCTCGTCCCTAATGTTTGTTTAGTAGCAGCCACCAAGGCCGATAAGAAGGGCAACCTATATACAGGTTACAATACAGAGGACACCCCAATGCTCGCGGAGGCGGGTGCTTTCAAGAATGGTATTGTCATTGCCCAAGTGGATGAGATTGTGGAAGAAGGCAGCCTAGATCGTATCGATATACCGGGCGACTGGATTGACTTCATCGTTCCATCCGAAGAGAAGCTCTACTTTGAGCCCCTCTTCACCAGAGATCCAAAGAAAATCAAGGATGAGCACATTTTGATGGCCATGATGGTAATCAAAGGCATCTACGCAAAACACCAGGTAACCAGCTTGAACCATGGTGTAGGCTACAACGGTGCAGCGATTGAACTACTGCTTCCAACCTATGGGGAAAAGCTAGGCCTAAAGGGCAAAGTTTGTAGTGAATGGGTCCTCAACCCTCACCCAACCCTAATTCCAGCAATTGAAGCTGGCTGGGTCAACACTATTTACTCCTTCGGTGGAGAGCTTGGTATGGATGAGTATTGTAGGGAAAGATCAGACGTCTTCTTTACGGGCTCAGATGGTTCCTTGCGGTCGAATAGAGCAATCGCTCAGACTGCCGGCTTATATGGCATTGACCTTTTCTTGGGTGGCACCTTGCAAGTTGACTACTATGGCAACTCCTCGACCGTAACGACGACTCGCTTGAGCGGTTTCGGTGGAGCGCCGAATATGGGCAATATGGCCAGCGGACGTCGTCACACCACCAAGGCATGGAACGACATGAAACCACAGGATGGTTCCTTGATTTCTGGGAAGAAGTTGGTCGTTCAGATGGTCATGAGCAAGACCCGCTTCGGCTCAAGTTTTGTTGAAGAGCTGGATGCGGTTAAGATTGGCAAGGAAGCTGGTATGGATGCAGCGCCTGTCATGATCTATGGGGAAGATGTTACCCATATGGTCACTGAACAAGGTATTGCTTATCTCTATCAGGCGAAGGATAGGGAAGAGAGAAAGGCAATGCTGGCGGCGATTGCCCAAGGCACTGAACTTGGCGATAGCGTAAGTTTGGAAGAGATCGATGCTATGCGCAAGGCTGGCAAGGTCGCCTATCCAGAAGATTTAGATATTTCAGCAGAAGAAGCAACAAGAGATCTACTAGCGGCTCAAAGTCTAGAGGAGATTGCAGAGATTTCTGGCGGCTTATATAAGATTCCAGATAGTTTTAAAGCCGAAGGAGGCAAATAGTATGGCTGGAGAGAAAATTAACCAACTTATTGAATTGAAAGAAAAACTGAAGAAGGGTGGCGGGGATAAAGCTATCCAAAAGCAGCACGAGAGAGGAAAGCAAACCGCTCGCGAGCGTTTGCTGATGCTCTTCGATGCTGATTCCTTTGTCGAGATTGGCCTTTTCGTCAAGCACCACAACACCAACTTTGGCATGGCTGACAAGGAAATCCCTGGCGATGGTGTCGTAACAGGTTACGGTACAGTCAATGGCCGTTTAGTCTTCGCCGCAGCTCAAGACTTCACTGTAGCAGGTGGGTCGCTCGGCGAGATGCACGCAGCAAAGATTGCTGCTATGCAGGAGAAAGCGCTCGAAGTTGGGGCACCGGTCATCTGCATCAACGATTCAGGCGGCGCCCGCATCCAAGAAGGCGTCAACGCCCTTGCAGGTTACGGCCGAATCTTCTACAACAACACCAAGGCATCAGGCGTTATCCCTCAGATTTCCATCATTATGGGGCCATGCGCTGGAGGAGCTGTCTACTCGCCAGCCCTGACTGACTTCATCTTTATGGTAGAGAATACCGGTCAGATGTACATTACGGGCCCACAGGTAATCAAGGCGGTAACAGGTGAAGAGGTATCTGCAGAAGCTCTAGGTGGTGCGATGACCCACAACGCTAAGAGCGGGGTTGCCCATTTCGCAGCGACCAATGAAGAAGAATGCTTCGACCAAGTCAGAAAGCTCCTCAGCTTCCTACCTCAAAACAATATGGATTCTGCCCCACAGGTAGAGTCTCAAGATGATCCTAACCGTCGCGACGCTTCCTTGGATACGATCATTCCAGAGAGCCCAACCAAGGCTTACGACATGCTGGATATCATCAAGGGTTTGGCAGATGATGGGGACTTCTTTGAATACCAGGAGCACTTCGCTAAGAATATTCTAACCGGCTATATCCGCATGGATGGCAAAACGGTTGGTGTCATTGCTAGCCAACCTCGCTTCCGCGCTGGTTGCTTAGATATTGACTCCTCCGACAAGGCAGCACGTTTTATCCGTACCTGTGACTCCTTCAATATACCGCTACTTACCATTGAGGATGTACCGGGCTTCCTGCCAGGCACCGAGCAAGAATTCGGTGGCATTATCCGCCACGGTGCAAAACTGCTCTACGCTTATAGTGAAGCGACTGTGCCCAAGATTACCTTGATTGTCCGCAAAGCCTATGGTGGCGCTTACATCGGCATGTGCTCTAAGCATTTAGGTGCTGATGTCGTCTTTGCATGGCCTCAAGCAGAAATTGCCGTCATGGGTGCAAGTGGTGCAGCCAACATCATCTTCAGAAAAGAGATCGACAATGCAGACGATCCACAAGCAGAGCGCAAGAAGATGATTGATGAGTACAACGAGCAAATGATGAATCCTTATGTGGCCGCAGCCTCTGGTTTTGTTGATGATGTCATCCTTCCAAGCGAGACTCGCCCACTGATTATCAGTTCATTGCAGATGCTAGAAGGAAAGCGAGTAGATTCACCGAAGAAGAAGCATGGAAATATTCCACTGTAAAGGAGGTTCAGTATGTTTGGTAGTGTAATCACTTTTGATGAAACCATATTTATCACCTTATTCAGCGTACTGGTCGTCTTCTTTGTCTTAGCCATTTTAGTCCTTTTGATTAAGGTTACGGCTACAGTGTTGAATCGAAATAAAGAAGAAAAGAAGGAAGATAAAGCTGCCCCTGCCACGCAGAGTGCAGCACCAGCGGCAGTTAGCCAGACTGTTGGCACAGAAGACCTCGAAAAGAAGAACAAAGACAAGGTCATCCTATTAACCGCAGCAGTTGCTGCTTACCGTTCATCAACAAATGCAAGTGGAGATTTCGTTGTCCGCAAGTTCAGACAGGTAGCGAATAACGAGAGTCCCTGGATACTAGCGTCAAGGAATTACAAATAAGGAGGAGTTAACATGAGTATTAAAAATTACCGTATCAATTTAGATGGTCAAGATTATATTGTTGAAGTAGAGGAATTGGGTTCTACTGCGTCTGCCCCACAAGCTAGCACACCAGCTCCTAAGGCGGCACCAGCTCCAGCGGCACCAGCTCCAGCAGCAGCAGCTCCAGCACCTGCAGCCAAGGCAGCGCCCGAAGCACAAGCAGGTGAGGAGCAAGTGTTAGCACCTCTTCAAGGCAGCATTCTCGATGTCAGGGTTTCCGCTGGCCAAAACGTAAAAGCTGGCGATAACCTTGTCATTATCGAAGCGATGAAGATGGAGAATGAAGTCGTTGCTCCACGTGATGGCGTTGTCGTATCTGTTCATGTAAATAAGGGAGATTCAGTGTCCTCTGATGATCTTTTAGTCGTACTAAAATAGGAGGATAACATGTTAGAATTCTTGCAAGGTTTTTGGTCGAGCACAGGCTTCGCCGCCTTGTTTCAGCCAACAACCGAACTCTTTGGAGTGATGGTTCCAGGCGAGCTAATCATGATTGTCATCTCCTTGATTCTGCTCTATTTGGCGATAGTGAAGGGCTTCGAACCCTACTTACTTACGCCGATTGCCTTTGGAATATTACTGGCTAACCTACCCCTTGCGGGCTTGATGACTCCAGCTACAGAGACGACAAATGGTGGCCTACTTTGGTACCTCTATCAGGGTGTTGCCTTAGGTATCTATCCACCCCTTATCTTCCTCTGTATCGGTTCAGGAACAGATTTTGGTCCTTTGATTGCTAACCCCGTCAGCCTACTGTTGGGTGCAGCAGCTCAGATTGGTATCTTCTTTACCTTTATCGGTGCTACCCTCATTGGCTTCACCGGACCTGAGGCTGCCTCAATAGGTATCATCGGCGGTGCGGACGGCCCAACAGCCTTATACTTAACCAGCCAATTAGCCCCAGAGCTCTTAGGGGCAATTGCGATAGCGGCTTACTCCTATATGGCCCTCGTTCCGGTCATTCAACCGCCTATTATCAGAGCGTTGACGACCAACGAAGAGCGTAAGGTCAAGATGCAACAGTTGAGACCAGTCAGCAAGACGGAGAAGATTTTGTTCCCCATTATCGTTACGATTTTCGTCGTCCTGCTCTTGCCAAGTGCAGGCTCCTTGATTGGTATGCTGATGTTAGGTAACTTGCTCAAGGAGACGGGATTGGTTCCTCGTCTAGTTGAGATGTTGGATAAGTCTTTAATGTACATGGTTTCCCTCTTCCTGGGAACGACGGTTGGTGCAACCGCATCAGCAGAGAACTTCCTCAGAACGGAGACTTTGCAGATTCTTTTCCTTGGTGTTGTTGCCTTTGCGGTAGGAACGGCTTGCGGTGTCCTACTCGGTAAAGTCTTCTACAAGTTGACCAAGGGTAAGATTAACCCAATGATCGGTGCAGCAGGCGTTTCTGCGGTACCAATGGCTGCTCGTGTTGTCCAGAAGGAAGGACAAAAATACAATCCATCTACTTTCCTGCTCATGCACGCTATGGTACCAAACGTCGCTGGCGTTATCGGTTCGGCTGTAGCTGCAGGTATGTTGTTGCTTTTCTTCTCCTAGGTGGGATGCTTAGTATTGACGTAAAATCGGGGCCTGGCTCAAGCTGGGCCCTTTTTTCGTTGGTGAAAAGGCGACAGTGAAGAGGCGACTAGGGCCTCCCGCTTATGGTAAAATAGAAGGGATGAGTTATTTAGATTGGGGATGGCAATGAATCAATTCGTTCACCTACATTTACATACGGAATATAGTTTGCTGGACGGCTTTTGCCGAATTGAAGGGCTGATGGACCAAGTGCAGGAGCTAGGGATGAAAGCTGTTGCCATGACTGACCACGGCAACATGTTTGCTACCATCCAGTTTTATAAGGCGGCTAAGGCAAGGGGCTTGAAGCCCATTATTGGCAGCGAAATCTATGTGGCTGAAAACCGCTTTGACCGTAATGATAGGACGAGGTATCACCTTATTCTCTTGGCTGAAAATGAAAGAGGTTACCACAACCTGATGAAGATCGTTTCTGAGGGTTATGTCAACGGCTTTTACTATAAACCCAGAGTAGATAAGGCGTTTTTGCGCGACCACAGCGAGGGCCTCATTTGCCTGTCGGCATGTCTAGCAGGCGAGGTTGCCCGCCGGGCTATGGATAGCGACTATCAGACGGCTAAGGATACAGCCATAAGCTACCTGGATATTTTTGGGCAAGACAACTTCTTTTTGGAGATCCAAGACCACGATATTCGTGAGGAGCGGAAGGTCCAGAAGGTCTTCGCCCAGATTGCTGAGGAGACGGGCATCGGCCTAGTGGCGACAAACGACGTTCATTACACCAGGCAGGAAGATGCTGAAGCTCATGATATCCTTCTTTGCATACAGACTGGTAAGGTCCTCCAAGACGAGGAAAGGATGCGCTTTCCTTCAGATAACTTCTACTTGAAATCCTATGAGGAGATGGATGACCTCTTTTCCACCTATCCCCAGGCTTTGGAGAATACGGTGAAGATCGCCGACCGCTGCAATGTGGAGCTTGCTTTTCACCAGCTCCACCTACCACATTTTGACATTCCCACTGACGAGACCAACGTGGACTACTTTGAGCGCCTGGTCATGGAGGGCATCATTGACCGTTATGGAGAAGAGGAATCTTTAGAGGAAGCCAAGAAGAGGGCAATCCATGAGATAAAGGTCATCAAGTCGATGGGCTATGTCGACTACTTCCTTATCGTGTATGACTTTGTCCGCTTTGCAGAGCAGCACGATATACCGGTAGGGCCGGGCAGAGGGTCGGCAGCAGGGTCGATTGTTTCCTACGCCCTAGGCATCACGGGTATTGACCCCCTGGAGTACGGCTTGCTGTTTGAGCGCTTCCTAAACCCCGACCGAGTATCCATGCCGGATATCGATATCGACTTTTGCTATGAGCGCAGGGATGAGGTCATCGACTATGTGAACCGCAAATATGGCAAGGAGAAGGTGGCACAAATTGTGACCTTTGGAACGATGGCTGCCAAGAATGCAATACGGGATGTGGGCAGGGTCATGGACATTCCTTTAGCTAAAGTAGACCAGGTCGCCAAGGCGGTGCCCATGCGACTGAACATTACCTTAGATAGCGCGTTGGAGACCGACGCTGACTTCCGCCAGATATACCAAGACAGTGAAGAGAATAAGCGGCTGATTGACTTCGCCCGCCAGGTGGAGGGCATGCCCCGGCATACCTCGACCCATGCGGCTGGTGTCCTCATCGCAGGAGAGCCAGTCGACCACCTCGTTCCTCTGTCCAGAAGCGGAGACCAGGTAACCACCCAGTTCAACATGAACGAGCTGGAGGAGCTAGGCCTACTAAAGATGGACTTCTTGGGCCTGAGGAACTTGACCGTTATCAAGGATGCCATCGATATGATCGAAGAGAATCACGGCATCCGGATCGATGTGGACGATATTGACACCAACGACCCTGGGGCAATGACCCTCTTCCATAATGCTGATACTATCGGTATCTTCCAATTTGAGTCGAACGGCATGAGAAGCTTCCTCAGGGAGCTCAAGCCTAGCAAGTTCGATGACCTAGTCGCAGCTAATGCCTTGTTCCGCCCGGGCCCTATGGACCAAATTCCCACCTATGTCAGGTACCGCCATAATCCAGAGGAGGTCAGCTACCTCCATCCCAAGCTGGAGCCTATCCTCAGAAATACTTATGGGGTTATCGTCTACCAAGAGCAGGTCATGATGATCGTCCAGCAGCTAGCTGGTTACTCCCTGGGCGAGGCAGATAATTTGAGAAGGGCAATGTCGAAGAAGAAGATGGCCGTCATGGAAGAGAATAGGGCCTACTTTATCTATGGCAAGACAGCCCCCAATGGGCAAAGGGAAATCGAAGGCTGTGTCGCTAACGGGGTTCCTGAAAGTATAGCCAGCCAGATTTATGACCAGATGATTGAGTTTGCTAAGTATGCCTTCAACAAGTCCCACTCGGTTGCCTACGCCTATGTAGCAATGGAAACGGCCATCCTCAAGTACTACTATCCTTGCGAATACTTCGCAGCCCTCTTGTCTTCAGTTATGGGGGAATCATCCAAGATTGCCTTGTATTCCCAAGAGGCTAAGAGGATGGGCATAGCAATCTTGCCTCCTAGCGTCAACAGCAGCTTCGGCAAGTTTACCGTGGAGGACAGCAAGATTCGCTACGGTCTATCGGCAGTGAAGAATGTGGGAACGGCCATCGTGCAAGCGACCATAGAGGCAAGGGACTTGGGCGGCGACTTCAGCAGCTTAGACGATTACATCCGCCGGATTTTGGCGGTCAATAAAGCGAGTGTCAACCGCAAGGCGGTAGAATCCTTAATTAAGGCAGGAGCCTTGGATTCCTTCGGCCTCCACCGGGCCCAGCTCATGGTGGATATGGAGATGTCCATCGACTCTGTCCAGCACACCAGAAGGAACAATGTAGATGGGCAGACGTCCATGTTCGATCTTTTCGACAAGCCCCAACGTTCGGAAGTCAAGCAGATTAAAGAGTATCGAAAGTCCCAATTTCTCGCCTATGAGAAGGAAGTATTGGGTATCTACTTGACGGACCACCCCTTCTCGCCTTATGAGGAGCGGGTTAAGGCGAAGATAAATTTTACGATGAAGAATATTATTGCAGAGGATAATGTCGAGCATTTGGATGGCAAAAGAGTGTCCATGGGCGGAATCATCAGAAACCGCAGAGACCTCTTGACCAAGAAGAATCAGAAGATGTGCTTTATTGAAATTGAAGACAGTTTCGGTTTGATTGAGGCAGTCGTCTTCCCCTCAACCTATGAGCGGGCAAGGGCCTTTCTCAATATCGACCAGCCGATTTTGATCGAGGGCAGCTTGCAGGTGGATGCCAACCAGGAAGTTAAGCTGTTGGCCAACCAGATTACCGATATCGATTCCATCCCCAGCCAGATCCTCTACCTACAGATGGATGCCGATGATAAGAAGACCTATGAAGAGATGAAGAAGGTCTTGATGGACCACCGAGGGGCCGTCCCCGTCATCATCTACTTCCGGGATAGGAAAAAATCTGTTACTATGGATGCCCGCTACAATGTAGAGGCATCGCCTTCCTTAGTTCGGGAGATGGAGGGGGTCCTTGGACAAGCTAATGTTGTCCTGCAAGAATAAAGATGAGTTTTTTATCAAGATGAACTGATTTTGCCTTATACTATACTTGGATTTTAGTTTTATGGAGGTGCCAATGACAACAATAGGAATCCTAACTTCAGGTGGAGACGCACCCGGAATGAATGCAACCATTCGGGCAATCGCTCGAACAGCCTTCGACAAGGGCATGCGGGTCAAAGGAATCCGTTTCGGTTACGATGGATTGATGGCCGGCGACATTTACGAGATGAATGTCTCCAGTGTCGCAGATATTATACAAAAGGGTGGAACCATGCTCGGTTCGGCCCGCAGTGAAGAATTTAGAACAGCGGAAGGACAGGAAAAAGCCGTCCGCATCTTGAGACAGTTTGGTATTAACAGCTTGGTTGTCATGGGCGGAGACGGGTCCATGATGGGGGCTGCCGCCCTAGCAAAGCTGGGCATTAACACGGTTTGCATCCCCTGCACCATCGATAACGACATGGGTTACACCGACTACACCATCGGCTTCCATACCGCCGTGGAGACGGTTATCGAATCCATCGGCAAGCTGAGAGATACCTCCAGCTCCCACGGCCGGGCTAACCTGATTGAGGTCATGGGCCGCAGCTGTGGAGATATTGCTCTTTATGCCGGTATTGCCGGTGGCGCGGAGAGCATCATCATTCCCGAGCACGAGTATTCCATCGACGAAGTCGTCGAGCGCATCGAGCGAGGCCGCAAGAGGGGCAAGAGGCACCACATCATCGTCATCGCTGAGGGCGTTGGCGAGCCTTACCAGATGAAGGAAGATATCCAGCGCTTGACTGGTGTTGACACCAGGATTACGATTTTGGGTCACGTCCAGAGGGGTGGCAGCCCCAGCATGACCGATGCTAGATTAGGCTGTGAAATGGGTTACAAGGCAGTAGAACTCTTGGACAAGGGCACATCCTCGGTAGCTATTGGGGTCAAGGGCAGCCAGCTCTTTACCATGCCCATTGCTGAGGCAGTCAATGTCAAGCACGTCTTAGATGAAGAGCTATACGAGATGGCGAAAGTCTTATCCAGTTAGGGAGGTAGCAATGAAGAAAACAAAGATCGTTTGTACTATCGGTCCGGCTTCTGAGTCGGAGATGGTCCTAGAAAATCTAGTTCACGAAGGGATGAATGTTGCCCGCCTTAACTTTTCTCACGGTTCTCATGAGGAACATGAAGCCAAGATTAATACCATTAAGAAGGTTCGGGCAAAGACCAATGTGCCTATCGGTATTGCCCTCGATACAAAGGGTCCAGAGATCCGCTTAGGCACCTTCATCGATGAGCGGATTGCCATCGAACGAGGCGACCACATAACCTTTACCACCAGGGATGTGGAGGGGACTAAGGATATCGTCAGCATTTCCTATGCAGGTTTGCCAGGCGATGTCAGCCCAGGCTCCCGCATCCTGATCGATGACGGCTTAGTCGAGTTTGTCGTCGAATCCATCGATGGGACCGAGATTCATGCGATTGCCCAAAACTATGGTGAAATCTCCAACCGCAAGGGCGTCAACCTCCCCTCCACCGACGTCAAGCTGCCAGCCATTACGGAAGGGGATAGAAGCGATATCCTCTTCGGCATCAAGCATGAGATTGACTTCATCTTCGCCTCCTTCATCAGGAGTAAGGCGGATGTTTTGGAGATTCGCAAGATACTGGAAGAAAACGGCGGAGAAGATATTCATATCTACTCCAAGATAGAGAGTGAGCAGGGCGTAAGAAACCTGCGGGAGATTCTAGAAGTCTCTGACGGCGTCATGGTTGCCCGCGGCGACCTGGGCGTTGAGATTCCAACCCAGGAAGTGCCCATTGTTCAGAAAAACATGATTCGGATGGCCAACGAAATGGGCAAGCCGGTTATCACGGCCACCCAGATGTTGGATTCCATGCAGAGAAACCCAAGGCCCACAAGAGCGGAAGTCAACGATGTAGCTAACGCCATCTTGGATGGGTCCGATGCGGTCATGCTTTCCGGCGAGACTGCCGCAGGTAAGTATCCTGTGGAGTCGGTCAGGCAGATGAGGTCCATCGCAGAAGTGACTGAAGCCTCCCAAGATTTTGCAGAGACTTTGGCTAAACGGGGCGATTGGCCCATGGTCAACACCGCAGAGTCCATCGCCGATTCAGCCTGCCGGATTGCCAAGAGCATCAAGGCGGCGGCAATCGTCACATCGACTCAGTCAGGCTTCACAGCCCGCCAAGTTTCCCGCTACCGTCCACATACGCCAATTATCGCAGCGACACCATCCGCTAGCGTTGCCCGCAAGTTGTCCATGTGCTGGGGTGTTTTCCCCGCCTTATCCAACGATGCGGACCACACGGATGAGCTGATTGAACGGTCTATCTTTGCCGCTTTGAAGACGGAAATTGTCACCGAGGGCGACCAAATCGTCTTAACCGCAGGCATCCCTGTAGGTCGGGGACAAGCCACCAACCTGATCAAGGTTCACACCATTGGCGATATCTTGGTGTCAGGCATGGGCGTTGGCAAGGGTTCCGCAACCGCTAAGGCTTGCGTGGGCTCAACTGCCGCTGAGCTGGAAGAACGCTTTGAAGAGGGTGATATCATCGTCGCCTCCTACACCGGTGCCGATCTGATTTCCTTCATTGAGAAGTCTTCCGGCATCATCGTCGAAGAGGGCGGTCTGACCTCCCATGCGGCGATCGTTGGCCTCCACTTTGGCAAGCCAACCATCATCGGTGCTGAAGGAGCAACCAGCCTGATCAGTGACGGAGACATCCTGACTATGGATACGTCAACCGGTCTCGTCTATGCAGGAGAGGCCCAGGTCATATAAGAAAGTGAACGCGTTCACGTTTCACCATCTTAGAAGGGACATTTATGTCAAAGATTCTTACGGGGATCGTCGCATCACGTGGTGTGGTTATCGGTCCTGCAAAAGTCTTCATCAAGGAGAAAGCCAAGGTGGCGAAGACCAGCATCCAAGACCGCTCGATAGAGACGGAAAAGGACTTGCTGAGAAGCGCTTTTGGCCGCTATGAGAAGGAGCTTCGAGACCAGCTGGCAAGAGAAACATCCATGAGTCAGACGGTCAGAGAGGTAGTCAAGGTTCAAATTGAGCTATTGATTGATCCTTACTTTTTGGAGACAGCCATAAAGAAAATTGAAAACTACAAGATCAATGGGGAGTGGGCGGTTAAGGAAACGGTCGATGAGATGGTTTCCATGATCGATATTATCGAGGATAACTATCTTCGAGAGCGGGCAGCGGACTACCGCCACATCGGCATGAACCTGCTCTACATCCTCCAGAGCATCGAGCCAGATACCCTGTCTCACCTGGACAAGGATTACATCATTATCTCGGACGAGCTCACCCCATCGGATACTTCCCACATGGATAAGAAGCATATACTGGGCTTTGCAAATGACCTGGGTGGTCGGACTTCCCACGTGTCCATCATTGCCCAAACGCTAGGCATCCCATCGCTGGTCGGCATGAAAAATGTCACCCAGCACGTCAAAGACGGGGACCTACTTATCCTCGATGCAGAAAATGAAAAGCTCATCATCAATCCTACGGAAGAAGAGCTGAATTACTATAGTGTCATTATTCACAAGCTGGAAGAGGAAAAGCTGCGTCTAGAAGAGGTAAAGGACGTCCGAGTCGTCACCAAGGATGATGTAGATATCGAAGTCAACTGTAATATCGATACGGCAGAGGATATCGGCATGGGTCTGGAGAACGGAGCCGATGGGGTAGGCCTCTTCCGCACGGAATTTCTCTTCATGAAAACGCCCTACTTTCCTTCAGAGGAGGACCAATTCCTCGAGTACAAGAAGGCGGTGGAAAACCTCAAGGGCAAGCCCTTGACCATAAGAACGTTAGATATTGGGGCAGACAAGCCCTTGCCCTATGCGGACATCCCCAACGAGGAGAACCCCTTCTTGGGTTGGCGGGCAATTCGGATCAGCTTCGACTATCCAGAGATGTTTGATGCCCAGCTTAGGGCAATGTTACGGGCTTCCGCCTACGGCAAGGTCAAGATTCTCATTCCTCTAGTCATCTCCGTTGAGGAGATCATAGCCGTCCAAGACCGGATTGCTAAAATCAAGGCTGACTTGGACCAAGAGGGAATCTTCTATGACCCATCCATCGAAGTGGGCATCATGATTGAGACGCCCTCCTCGGTAATCATTGCCAACGAGCTGATTAAGCACTGCGATTTCTTCAGCATCGGCACCAACGACTTGACCCAGTACATGCTGGCTGTCGACCGCGGCAACTCCAAGATCAACCAGCTCTACGACACCTACCACCCATCGGTCCTCCGGTCGATTAAGATTGTCATCGACGCGGCCAAGAATGCCGGCAAGAGGGTGGCCATGTGCGGAGGTTTCGCCGGTGACTCCGATGCCAGCTACCTGCTCTTAGGCATGGGGCTCGACGAGTTTTCCTGCCCATCCTCTAAGATTGCTAAGGTGAAAAGCATACTGATTCGGGCAAGGAAGTCGGAGGCGGAAGCTTTTGCCAACCGAGTTTTAGCCAGCTCGTCTCAGGAAGACATCTGTAGACTCATCGACCAGAATAGCAATAAGTAAACTGACTTAAGCACACAAGCCAAAAAGACAAGCGCATAGACCGCTTGTCTTTTTAGAAGAGGAAGCAAGATGAAGAAAAAACTGTTGATTATTGGTTTGGGTGGAACCATCGCATCCATACCAACCAAGGATGGCCTGCAGCCCACCATGAGTGTTGAGGAAATTTTAACCCATGTGCCTATGCTGAAAGAGGAGTTCGATGTCGACTTGGTCTCCCTCTACGCGCTGGAGTCCTCAGACATTAACTGCCAGGTATGGGTGGATATTGTCCAAGTTATTGAGGACCGCTATGAAGAGTTTGATGGCTTTGTCATTACCCATGGGACAGACACCTTGGCCTACACGGCATCCGCCATCACCTACATGGTTCAAAACCCAACCAAGAACATCGTACTGACGGGAGCCCAAAAACCCATCGGTGATGTGGTCACCGACGGGAAAAGAAACCTCTATGACGCCTGCACTTTCGCTATCAAGAACGACCGCCCTGGCGTCTACGTAGTCTTCAACGGCAAGGCCATGTTCGGCAACCACGTCACCAAGCTCTACAGCAGGGACTTTGATGCCTTCCATTCGGTCAACATCCCCACCGTTGCCTCCATCGAGGATGGCCACATCCGCCCCTACATCGACCTGGTCAGAAAGGAAGAGGACACCCACTTCTATACCAAGCTGGAGCCGAAGGTCTTTTTGCTAAAACTCTTCCCTGGAATCGATGCCCAAGACTTTGACTTCATCGACGACAAGTATCGGGCGGTTGTCATTGAGGTCTTCGGCCTCAGCGGCCTATCAACCAGCTTCCATGACAAGGTGAGAGATTGGCGGGCTAAGGGTATCTTGGTCTTTGTCTGCAGCCAAGTCCTCTACGAAGGTTCGGACATGTCCGTCTACGCCCAAGGCAACATCGCTAGCCGCAATTTCGGCATCCATGATGGTAAGGAACTCATCCCCGAAGCTTGCTTCACCAAGGTGATGGTGGCCATGGGGCAGAGCGACCAGGAGAAAGAGATTGTCGACTTCTTTTACCAGGACGTGCAAAACGACAGACCGGTGAAATAGGATAATTAGTATTTGTGATGAATGGTGATAAGAAGACCTGAGGCTGCCTTTAAGCAGCTGGGTCTTCCCATAAAGAATAGCCATAAAGAATATCCATAAAGAATAAAGGAGATAGCATGACAAACAACGAAAGAAGATGGGACCTCAGCCCACTCTATAACGGAAAAGATGACCCTGCCTTAGCGGAAGACTTCCAGTTTCTACAGGAGGGCATACAAGAGGCAGACAAGATTTTTACTAGCGAAGAAACCAGCCTAGACCAAGTGGAAGAGGCTCTACAGTTCATTGGAAAGTTCATCGTGAAAGCAAGGAAGCTCTCCTCTTTTTACTCCCTGACGGTATCTGCTAACACCAAGGAGAACTGGGCAGCCGCTCAGCTAAACAAACTCTACGCCCTGTTGGCAACTTACGAACCATGGGAGGTTGACTTCCAAAACCGCTTAGCCAAGTTGGATTTGGAGGAAGTGAAGGCGGACGGCCGCTTCGATGACTACCTCTTCTACATCAAAGAGCGAATTGACCAGTCTAAACACTCCCTGGACGGAGTCAGCGAGGAGCTAATTAGCCAGCTGAACATCTTCGGCGTAGGCGCCTGGGAAAACCTCTTTGATACCCTTACCTCATCGGTGACAGCTGAGTTCAGGGATGGAAAAAAGAGCCTGACCGAGCTGCGCAACCTTGCCTACGATCCCGACCAAGCAACTCGCCATGAAGCTTATGAGGCAGAGCTCAGCCTCTATCCTCAGATTGAGACGCCCCTCTCTTACGCGCTTACCTCCATTAAGGGCCATGTCAATTTCCTCGCCCAAAAGCGTGGATTCCAAAGCCCCCTCGACGAGGCGCTATTTGCGAGCAGGATGAGCCGCGAAACCCTGGATGCCCTAATTTCTGCTATGAGGGAAAAGAAGGATGTCTTCGTTGACTACTTTAAGGCTAAGGGAAAGTACTTCGACCAAGACCAGCTCCATTGGGCAGATCTCTTTGCGCCCATGGGCAAGCTGCCTTCTTCTTGCAGTGTGGACGAGTCGAAAGAGATCCTAGTGGACTCCTTCGCCAAGCTCCACCAGCCCATCGCAGACCTGATCGCTCAGGCCTATGATGAAAATTGGATTGACTTCTACCCACGCGAGGCCAAGGTGGGTGGTGCTTTCTGTGCCAACCTACCCGCTTTGGAACAAAGCCGGGTTCTCACTAACTTTGATGGCTCTTTCTCCGCGGTCGATACCTTAGCCCATGAGTTGGGCCACGCTTACCACGGCGCCCGAATCCAAGATCACAACGCACTCAACCAAGGATACACCATGCCGGTAGCCGAGACCGCATCCACGTTCAACGAGACTCACTTCCTCCTAGAAGCCTTAGATAAGGCAGAGGATGCGGAGGTAAAAATCGGCCTCTTGGACTCCTTCTTGATGAATATCAGCCAGGTCATCAACGACATCCTGTCCCGCTTCCTCTTTGAAGACGAGGTTTTCGAGCGGGTCAAGGAAGAGATGTTAACCCCAGAGGATCTGAAAGATATCATGCATAGAGCTCAGACGGAAGCTTACGGTGACGGCATTCAAGAAGACAGCCTCAATCCTTACATGTGGGCTTGCAAGGGGCACTACTACTCCGCCGGATTATCCTACTACAATTTCCCTTATGCTTTCGGGGCGCTCTTCGCTATGAGCCTATACCAAAAAGCCCAGGAGAAGGGATCAGAGTTTATGGACCAATATGACGACATGCTGACGGCTACCACGGTAGCAAGCGTGGAGGAAGTGGGCCGCCTAGTCGACCTTGACTTCACAGACAAGGCCACTTGGCTAGCTAGCTTGGAAGCTTTCGAATCCTACGTGAAAACCTTCGTCGACTTGGTCGACCAGGTGAAAGACAATGCTTAGCGGAGAACCGACCCGGCTGGAAACGGACCGCATCTTGCTGCGGCCTTTCCAGGAGACAGACCTAGACGACTTATACGCCTACGCCTCCGTTCCTGGCGTAGGCGAGATGGCCGGTTGGCCCCACCACACCTCCATTGACCAATCGCAACTCATCCTCCGCCTCTTCATGAAGGAGAAGAATCTCTTCGCCTTGGTGCTGAAGGAGGATAGTGAGGATTCAGCCAAGGATGAGGGGAGTCAAGCAGGTAAGAGTTCACCTAGCGGCAGAGGGAAGGTGGTGGGATCCTTGGGGCTCCACCAGCCATGGACCAAGGAGGACCACTTTTATGACCACCTTCACGCCCTGGAATTGGGCTATGTCCTTGCCAAAGCCCACTGGGGCAAAGGCATAATTCCCGAAGCGTCAAAGCTTCTTATCCAGTATGCCTTCGACGAGCTTGATCTCGACGCAATCACTTGCTCCCACTTCAAAGGCAACAACCAGTCCCGAAGGGTGATTGAGAAGTTGGGCTTTCGCTTCGTCAAGCTGGGCACGGTCTACGCCAAGCAGCTGAAGGAGCACCGAGACGACTACCGCTATATTCTGATGAGAGAAGATTGGCTTGGTTAGGAAGTTTCAAAGGTAAAATTGGGCAGGATAAATAGGCCTAGAGCGGCCCGTGCTGCCAACCAAAGGAGGAAGATGTGGATAAAGTAAGGCTAGCTGTGAATGGGACCCTCATGCGGGGTCTGGAATTAGAAAAGAATTTGCTCGCTGTTGATGCAGAGTTTTTGCGAGAAGCGCGGACAAAAAAGGAGTACCGCCTGTTTTCCATCAATGATGCCAACCCAGCCATGTACCGGGTATCTCCTGAAGATCCCCATGCTTGCCAGGTCAATGTGGAAGTTTGGGCCCTATCCCATGAGGGCTTAACCCAGGTCCTGCTTGGGGAGCCTGCCGGCTTGACCATCGGTAAAGTTAGTTTAGAAGATGGGGAAGAGGTCTTGGGTGTGGTTGCTGAGCCGATTATTACCCAAGGGCAGAAAGAAATCTCAGCTTTCGGTTGTTGGCGGAAGTATACCGCGACTTTGGATTAGTTTGGGCAATTTGCCACCCTGAACCAAAATCAAGCGAGGATGTCATCCTCCAAGCTCTCTAGGGGCAAAAGGCCCTTCTTCCTGCGCTCCTCGAAGTAGCATTGGCCGCAGTAGGCTTCATAGTCGACTTGGTCTTGACCATCGATGGCAACTTGGTCACCGGCAAAGACGACATTGCCATTGACTTTGCGGAGGTTTAAGATTGCCTTGCGGCCGCAGTGGCAGATCGTTTTTAGTTCTTCCAAGGAGTGGGCAACTTGCAGGAGGCGGGTGGCGCCTTCGAAGCCTTCGCCGAGGAAGTCAGTGCGCAGGCCGTAGCAGATGGTGGGAATGCCCAGGTCCATCACTACGGAAAAGAGTTGGTCTACCTGAACGCGGGACAGGAACTGGGCCTCATCCACGAGTATGCAGTCGATCTTGCGGTCGTCTAGGACGGACTTAATTAGCGTTCGGCAGTCGGCATCTTTGGTGATAATTGAATCGACTTGACGTTCCACACCCAGGCGGCTGACGATCTTTTCGCCCCCCTTGGTGTCGATGCCCGGTTTCATTAAAAGCACTTTCATGCCCCGCTCCTCGTAGTTGTAAGCGACTTGCAATAAAAGTGTTGATTTTCCAGAATTCATTGCCCCATAGCGAAAATATAGTTTGGCCATGTCTCCTCCTCTTCAAAATTACTATCAAAATTGTAGCATCTAAAGGGGGATGGTTCAATGAAGAAAGTAGGGAAAGCTAATTCACATTGCTTTCAGTATGTTATAATAAGCAGGTAACTCTAAATCTTATAATTATTCTTTTCGAAGTAAAGAGTTGAGTTTTAGCAAGTATGCAAGTTGGGCTGGTGTAAGCCCTGCAAGCAAGAGGAGACAACTATGAAAAAAACAGGAAAGGCGTTAATTCTCGTTTTACTCTTAGGCACTTTTGGCATCGGCGGTTTCTTATTGGGGGCAAGCACCCAAGGAAACAGCAGGGTTGCCCAGGTGAACACGACGGGTGGCGAGAGTGGCCAAGAAGGTGTGCAAGTCACCGATGAGGAGAGGGATGCTCGTATCCTCAACAACATAAAAGAGTATAGCGACGTAATCGAGCGGGAGTATCTTTTCGATTATGATAAGGACGCCTTGGAAGCCGGCATCTATAAGGGCTTGTTTGCTAGTTTAGGCGACCCCTACTCCGTGTTTTATACAGGGGAAGAGTTCGCTAAGCTGATGGAGGACACGGCAGGTGAATTTGCCGGTATTGGCGTTGTCGTCAATGCGGGTGAAGACAACATTATCACCGTGGTGTCGCCAATCGAAGGAACCCCTGCCCAAAGGCAAGGCATCAAATCGGGCGACAAGATTATTGCTATTGATGGCGCATCCTATATGGGCTCTGAATTGGAAGAAGCATCGTCCAAGATGCGGGGCGAGGTAGGTACAGAAGTAACCATCACCGTGCAAAGAACAGTGGGTGGGAAAGTAGAGACGCAAGATTACACGATCACGAGGGAGATCATTCATATCGACAGCGTTGCTTCCCAGATGTTAGAAGATAAGATTGGCTACATCCAAATCACATCTTTCGATGAACCAACCTATAACGAGTTCAGGCAGCAGTGGGATGATTTGAAGAATCAGGGCGCTGACCGGATCATCCTTGACTTGCGGAATAATCCCGGTGGACTCCTATCAGTAACAGAAAGTATAGCTGACATGCTCTTGGGTGAAGGAGCCATTGTCACTTCAGTGGATAATCAAGGTAACGAAGATACGGTCTACTCTGATTCGAATCAGGAGACCCTACCTATCGTGGTATTGGTCAATGAGGGATCAGCGTCCGCATCGGAAATTCTCCTTGGGGCCTTACGGGACCACAACAGGGCGACTTCCGTTGGAACGAAGACCTTCGGCAAAGGAATCATTCAGCGCATCTATCCTTTGGGTTTAAACGACCCCAATGCTGGTGGTTTCAAATTGACCATGGCCGAGTATCTGACACCGAATGGTGAAAGGATCCACGAGAAGGGTATCACACCTGATACAGTTCTCGAACTCAACGAGAACGCGGAAGGTTTCGGGCCCGAGTATTTGGACCAAGATAACCAGCTGCAGGAAGCTATCAAGCAAATCAAGACCAAGTAAGATAATAAGACATTGCGAATGGGGGAATATTTATTCCTCCATTCTTTATCTTGAAAGAAGGGAGACCATCGAATGGGCAAGTTCAAAGTACATTCCGATTTCCAGCCAACGGGCGACCAGCCCGATGCGATCAAAGCTTTGGCTAGGGGCCTCCAGAAGGGAGACCGCTACCAGACCCTGCGGGGAGTGACGGGATCGGGCAAGACCTTCACCATGGCCAACATCATCCAAGAAGTACAGAAGCCAACTTTGGTGTTGGCGCATAATAAGACGCTGGCATCCCAATTGACCTCGGAGTTCAGGGAATTCTTCCCGGACAATGCGGTGGAGTATTTTGTCAGCTACTACGACTACTACCAACCAGAAGCCTATGTGGCGGCGACAGACACCTACATCGCGAAGGACTCATCCATCAATGACGAGATTGACAAGCTTCGCCACTCAGCGACCGCTTCCTTGTACGAGCGGGATGATGTGATTATTGTGGCGTCGGTGTCTTGCATATATGGCCTAGGAGACCCTATTGATTATGAGAACCTGACAATCTCCTTGCGGCCAGGCATGACGATGGAAAGGGATGACCTGCTAAGAAAGTTGATCAGCATCCAGTACCAGAGAAACGATATGAGCTTCACCCGTGGCACTTTCCGGGTCCGCGGGGACACGGTAGATATCTTCCCCGCAGCCTCCAATGAAGAGGCCATCCGCGTGGAGTTTTTCGGCGATGAGATTGACCGCCTTCTGGAGATTAATTATCTGACGGGAGAAATCCTCGGGGCAAGGACGCACATCATGCTCTTTCCTGCCTCCCACTACGCCACCAGCCGAGACAAGATTGACCGAGCTGTTCTCTCAATCGAGGCGGAGCTGGTTGACCGCTTGGACGAGCTGAGAAGTGAAAACAAGTTAGTGGAGGCCCAGCGTCTGGAACAGCGGACCCTCTATGATATTGAAATGCTCAAAGAGGTGGGCTTCTGTTCGGGCATCGAAAATTATTCCAGACACTTGAGCTCAAGGCCCGCAGGTTCCAGGCCCTACACGTTAATTGACTACTTTAAGAAGGACTTTGTCCTCATGGTGGATGAGAGCCACGTCACCTTGCCTCAGGTCAGGGGGATGTATAACGGAGACCGAGCAAGGAAGCAAAACCTGGTCGACTATGGCTTCAGGCTGCCTTCCGCTCTGGACAATCGACCTTTAAAATATGATGAGTTCGAGCAGCTGATACCGCAGGCAATCTACGTATCAGCTACTCCGGGCGATGAAGAGATTGAAAAGTCCACCCGAGTGGTGGATCAGCTGATTCGGCCAACGGGCCTCCTTGACCCTCTTGTCAAGGTTAGGCCAACCAAGCACCAGATTGACGACCTCTTAAACGAGATTCGAGCAACGGTCGCTAAGAAGGAGCGGGTTCTGATTACGACCCTGACCAAGAAGATGGCAGAGGACCTGACCGCCTACTTGGAGGATGTGGATATCAAGGTGACCTACCTGCACTCAGATATTGATACCTTGGAGCGGATGGAGATTTTGAGAGACTTGCGTATGGGCAAGCACGATGTCTTGGTGGGCATCAACCTTCTGCGAGAGGGCTTAGACCTACCGGAAGTTTCCCTGATTGCCATCCTTGATGCCGACAAGGAAGGCTTCCTCCGGTCCGAGACCTCTTTGATTCAGACGATCGGTCGGGCGGCAAGAAACGTGGACGGAAGGGTCATCATGTACGCCGACCGAGTGACGGGGTCAATGCAGAAGGCCCTGGATGAGACCAACCGGCGGCGGGAAATTCAAGAAAGCTACAATAAGGAGCACGATATCACCCCCAAGACGATAGTCAAGAGCATTCATGAGCTGATTTCGACAGGCATCGCTGCAGAGGACCTGGAAGATTACGATGGGGTGGATGAGGAATTCATGGAAAAAGATAGCTTCTCCATGGACGACATCGAAAAGATCATTATCAACATGGAGCTGGAGATGCGCAAGTCAGCGGAAGAGTTAGACTTCGAGCGGGCGGCCACCCTCCGTGATCAGATTAGGGCGATGCGCGAACAATACAGCATTTATTAACCCTTATATGAAAAAGGCAAAGGAGCAAGGATGTCTTTAGAAAATATCATTATCAAGGGGGCGAAGGTCAATAACCTTAAGGATATTGACCTGACTCTCCCTCGTGAAAAGATGATCGTCATGACGGGCTTAAGCGGTTCAGGCAAGTCCTCCTTGGCGTTCGATACCATATATGCCGAAGGGCAAAGGCGGTACGTGGAGAGTTTATCCAGCTACGCCCGCATGTTCCTCGGCCAGATGGATAAGCCGGATGTGGATGCCGTTGACGGCCTATCTCCATCCATTTCCATCGACCAAAAAACGACCAACCGGAACCCTAGATCTACCGTGGGTACCGTTACCGAAATCTATGACTACCTCCGCCTGCTGTTTGCCAAGGTGGGACACGCCTTTTGCCCAGTCTGCGGAGAGGAAATCAAGGCAATGTCGGTGGACCAAATCGTCGACGATATTCTCCAACTACCAGAGCGGACTCGAATCCTCCTGCTTGCCCCAGTCATTCGAGAGAAGAAGGGTCAACATAAGAAGGCAATCGAGAATTTAGAGAAGCAGGGTTTTACCCGCTTTATCATCGACGGGGAACAGGTAGATGCTGGCGAGGAGGTAGATCTCGACCGCAACAAGAAGCACACCATTGAGATTGTCGTCGACCGTCTAGTAGTCAAGGAGGGCATGGACTCCCGTCTAGCTACCTCCCTAGAGACCGCTCTAGAACAGGCTGATGGCACCATCGTCGTCCAAGTAGTCGATGGAGAAAGGCACACTTATTCAGCAAATTTAGCCTGCCCTAACGGCCACATGAGCTTGGATGAGATTGAGCCTAGACTTCTCTCCTTCAACAGCCCTCAGGGGGCCTGCCCAGACTGTGACGGCATCGGCTTCCACGCTGCGGTTGACCCCCAGCTTTGCATACCAAATCCTGATTTATCCATCAACCAAGGCGCAATTGCCCCTTTCGCGACCAGCAAGCCGGGCACCTTTTACTATGAGATGTTTGCCGCCTTGGCGAAGAAGCACGGCCTAGATTTGGACCAACCGATTGGCCAAGCCAGTGACGATTTCTTCGAGCAATTGCTCTACGGAACGGGCGATGAGAAGTTCAGCTTCCATTTTGACTCCCACTTCTCAGGTCACAAGGATTACCGAGATAGCTGGGAAGGCCTGATTCCCAACCTGACCCGCCGTTACCGGCAGACGGGTTCAGGGGCGATGGAGAAGAAAATAGAAGACTTCATGGCTGAGAATACCTGTGAAACCTGTGGTGGTGACCGCCTCAAACCAGAGGCCCTGTCCATCCACGTCAATGATAAAAATATTGCGGAGTATTCGCGGATGAATATTCGAGATGCCTACGAGTGGACAGAGAATTTGACCTTTTCACCAGCAGAGAAGCTGATTGCGGCACCTATATTGAAGGAAGTTTTGGCTAGGCTCCGCTTCTTGGTTGACGTTGGGCTGGAGTATTTGACCTTGGACCGCTATGCGGCTACGCTATCGGGCGGGGAAGCCCAGCGGATTCGGCTGGCTACCCAGATTGGGTCTGGTTTGGTTGGCGTTATCTACGTCTTGGATGAGCCTTCCATCGGCCTCCACCAGCGAGACAACAACCGGCTGTTGAAATCTCTTCGTGGGCTGACCGACCTGGGTAACACCCTGATTATTGTTGAGCACGATGAAGACACCATGCGGGTAGCTGACTGGATTGTAGATATCGGGCCTGGCGCTGGCATCAATGGCGGGGAAGTGGTTGCCCAAGGTGACTACCAGGCAATCATCAACAATCCAGACTCCATCACCGGCCTCTACCTGTCCCATAAGAGGTTTATCCCCGTTCCTGAAACGAGACGGGAAGCCAAGGGCTTCCTCACCATATCTGGCTGCTACGAGAACAACTTGAAGGGAATTACCGTCGACATACCGATTGGGGTCATGACCTGTATTACAGGCGTTTCGGGCTCTGGCAAGTCTTCCTTTGTCGAAGGCATCCTCTATAAGGTCTTGGCTAACCGTTTGAACAATGCAAGGTTGAGACCTGGCCGCTACAAGAGCATAAAGGGCTTGGAGCTCTTGGACAAGGTTATTGAGATTGACCAATCGCCTATCGGCCGGACCCCTCGGTCTAACCCGGCTACCTACACTAAGGTCTTCGACTTGATTCGGGAGGTCTTCGCAATGACCAATGAGGCAAAGATTCGCGGCTACGACAAGGGCCGCTTCTCCTTCAATGTCAAGGGTGGCCGATGCGAGGCTTGTAAGGGTGATGGAACGATTAAGGTAGAGATGCACTTTTTGCCAGACGTCTATGTTCCTTGCGAAGTCTGCGACGGCAAGCGCTACAATCGGGAAACTCTGCAAGTCACCTACAAGGGGAAGACCATATCGGATGTCTTGGGTATGACCATCGACGAGGGTTTGACCTTCTTCGAAAACCACCCCGGCGTCCGCCGACGCCTACAGACCCTAGTGGATGTGGGCCTTGGCTACCTGAAGATTGGCCAACCTTCCACGGAGCTTTCCGGTGGCGAGGCCCAGAGGGTTAAGCTGGCGGCTGAGCTAGGCAAGGTGTCAACCGGCAAGACAATCTATATCTTGGATGAGCCGACGACGGGTCTGCATGTGGCGGACATCGAGCGACTGATCAAGGTATTCCAGCGCTTGATTGACCAGGGTAACACAATCGTTGTTATCGAGCACAATCTGGATGTCATCAAGACGGCCGACCATATCATCGACCTAGGTCCTGAAGGGGGCGATGGTGGCGGACTTATCGTTGCCACCGGCACGCCAGAAGAAGTGGTCAAGGTCAAGAAATCCTATACCGGTCAGTTCCTCAAACCTATTTTAAAAAGAGATCGGACCAAGTAAGGGGGGTGTGTATCATGGGGATGGCCCTTAGAAAAAAGGTACCGTTTAAGCCAGTGCCTAAACTGAAGAGGCGCTTGGTGGGCCTGAAGGGCAGGGAAAAGTGGCGGGGCACTAACCGCTTTCCGGCCCTCCTTATCCACCGCATCTATATGAAACAAGCGATAAGAGAAGCCAAGCGGGCTGCCAGCTTGGGGGAAGTGCCTGTTGGGGCGGTCCTTGTCCACAGGGGCAGGGTTGTCTCTCGGTCAGCTAACCGCATTGAGGGCGAAAAGAACGGCCTGAATCATGCGGAGATGCTCTGCTTGCAGGAAGCAAGCCAACGTCTTGGCCGCTATCTCAACGAGGCGACCCTCTATGTGACCTTGGAGCCTTGCGTCATGTGTGCAGGCGCGGTGGGCAATATGCGGCTGGGCCGCTTGGTCTTTGGCGCCTGGGATAAGGAGAGGGGAGCCTGTGGGTCGGTGACGGATGTCCTGAACCTGCCAAACCTCTTTCAGAAGACCGAGCTGCTAGGCGGTCTCATGGAGGAGGATTGCCGTAAGCTCTTGACATCGTTTTTTAGGGAATTGCGGGGGAAAGGGCAAAAAAAGAGGTAGTGGTTTTATGGGGCATGGCCCTTAGATTTAGCCTAACGATAGGGAGCCATATTCTACAAATTTGTAGAGTATGGCTCTCTTTTTTTGCAGAATGATATTGACAAGATAATGTCTAGACAATAGAATAGAATATATTAGTAGAATATTCTAATTAAATATTCTAATTTAATATTCTATATCATTACATATTTTGAGGAGGAAACAATGAGAGGTAAGAGACTATTAGCGCTATTATTGGCTTTTATCATGGTGGCAACCGCTGCTTGTGCTAAGGATGATAGTGCAACGTCCCAAGAAAGTTCTGCTGAGATAACGGATACAGAGACTAGTGAGAACGCATCTGAGGAAGCGGAAGAGAGTTCAGAAGAAAGTCAAGCAGAGGCTGGTCAGGTCTTGACAGGGGAGGGTAATGGCTTGAATGGCCCAATACTTGTCGAAGTAACGGCTAGTCAAGACGAGATCACTGAAGTGGTTATCAAGGACCACAATGAGTCACCTGGAATCTCTGATCCTGCTATTGAACAAATTCCAGAGAAGATTGTGGCAAGTCAGAGCCTAAAGGTGGACACGGTTGCTGGTGCGACCTACACCAGTGAGGGAATCCTGGAGGCTGTGGAGAACGCTCTTGCTGAGGGCGGTATCGATACGGAAGCCTTCATGATTGATCAGACCGCTGAAGAGGGTGAGGGCGAAACTATTGAGCTAACCTACGACGTCGTTGTTATTGGTGGCGGTGGAGCTGGACTTGCTGCTGCGGTTGGTGCTTTGCAAAATGATTCCTCGGTTATCGTCTTGGAGAAGATGCCTACAGTAGGTGGGTCAACAATCATGGCCGGTGGCCAATACAATGCGGTTGATGATTTGCGCCAACAAGCTATCGAGATGAGATCTGATGTGTTTGATTCTGTCCATAGCTATTATGAGGAAGAGGCGAGAAATGACCTCCACCATGAGCTGATGGATACCTTAAAGACTCAAGTTGAAGAATATGAGGCAGCAGGTTCGACCTACACTTTTGACAGCCCTGAACTTCATGCCCTTCAAGCCTATCGTGGTGGTGACTATGTGGGGGACCTAGAACTCATCTACACCTTAGCCAAGGGTGCGGAAGAGTCTATCGGTTGGTTAGAGAGCTTGGGTGTTGAGTTCCAAGACAAGGTGGCGACGGTAACGGGCGCTTTGTGGCCAAGAACTCACCAGTTCGTTAAGCCACTAGTTACGGGTCCAATCGATGCCTACATGGAATACATTGATTCCAAGGGCGATCAAGCAAAAATCATGTTTGAAACTAGAGCTTATGAACTCATCATGGATGGGGATGCAGTCGTAGGTGTCAAGGCTAAGCAGGGAAATAATGAAGTGGTGGCTATGGCCAATAATGGGGTTGTCATTGCGACCGGTGGTTTCGCCCGCAATGAGGAACTCATCGCTGAATATGACAGTCACTGGGGCGGCCTGGACGGCCTTGGTTCCACTAATAGTGTAAGTGCGACGGGAGATGGCATAGAGATGGCCCAAGCTGTCAATGCTAGCTTGGTGGGCATGGAATGGATTCAGCTCTTACCTGTTGGCGACCCAGTTACTGGTGGCATGCAAGGAAATATCAGTATCAATGCAGCTAACCAATTATTCATCAACAATGAGGGCAACCGTTTTGTCGCTGAGGATGAGCGGAGAGATGTTCTTACACAAGCCTTGATGGAGCAACCTGATAAGGTCATGTGGATCCTCCACGATGCTCATGAGTATTACGACGAGACGGTCAAGAATGACTTCAATGAAGAAATCGGCCAATTAGTTGAGGCAGGAACAGTTCAAGTCAGCGATACCATCGAAGGTCTAGCAGAGGAAATCGGGGTAAGCCCAGAAAACTTGAAAGCTACCGTCGATACCTATAACCAAGCGGTTGCTGGGGAAGTGCAAGATCCAATGAACAAGACCCTGTTGCAAGATGCTTTCGATAAACCTCCTTATTACGCGTCTAAGCGTGTCCCAACCATCCACCACACCATGGGTGGCATCGAAATTACGCCACTGGGCCAAGTAGTGGATACCGATGGCAACATCATCAAAGGCCTCTATGCCGCTGGTGAGGTTACGGGTGGAATCCACGGTGCCAACCGTCTAGGCGGTAATGCTGTACCTGATACGGTTGTCTTTGGACGCATAGCAGGAGAATCTGCAGCATTACAGAAATAAGCGTTTAAAGTGAAAATCCTCAAGTTCTTCTGCCCTAAACAAGGGCAAAGAATTGTTTCAAAAAAGCCTATTTTCCTGTGGGGAAATAGGCTTTTTTTTCGGCGCTTCTTCTTATATACTGTTACTAATCATTGGACACAGACGGGAAATCGTCTCAGCAGGACTCGGGACGATCAGGAGATAGAAAGCAGGTTTTTTCATGGATAAGCGAAAAAACATTGAAATGAAGATATTGATTACCGATGCCATCGTGGAGCTTTTGGGCGACCAGGGCATGGAGAATGTTACCGTAAAGCAGATTTGCCAAAAGGCAGGTATTTCCTTGGGAACCTTTTATTCCTACTTTTCCTCTAAGTACGATGTGGTAACCCACATGTATGAGGTCATGGATGACTTTCTCATTGAACGCAAGACGCTTATGCAGAGTCACGAGAAGGGGGAGGAAGACATTCTAAGCTTCGCCTCTTTCTTTGGTGAGTTCGTTGCGGATTGGGGTTATTATGCTAACCTCCTCATCTTAGCTTCTTCTTTAGAGGAGTTGACGGAGAGCAAAGTTAGACTCCGAAGAATAGAGAAACTCATTTTGGAGTTGGTGGACGATGCCAAGGAAAAGGGCTTCGACTGCCCTCTGGAGAGTCTGGACTATGTTCAGTCGATTTTAGCCCTCATCAGGGGATGCTTGCTGGAATGGGCAAAGGCTGGGGCAGATTTTCCGATACAGGAGAAGATTGAACAGCGGATGAGCATCTATCTACAGCTCAACGGAAAAAAATAAATTAGTCATTATGGAGGCTGTTACTTAGTGCGGCCTTTTTTTCTTGTGATAAGTTTTCCTTTTTCACACCTTGACTCTACTTTAATCGTATAATGGTGCTAATTCAGGTGCAACAGTTACCATCGCGTGCGTCTGGGCAAACCTATCCTAAAGGAGAAAGTTATGGAAAAAGCACGATAGCAATCATTATCATCATTACCGTAATTTCGTTTGCCTTAGAAAAGCTGCCTTTGGCGGTAACGGCACTTGCCTCGTCTTTGGCTATGGGTATATTAGGAGCAATGGACCTTACCGACATCTACGCTGGTTTCGGGTCGACCACGGTCATGATGGTGGTCGGCATGATGATTATAGGTGATGCCCTCTTCAAGACGGGTATAGCAGGGGTCATCCTCATGGTGTCCTACTTTTTCTTGGGCTTGTAGGGTTCGCTAAAAGTTAGTATTTGTTGAAGTTATGATGAATAAATTTTTTGAGTGAAAGAGTTTATCTGTTGAAATAGAAAGAAGGAGAAATGTTAGGCATAGTTGATGTTGGTGGCGGAATGCGGGATTCCTTTGGTGCGGGTGTTTTGGACTATTGTATGGACCAAGGCATTCACTTCGATCTTGCCGTCGGCGTATCGGCGGGCAGCGGTAATTTGGCTAACTTCTTAGCCCAGCAGAGGGGGAGGACAATGAATTTTTACCTCGACTACGCCTTCCGCAAGGAATACATGAGCATGAAAAACCTGCTTTTGAAGAGAAATTACATCGACTTGGATTACGCTTACTCCACCCTATCCAATAGCGATGGGGAAGACCCGCTAGATTACGAGACCTTCGCTGCCTCTAAGACGGATTACCGGGTGGTGGCAACTGATGCAAATACGGGCCATGCCCACATCTTCACCAAAGCCGACATGAAAAAGGACGCCTACTCTCCCGTCAAGGCCTCTTCCTGTGTACCGGTTATCAACCAGGCCTATCCCGTGGACGGCAATCTCTACTATGATGGCGGCCTCAGCAATCCCATCCCTATTGACTTTGCCTTTGATCAAGGTTGCGACAAAATCGTCCTCATCCTTACTCGGCCAAGGGACTACTATCGGTCGGAAAAGGACGATGCCAAGAATGTCATGATGCTGAAAAGAAAGTATCCCAAGGCAGCCCAGACTTTAGCCTTGAGGGCTGATACCTATAACCGGCAACTGGAGAAAGCCAAAGCCTACGAAAAAGAGGGCAAGCTGCTCCTCCTTGCACCAGACAACATCGACGGCATGGATATGCTGAAGAAGGACAAGGGGGCAATCCAGCGCCTCTACCAAGAGGGCTACAAGCTAGCCGAGACAATTCCCTCTTTCCTGCAATCTTGAGCTGGCGTATGAATTAGGTAAGCTCTGAGCATGACCATCTGTTTTATTGCATCAAAATGCTTTACATTACCCTTACCAGTTGGTTCATCAGCAAAGATAATCTTGCAGGGTTTGATAATTAAACGGGCAAGAGCAACTCTTTTCATGGATATCTCCATGTAAACTCATCTAGCTAGCAATACATTCAACTACCTAGAAAACAACCGCCTAATCCTTGCCCACAAGGAAAGCTTTTCGGTTTCTTGGGGGCCTTCTGTGGGGACGGTGGGTTGTTGCTGCTCTTCGAGGGTGGTTTGTGGTTGGAGGGGCTCGGACATGGCGCTTGCCAATTCTTGGCGGAGCTTTGCAATTGCCTCATCATCGGTGGGTAGGGCGCGGGGTGCTTGGTGGGGGGAGTCGCCCATGCGTGGGGCGTTGCGCAGGTCGATTTTGGAGGTTAGCTCCTTGTTGTAGAGCATCTTGCGGGCTTCCTGCTCGGCAAGGTTGATGAAGGTTTGTTGGGCGTCGATGCCATCGCCCTCGACAGGCAGGTAGCTGCCATCGGTTTGAAGCTCTTGGGCTTTCTCCGTGTCTTTGATATAGATTTGAAGGAGGCGGATTATTTTTTTGCGGACTTCTGGGCTGCGGATGGGCACAGCGATTTCGACGCGGTTCATGATGTTTCGGGTCATCAGGTCTGCGGAGGAAATGTAGAGGTCTTCCTGCTCGGCACCGAAGGAGTAGATGCGGTGGTGCTCAAGAAAGCGGCCGACGATGGAGATGACGCGGATGTTTTCGGTACGGTTGGGCACGCCGGGGCGGATGCAGCAGATGCCGCGGACGATGAGGACAATCTTTACGCCTGCGTTGGAGGCTTCCATCATTTTGTCGATGAGGTCCCTTTCGGAGACGCTGTTGCATTTGAGGATGATTTCGGCGTCATGGCCCGATTTCGCCTTATCAATTTCACGGTCGAAAAGCTTCATGAGGGCGGGCTTTATGCCGGTGGGGGAAACCAGCAAGTGGTTGTACTTGCCATCAAGGTTGGAGATGAGCATGTTTTTGAAGAAGTTGGCAGCGTCGCGACCGATTGCCTCATCCGCAGTGATGTAGGAGAGGTCGGTGTATTGCTTGGCGGTCTTCTCGTTGTAGTTGCCGGTGCCAATTTGAGTGATGGTTCGGACTTCGTTGTCGTAGTAGGCGGTGATGAGGCAGATCTTGGAGTGGACCTTGTACTCCTCAAAACCGTAGATGATGGTGCAGCCAGCTTCTTCCAGGCGCTCGGAGTAGTCGATGTTGTTTTTTTCATCGAAGCGGGCTCGAAGCTCCATGAGAACGAGGACCTTCTTGCCATTCTCGGCGGCCTGGGCAAGGTATTCGGCAACCTTGGAGACGGAGGCCATCCGATAAATCGTTATCTTTATGGACAGAACCCGAGGGTCCTGGGAGGCTTCCTTCAAGAGTTGCAGGAAGGGCTCCATGCGCTCGAAGGGGTAGTGGAGGATTTTATCGCCTTCGAAAATCTGATTCATGACGGGTTGGTCTTTGCGGAACATGGGCGATGGCTGGGGCTCAAACGGCCGATAGGAGACCTTGTCCTTGGTGGATGGATCCAGGTGGTCCTCAATCATGAAGACGTATTTCATCAGCAGGGGAGCGGTCGAGCTATAGACCTGATTCTTTTCCAGGCCATGATGCTTGCGCAAAAACTCCAGACTCCTCTTGGTCAGCTGCCCCTTCACTTCTAAACGGACCGCCTCCAGGCGGTTTCTCTTCTTGAGCTGCTTCTTGATGGCTGAGCGGATGTTGTCTTCCATCTCGTCGATGTCCTCATCCAGGTTGATATCGGCATTCCTTGTAATCGATACGACGGCCATACTCTTGATCGTAAAGCCCTCATACAAACTTTCGGCCTTGTATTGGATCAGGTCCTCCAGCAGGATGTAGCGGCTGGAATCGGGGAGGAAGTAGGCGGGAGCTATTGCCATGGGGATTCCGATCAACCCATAGTAGGGGTTGCCCTTCTGGTCTTCAATATCTGAGAAAATGTAAAGCTGTTCGTTGGCTAGGTGGGAGAAGGGGTGGCGGGCGTCAATCACTAAGGGGGAAAGGACGGGCTGCAGGTTCATATCGTAATACAAGTCCAGCATGCCCAGGGTCCGCTTGTCCACCGTGTCGATATCCAGCCTGACGATGCCAGTGGGCGCCAAAAGAGCTTCCACTTCGGCAAAAGCGGCGTCTCTTTTGGCGTACATGGCCGGCATTCGCTCGAAGACTTTCTCCATCTGCTGAGTAGCGGTCCATCCCGTCTTATTATCGATAACGTCCTTCTTCACCTCGGCCAAATTATCCAAAGAGCCCACTCGGACTCTGAAGAATTCATCCAAGTTGGATGTGAAGATGGCAATGAATTTCAGGCGCTCCAAAAGAGGGACCCTGCTGTCGCAGCCCTCATCCAAGACCCGTTCATTGAAAGCTAACCAAGAGAGCTCTCGGTTTTGCGTGTAGGACATGTCCCTTCGTTTCTTATTCTTCTCATCTAAACCAGTATTCTTGCTCGAATCGCTCATCCTATTCTCCCTATCAAGCGCCAACATCCATCACTACGACCATTATATCAAGGAAACAAAAAAATGAGGTAAACTCTGTGTAAAGCCGTTTGGCTTTGGCAGGTTTGCCTCATTTGTGGGTTTTATTTGGTTTTCATGCGGTTTGGTTGGTGGTGTGCTTCGGCGCATGGCCCGCTGCAGAGCTCCTCAGCGTTCTTGCAAGAGCCTTGGGTAAAGAAGCGCTTAGTTCGCCTCAGACTTTCTCTCTTCCCACAGGAAGTCCAGCTCAGGCAAGTGAAGCTCGAATTGGCCAATGATGAAGGATGAGATGACGGTCGAATAAAGGGAGATGACCACATTAGCTAGCGGCAAATAGATTAGAGCGGATGCCGCCAACACGATGGCATCGCTGATAAAGTAAGCCTTGCTTAGGGAGACCGTCGTCTTGCTGGATAGGATGAGGGCGTAGCAGTCATCACCTCCGGTAACGCCGCCGCGAGTTACCACAAGGCCGCAGCCGATTCCAATCATCATTCCGCCTAGGGTTGCCGCTAGGATGGGATTGTCCGCCAGGGAAGGCAGCACCGGTCCCATGTTGAAGAAAAAGCTGTAGAACATCGAGAAGATAACCGTCGATACCAGCGCCCTTCTCAAAAATCCTCTTTCCAGTAGGATGAAACCCAGAGCATACAGCGATGTGTCGAATACAAAGCTGGTAATCGCCGGATTCAGTCCGAACATCTTGTTGACCAGGATGGCCAACCCGATGCCTCCACCCTCCGTGATATTCGCCTGAATATGAATATTCACCAGTGAGAAGGCCATAACCATATTCCCCAACACAATAAAGACCACGTCGAAGTTGGTCACATTAAGATAGTTCAGCAGTCGCTGCCACAGGTCTTGTAGGGATGTGGATTGGGGTTTTGCTGTTGTTTGTTTTGCTTGTTTGGGAGGTAATACAAGAGCATTGTCCTCCTCCCGAACCTGTACTGTGCTTTCAACCTGGTTTGTGGGTTGAACGTCGTTAGCGGTCGCCTGCACAAGAGCGTCCGCCGAGTTGAAGAATTTTCTTTCCATGATAGCCCCTTAGTCTAGTTATCACGGGATTCTGCATTTAGGCCACAAAAAAAGACTGCCTTAGCCGTGAGAAGAATCTCCGTGCGGTACAATCTAGATGGTGTCGATGCTTTTTTGTTTTAAAATTCTTTCTTATAAGAACTCTGATCCCTTAATCCATTTTGGCGAAACCGTACCACATCATGCACGCATCCCACCCTCCCTGCATTGAGGACATCAGATAAAAACTACCACAAACCATTGTGGTAACCACCCGAGAGCACTTAGCTCTCAATCCCCTATATTTTAGCACAAGAAGTTGAGGGGGGCAAGTTTGCTTGCTGGGGGCGGTGTATTTGGCGACCTTCTTGGCGACTTTGTTTACGCCGATGGGGATGCCTATCCCTACAACTTCTTGGTTGCTAGCGATGCAGGCGACTACCTCTAC
>CAYFUF010000002.1:0-1764 GCA_964346245.1 uncultured Peptoniphilaceae bacterium | reverse complement strand
TCGCGGGGAGATAAGCACCGCTTCTACGTCGTTGACTTTGCCCAAGGTTACCCCCTCATTACACTAGACACCATCCTTTCAGCCTACCAGCCCTCAGGCTTCATCAGTCTGGAAGGCAGCAAGCTCGTATTCGACTATACCTTCGATGCCCACTACTATCAGGACTTCAGCACGCAAGGGCACCCTACTCTTGCCAGCTATCCGCTTATGGATTATGAGCGCTTGGTGGAGGAGACGAGGGGGATGGTGGAGGGGGTTGTGGAAGAGGCTCTAGAGCAGGTAGAAGAATAGTTGCCAACTTATGCTAGGGACTTTCTCACAAGTGGGCTCCTTTGTAGGCATCCTAACGCCGTCGGTATTCTAGGGTAGCCTATCCACAAGAGGACAATTTTTGGTATGATGGAAGAGATCATCAAACCAATATCCTGTGGAAATGGGAACAGTTAACCGGAAAGGAAATCAACATGAAAATTGCAATCGGCAGTGACCACGTAGGCGTCGAGCTCAAGCCTGCTATCATAGAACATTTGAAGGAAATGGGACACGAGGTAGAAGACTTCGGCCCAGAGAGCGCGGAAAGGACCGACTACCCGATTTATGGAATCCGAGTAGCAGAGGCTGTTGCCGCTGGCGACTTTGACGGAGGCATCCTGATCTGTGGTACGGGCGTGGGTATCTCCATTTCCGCCAACAAGGTCAAGGGCATCCGCGCAGCTTGCTGCTCAGAAGCTTATTCGGCTAAGCTGTCCAAGATGCACAATAATGCCAACATCCTCTGCTTCGGCGCGCGAGTCGTCGGCGTTGAAGTAGCCAAGATGATGGTGGATGAGTGGATCAATGCCGACTACGAGGGCGGCCGCCACAGCTGCCGCGTCCAAGAGATTATGGATTTTGAGGAGGGGACTTGGTCTCCTGCTGATGTGGAAAAATAGGTAAATGACTAAGGCCTGGCGCCTCCTGGATGGGGCGTTAGGCTTTTTTTGTGGGATTTTCCTCAGGGAAGTATAATGGAGCTAGGAAAAAATGAGAAAGGGTACGGTGAGCGATGAAAACTTTGCGAATAATTGTGCTCGTTGGATTGCTTTTGAGCTTGGCAGCTTGCGGGTCAGAGGATGGTGGCAGCTCAATTGTAGAGCAAAGTAGTGGGGACGTGGGGGCTGTCGTCCAAACCCTGAGCAAGAAGGAGGAGATCATCTATCTGGCAGGCGGATGCTTCTGGGGCGTGGAAGGTTACTTTGCGCGGATCAATGGAGTGATGGACACCGAGGTGGGTTACGCCAACGGCAACTCAGCCGACACCAGCTATGAGGATCTGGCCGCAACAGACCACACGGAAACCCTCAAGTTAACCTATGATGCCAACACCATCGACCTGGAAGAAATTCTCCTCCACTACTTCCGCATCATTGACCCGACCAGCGTGAATCGCCAGGGTAACGATGTGGGCCGCCAGTATCGAACGGGCATTTACTCTACGGATGCCGCCACGGTCGATAGGGTCCAGCTGAGCTTAGACCAATTGCAGAAAAAGTTCGACCAGCCGGTTGTCGTGGAGAATGCGCTGCTTGCCAACTATGTCAGTGGCGAGGACTACCACCAGGACTATTTGGATAAGAATCCGGGCGGCTACTGCCACATTAACCTTGCCCTCGCAGGCCAACCATTGACGGAGGAAGACCGCTACGCCCAGCCCAGCGAAGCCGAACTCCGCGAGCTCCGCACCGATGCGGAGTACGAGGTCACCCAAAATGCGGGCACCGAGAA
>CAYFUF010000001.1:77155-126893 GCA_964346245.1 uncultured Peptoniphilaceae bacterium | reverse complement strand
AAGTTGTCGAGATAAGCGGTTTTAGCCATAAACATAGGGAGCTTTGATTAATTCTTGCATTCCTTATCGAAGATGTGTTATACTTTTTAAGCTATTAATTTAGTCGAAACAACAGCGGAGAGAGGTGATCATTAATGCAAAAAGATATTCAACCAGAGTACTTCGAAGATGCTCGAGTTACATGTGCATGCGGAAATACATTTACAACGGGTTCAACTAAGAAAGAAATTAAAGTTGAAGTTTGTTCGGAGTGCCATCCGTTTTATACAGGTAAACAAAAAACTGCCGAACGTGGCGGACGTGTTGAGCGCTTTAAGAAGAAATACAATATGGACTAACAGTCAAGGTGTCTCGGATGAGACGCCTTTTTTTCTATTAGATCTCAACGAAGGAGAAGAAGATGGAAAGAGAATTAGCCCGAAGCTCATCCTTACCAAAGGAAAGGGAAGTCAAGGCAACCTCAATAGGTGGACAAGCCCTGATGGAGGGCATCTTGATGAAGGGACCGGAACTTGTCGCCATAGCGACGAGAAAGCCGGGTAGCGACGAAATAAGAGTAAAGTTAGAGCCTGCAGAGGGCCTAACGACAAAATATAAGCTCTTCCGGCTGCCTTTCTTTCGGGGAATAGGAGCCCTGGTGGACTCCTTTGCTCGAGGAAGCAAGGCGCTGGAATACTCAGCTGAGCAATTAGATTGGGAAGAGGAGGAAAAACCAGGTTTCTTCGAATCATTCTTTATCAAGGTTTTCGGGGAGAAGGGCGCAGAGAAGGTCATGAGCTTTTTGATGGTCTTTTCGGCGGTTGTGATTGCCTTTGGCCTCTTCTTTTTCGTGCCCACTTGGGTAGCCGGTTTGTTTCGCCCGCTTATCAACAACAATTTGGTCTTGAACCTGATTGAGGGTGTCATTCGGATTATCTTCTTTCTCATCTATGTTATCGCTATCAGCAAGCTGGATGAGCTTAACCGCGTCTTTATGTATCACGGCGCGGAGCATAAGACGATAGCCGCTTATGAACATGGAGAAGACCTAACGGTTGAGAATGTAAGAAAGTACCCCAGGGTTCATGCCCGTTGCGGAACAAGCTTTCTAGCTAATCTAGTCATCCTGTCCGCTCTTTTGATGAGCTTTTTTGGTTGGCCAAATCCTTTGTTACGATTTGCTATCCGCCTCCTGATGATTCCCATCTTGGTGGGTTTGACCTATGAGCTAAACGTCTGGACGGCCAAGTTTGACAACTTCCTCAGCAAAGCCCTCAGGGCACCAGGTATGTTTATACAGAAGGTGGCAACGGTGAAGGAGCCTAGCGACGAGATGATCGAAGTAGCAATTGAAGCGATGGAAGCAGTCATCCCCGAAGACCACTCGGATATTCTATGATGAATCGGTGGATTGAGGAAAAGCGGATAAGCAAAGAGGACCTGATTCTCATGGTCAGCTATATAATGGGCATAAGTTTAGGACAGGCAAGAAGCCAGTTTTTTCGAGATGACCTGCCTCTGACTTACGAGCAGAAAAGAGACCTTGAGCTGATGATCAAGAAGAGAGCCCAAGGTTATCCTTTGCAATATGCAATCGGCCGCTGGAGCTTCTATGGCAGGGACTTTCTCGTCGACGAGCGTGCTTTAATCCCTCGACCTGAAACTGAGTATCTGCTAGAGGATGTTATCGACCACTTACTCCAGGAACCAGAAAAGACCTGGGCAGTCCTTGATGTTGGGACAGGAACAGGCATTATCCCCTTGACGCTCATTCATGAATCTTTGGATAGGAAGGCAAAGGGGCAGACTTCTTTTCGATTGGGTAGGTTAGTAGCAGTCGATATTTCGGAAGATGCGCTCAACTTGGCTAAAGAAAATGAGGCTTTTCTTGCAGACCAGTCTCCACATGGCTTAAAATATAACATGGAGAGGCCCAGTCCACTTTATTGGCAAGGATCCGACTTGTTGGACCAAGTAAGGGGCTCATTCGATATTATTATTTCCAATCCACCCTATGTGGAGGAAGCTAGTAGAGCTAGCCTGCAAAAGGAGCTGGATTATGAACCAGAGATTGCCCTATTTGCCGGAGCAGACGGCTTAGACATCTACCGTCGTTTAATCCCACAGGCCTACGAGGCTCTGCGCACAGGTGGGTACATTTTTTTAGAGATAGGTGACGGTCAAGGACAAGCAGTATGCCAAATCTTGGCGGATTGTCATTTCCAAGAGATTGATTTAATAAATGATTATGCTGGCTTTAACCGCAGAGTTAAGGCAAGGAAATAGTCATGAGGAGGAAGTATGTTCGAGAGTTTAGATAACATTAAAGATAGATTGCGGGCATTCGAGAGTCAACTAGCGGATCCTGATTTGATTGCCAATATGGACGAGTGGCAAAAGGTTAATAGGGAGTATGTTAATCTCAAACCTTTAGCTGAAGCCTATGATGCTTATGACGAGGCAAGAAGTAAGGTAGAGGAAGATAAGTTAATGATTCCTGAGGCAGACGATCCCGATATGAAGGAAATGCTCAAGGACGACTTACAGGAGAATGAAGCGCTCATGGAAAAGCTTGAGCAAGAGATCAAAGTCCTCCTTCTTCCTACAGATCCTAACGACTACAAGAACGTCATTGTTGAGATACGTGCTGGTGCCGGTGGCGATGAGGCTGGCTTGTTTGCCGGAGACCTCTACCGGATGTATCACATGTTTGCGGATAAGAAAGGTTATGCCACCGAGGAACTTGATTACACTGCCCAAGGTATCGGCGGCGTCAAGGAAGCGACCTTTATGGTCAAAGGTGAGGGAGCCTATTCAATATTGAAGTATGAATCGGGAGTCCACCGAGTACAGCGGGTGCCTGAAACGGAATCCAGTGGCAGAATCCATACATCAACCGCGACGGTCGCGGTCCTTCCCGAGGCGGAAGAGGTAGATGTGGAGCTGAACATGAACGATGTCCGTGTGGATGTTTACCGGTCAAGCGGTCATGGTGGTCAGAGCGTCAACACGACAGACTCAGCAGTCCGTTTGACTCATGAGCCTACAGGCATAGTCGTTACTTGCCAGGACGAGAAGAGTCAGATTAAGAATAAAGATAAGGCGATGCGGGTACTAATGGCTCGTCTATATGAATTAAAGTTAGAAGAACAGCAGAAGGAATTATCTGCAGATAGAAAGTCCCAGGTTGGAACTGGCGACCGGTCTGAACGAATCCGTACCTATAATTTTCCTCAAGGAAGAGTCACCGACCACCGCATCAATAAGACGGTGCACCAGTTAGGCGACTTCCTGGATGGAGACATTGAAGAGATGATCGATGCCTTAATCACGGCGGACCAAACGAAGAAGTTAGATTTGGTTACGGACGAGATGAACGCCAATTAGGAGGACATGAGGATGGTTCAAGAAAGAAATCATCCGCTGGCTCAGAAGGACATGAGTGCAACAGGCACTCATGAATCTTCAGAAATGAAAGCGGTTACATCAACGAGAAGAGAAAAGTTAAGTCCAAAGCTTCAGCGGGTAGATTTTGATCGGGGTATGGGCATCATCCTACCTATCTATTCCCTGCCTTCCGATTATGGTATCGGTACTTTTGGCAAAGAGGCCTACCGTTTCTGCGACTTCCTAGCGGAGTCAAAGATGAAGTACTGGCAGCTCTTGCCCCTGGGACAAACCAGCTATGGCGATTCACCCTATTCAAGCTTCTCTAGCTATGCCGGCAACCCCTACTTTATCGACCTCAATATCTTGTGTGAGGAGGGGCTGCTCAACAAGGAAGAGCTAGAGCCCATTAACTTTGGAGACAACCCCGAATATGTAGAGTACGCCCTCCAATACAATAATCGCTTCCGTATTTTGGAGAAGGCCTTCCACAACGCTAAAGACCACCGTTTGAAGGAGAGACAGGACTTCTACAAGAAGAATAAGTATTGGTTGGAAGATCACGCCCTGTTTATGGCCATCAAGAAGGAACAGCTGGATGTGCAGTGGACCGAGTGGCCCGAAGAACTCAAGCACCACCAGAAGAAGGCCCTCAAGGAATTTGCCGACAACCACAAGGACCAACTAGAATTGCAGTACTTTATCCAATTTAAATTCTTCGAACAATGGGAGGAATTGAAGAGCTATGCTCACAAATTAGGTATCCAGATCATTGGCGACATGCCCATTTATGTGGCCATGGACTCGGTAGACGTCTGGGCCAATGCCAACCAGTTCCTATTAGATAAAGAATTGCAACCCCTAGTGGTTGCTGGTGCTCCACCAGACTTTTTCACCAAAGAAGGACAGCGCTGGGGTAACCCCATCTATGATTGGGCTGCAATGAAGGAGAATGACTACGAATTTTGGAAAAAGCGGGTCAAGATGCACATGGACCTCTACGATATCCTCCGCTTAGACCACTTCCTTGGCTTTGGCAATTACTGGTCCGTTCCGGCCGAGGATGATACGGCAAGAAATGGCGAATGGGAGGACGGCCCCGGACTCAATCTGTTTGAGTCTTTGGAAAAAGAGCTAGGTCCCTTGCCCTTCCTGATCGAAGACTTGGGTGTCCTTAGCGATAAGGTCATTAAGCTGAGAGAAGAGACGGGCTTCGTGGGGATGAACCCCATTCAGTTCGCTTTCGGTGAAGACAACTCCGAGTACTTGCCCCATAATTTAGAATTTAGAAGTTCAATTTATACGTCAACTCATGACTCCGATACGCTGATGGGTTGGTGGAAGGACTTAGATTTAGTAACGAGAGAATACACCACCCAGTATTTCGGTTTGAATGAGAAAGAAGGCATCCTCTGGGGTATCATTCGCGGGGTGGCAAGTTCAGTCGCCGATATCTGTATTGTGCAGATGCAAGATGTCTTGGGGATGGACAATGAAGCCAGAATGAATGTCCCAGGTCTCTTGGGCGGCAACTGGAAGTGGCGCATGCGTTACGAATATTTTGACCGCCAATTAATGATGAAATTAAGAGAAATTGCAACCTTATACGGGAGGAACTAATGACTAAAGATCAATTCAAAAATGAACTGAGAGAAAACTTACAAAATGAGTTCGGCGTGGATTACGAGCATTCATCGACCTTTGAGAAGTATGGTGCGTTATCCAAGACGGTGATGAATAAGATCCAAGAGGACTGGAAGAGATCGAAAGAAGAAAACAGTAAGCGCAGGAACGTCTACTACTTCTCCGCTGAATTTCTCATCGGAAGATCTCTTGGTAACAACTTATTAAACCTAGGCATCCTCGATCAAGCCCAAGAAGTTATCAAGGATACTGGTTTCGACTTAGCAGATTTAGAGGACCAGGAGGAGGATGCAGCCTTAGGAAACGGTGGTTTAGGCCGCCTAGCCGCTTGCTTCGTTGAGTCAGCTGCAACAGAAAACCTGCCAGTGCAGGGTTACGGCATTCGTTACTCCCAAGGTATCTTCAAGCAAAAATTTGTGGATGGTTTCCAGCACGAAATGGGCGATGATTGGCTTAAGAAGGGTGACTTCTGGTCAATCCGCAGAGAATCCGATGCGAGAGTGGTGTCCTTCCGTGACCAATCGGTCCTGGCTGTTCCTTATGATATGCCTATCGTCGGCTACCAAAACGGTGTCGTCAACACTCTCCGCTTGTGGCAAGCTGAGGCCTTGGATAGTGGCTTCAACTTCGACTACTTCAATAATTTTGAGTATGACAAGGCCGTTCAAGAGAAGAATAGGGCAGAAGACATTACCCGCGTCCTCTATCCTAACGACATCCAACGAGCAGGTAAGGTTCTGCGCTTAAAGCAGCAGTACTTTTTTACCTCTGCCTCCATCCAAGATGTTATTGCCAAGTATAAGGAAAACTTCCCTGAAGATAAGACCTTCAAGAACTTTACTGACTACCACATCTTCCAACTTAACGATACCCACCCTGTTATTGCCATTCCAGAACTTATGCGTATTCTTATCGATGTGGAGGGAATCTCTTGGGACGAGGCCTACGCTATCGTGACCCGGTCTTTCGCCTTCACCAACCATACCGTTCTCCAAGAAGCGCTGGAGAAGTGGAGCTTGGATATTGTGGAAGAAGTTAACCCTCGCTGCTTAACCCTAATTCGTGAAATCGACCAAAAGATGATTTCTGAACTCCGTAAAATCCAGATGGATGAGGAGAAGATTAATAGCTACCGCATCATTCATGATAATGTCGTCGAGATGGCCTACCTTGCCATCTGGGTGTCTAACAGCGTAAATGGTGTTGCTGAGATCCACTCCAATATCTTAAAGGATGATACCCTGTGCCAATGGTACGAATTAGTGCCAGAGCGCTTTAATAACAAGACCAACGGAGTTACGCCTAGACGGTGGTTACAGTATGCCAATCCTGAATTGACCCAATTCATTAACGAGCGAATCGGAGAAGATTGGCAACATGATTTGACCAAGCTCAAAGAGCTGGAGAGATACCTCGATGACGATGAGTCCTTAGAGGAAATCAACCGCATCAAGCAGGTCAAGAAAGAGCAATTGGTCAAGTTTATTGAAAAGTCGGAAGGCATTCGCCTGAATCCGGAGTCTATCTTCGATATACAGATTAAGCGCCTCCACGAGTATAAGCGTCAGCTGCTTAACGCCCTCCACATCGTCTATCTTTACAACAAGCTGAAGAAGAATCCAGGCCTGGATATGGTCCCAAGAACCTTTATCTTCGGTGCCAAAGCAGCTCCTGGTTACTTCCGTGCAAAGGCAATCATCAAGTTTATCAACGAGATAGCTGAACTGGTCAATAACGATAAGGATATCTGCAATAAGCTCCGCGTAGTCTTCATTCAGAACTACAGGGTTAGCGCAGCGGAAGAACTTTTCCCAGCAGCCGATGTCTCTGAGCAGATTTCCACCGCAGGTAAGGAAGCTTCCGGTACTGGTAACATGAAGTTCATGATGAACGCAACCCCAACTCTCGGTACCTACGATGGGGCAAATGTCGAGATTTTCCGTGAAGCTGGTGAAGAAGCTAACTTCCGTTTCGGTGCTACCGTTGAGGAACTGGCGGAAATTGCAACAACCTATAATTCCAAGGAATACTATTACCGAGATATCGAACTGAAGAAGGCAATCGATATGCTGCTCAATGAGGATAGCATCACCGATAACGGCACCTTCATGTTCCTGGATATCTATAACGAGCTGGTATCACCACAAAATGGTGGTCGGGCTGACCAATACTACAACCTCTACGACTTCAGAAGCTACGTGGAAGCGCAAGAGAGAGTCGATGAAGCTTACCGTGACCGCAGGGGCTGGGCACAGAAGTGTTTAAAGAATCTGGCTAATTCCGGTTACTTCTCTTCTGATCGCACCATCCGCGAGTACGCTCAAGACATCTGGAGAGTGTAAGACGAAAGTCTGCAGATATTGCGCAAATAAGGTATGATAAAATAGAGAAAAGACGATGCGATGTAGCGAAACAGGAGGTCAAAATGTTAGTATCCGCAAAAGAAATGCTCAACAAGGCTGTAGCAGGTCACTATGCGATTGGACAGTTCAACATCAACAACTTGGAATGGACCAAAGCAATCTTACAAGCTGCTGAAGAGACAAAGAGCCCAGTTATCTTGGGTGTATCTGGTGGCGCAGGCAAATATATGACCGGTTTTGGAACGGTTATTGCTATGGTTGAGGCAATGGATAAGGCAATGGGAATCACTGTTCCTGTAGCAGTCCACTTAGACCACGGCAACTACGAGCAAGCCAAGGAATGTATTGAAGTTGGCTTCACTTCCGTTATGTTCGATGGATCTTCCTATGACTTGGAAGAGAACCTTGCAAAGACAAGAGAGATTGTCGAACTTGCTCATGCTAAAGGCATCTCCGTAGAAGCTGAAGTCGGCTCTATCGGTGGTGAAGAAGATGGCGTTGTCGGCGCAGGAGAAATCGCTGATCCTAAAGAGTGTAAGCAACTAGCAGACACCGGCATTGACTTCTTAGCAGCAGGTATCGGAAATATTCACGGTGTTTACCCAGAAAACTGGGCAGGATTAGACTTTGAAGCCCTCGAAGGCATCAAGGACCTGACTGGCGACCTACCTCTGGTTCTCCATGGAGGAACGGGCATTCCTGAAGAGATGGTTAAACAAGCTATCGACTTGGGCGTTGCCAAGATTAACGTTAATACCGAGTGCCAACTAGTTTTTGCTCAAGCGACTAGGGAATATATCGAAGCTGGCAAAGACAGAGAAGGCAAGGGCTTTGACCCAAGAAAACTGCTCCTACCTGGTACGGAAGCGATTGTTCGCTTGGTCAAGGAGAAGATGGACATGTTTGGCTCTTCAGGTCAAGCGAAATAAGTTTTTTACAATTAATAGTATTGAAGAGGGAACTTCTGCGGACCTTTCCCCACGGAAAGGTCCTGTTCCCAATTATTTATTCTATTTTTTTATTTTCATATTTTAGTAACACCTATTCACCCTCACCAATTTTTATTTTTCATTCAAACGGAGGTTCCCATTGAAGGCGAATTATGACCAAATGACCGTCGTAGATTTGCGCCAGCTGACCAAGGAAAGAGGTCTAGCCGCAAGCTACAAGTATAAGAAACATGAGCTTATTTCATGGTTGGAAGACGATGATAAGCAAAATGATGCAAAAGATACGACCAGTTCTGCTCTTGAGGAGCAAAGAGACGAATCCCAGCAAGTTGAAGAAGGTACATCGTCCGCATCCACGAGGCAGCAAGCAGTAACCTTCATCCCACCTTCAAAGAGGCAAGACCAATTGAATGAAATCAAAGAGGAGAGGGAAGGTGTCGGTAAGGAAGAAACAGCCGATGATGCTAGCTCCCTCTTTACCGTCGATAAGGCGAAAGAAGAGGAGCCGGAAAAAAAGAAAAAAGCCTCCAATGATAGTGAGGACAATTACCGTCACGACCTGCCTTATACGGTGGGAACGTTGGAAGTCATGCAGGATGGCTACGGTTTTTTACGATCTGAAACGGAAGATGGACAGAATGAGAACTACTACGTGCCTGCATCACACATCAAGCGTTTCCAACTGAGAACGGGAGACTTGATCGAGGGCATAGTCGGGGACAACCACGATAAGGACAAGTATGCGCCCATAATCTATGTCAACAGTATCAATGGCACATCACCTATCACCTACCGCAATCGTGTAGACTTCGATGACTTGACCCCCGTCTATGCTGACGAGCGGATCCGTTTGGAGCGCAAGTCCAATGACATCTCCGCTCGGATAGTCGACCTGGTTGCTCCAATTGGCAAGGGTCAACGTGGTCTGATTGTAAGTCCACCAAAAGCGGGCAAAACTTCGCTTTTGAAGTCAGTTGCCCATTCCGTTGAGCAGCTCTACCCAGAGATTTATCTCTTTATCCTTCTGATCGATGAACGGCCTGAGGAGGTGACGGACTTCGAGCGCAGCGTCAACCTTTTGCGGGATGCACAAAGCAGTATCCGAACAGAGGTAATCTCCTCTACCTTCGATAAACCAGCACAAAATCACGTTCAGACCGCTGAAGCCCTCCTAGATAGGGTAAAGAGACTAGTGGAGAGTGGTCAGGATGTCATGATTTTGCTCGACTCGCTAACACGCTTGTCCAGAGCCTACAACATTACCACATCCCCATCGGGCCGGACGCTATCCGGTGGTCTCGATCCCGTTGCCCTATATCCACCTAAGCGATTCTTTGGGTCGGCAAGAAACATTGATGGGCTTGGCAGTTTGACCATCCTTGCTAGCTGCTTAAAGGATACGGGTTCTCGAATGGATGATATGATTTATGAGGAGTTTAAGGGAACGGGCAACATGGAAGTTCACTTGAGCAGGGACCTATCTGAACTGCGCATATTCCCAGCGATTGACATCTTTACCTCGGGTACTCGCCGCGATGACCTCTTACTCGATCCGAAAGAGCAGAGGACTATGTATGAGATCAGAAAAAAGGGAAGAGGGCAGAGGCAGGAAGAGACCTATGCACAGTTTGTTAAGCTCATTGGTAATACGGAGAGCAATGATGATTTTTGTACCCTCGTTTTGCACAATGCCGAGAAGAATAAGTAAGCGGAAACTCGCTTGATTACCGCCGCTCAAAAGTAGTAAAATGAGCTAACCAGTGAAAAGTTACTCGAAACGCTATAGGGGGAAGACATGAAAGATCAATTTGATAAAGTAATCAATTTTGGCGTAGGTTTATTTGCTTTTTCTAAGGAGAAAATCGAAACACTCGTTGAAGACATGGTCGAAAGAGGAGAAGTGAAGAAGGAAGAGGCTTCTCAAGTCGTCGATGACCTCGTGCAAAAGGGTGAAGAGCAAAGAAACAAGATGAATGTATACATCGATGAACAAATCGCTGAAAAGACGGCAGACTTTGCAACGAAAGATGATGTTCGCCAGATTATCCGTGAAGAACTGAAATTCGCTCAAGAGGCGGACAAGAGAGATCAACAGTTCTAAGAGAGTGGTCGATCGTTAGATCGGCCTTTTCTGTATGTGTTTACCGTAAGTGAAAAAGCGGTAGCAGGTGGGTGGCTTATGACAACGACAAGAAAAAATACAAAACGGGTAATCTTGAAGAAGATTCTTGCCTCCAAGTTGCTTTTTGATATCCGCCATTGGGTGAAAATCTCTAAGGAGGAGGACAAAGAGGAAAGCAGAGTACAGCTGGAGGAGACGATTGGAAAGAAGCTCTACAAGCTCTTGGAAGAACTGGGCCCTAGCTATATCAAGCTTGGGCAGGTTCTGTCGACTCGTTACGATATCTTACCCCACCCCATCATCGAAGAGCTGGAGAAACTCCAAGACGATGTCGCCCCTCTGCCTTTCCAGGACATGAGAGGGCAGATTGAACGGGAGATTGGGCGCGACCTAGCCGATGTCTTTCTAAGCCTAGAGGAGACACCAATTGCTTCCGCATCCATTGCCCAAGTCTACATTGCTACCCTGAAAGATAATCAAGAGAGGGTGTGCTTGAAGGTTAGAAGGCCTGGTGTTAAAGAGATCATTCAGGCAGATATTCAAGTGATGAGGGATTTGGCGGGCACTTTGGACCGCTTTTTCTCCTTTTCACAAATCATCGATTATGAGGGCATGCTGGCTGAGTTTCATCGGCAGCTCTTGGACGAGCTAGATTTTCGCAAGGAAGCCAAGAATCTGATCAAGTTCCAAGAGATGATTAAAAGGGACAAGTATGTGCATACGCCCAGGCTTCTTTTGGATTATTCAGGGGAAGAGCTTTTGACGATGGAGTATTTTGATGCCCCATCTCTTCGCTATATCGTAAAGACCTATAAGAGAAAGGACAGGGCAGATATTGCTAAGCGCCTGCTCTACTCCTATGCCAATCAAGTTTTCCGAGACGGCTTTTTCCATGGCGACCCTCATCCCGGCAACATTCTTATCAATTCTACAGAAGATATCGTCTTTCTCGACTTTGGCATCATGGGCAGCTTGTCGGTTAAGGACAAGTACGCGATTCTTTTACTCTTTTTAGGTATAACGAAAGATTCCCCTCGGGTCATTCTCGACGCCCTAGGTCAATTGGACCTGCTCAATCCCGATGCAGAAAACACCAGGTTGGAAGATGATATCCAACGAATCTTGGACCACTATCTGACCTTGACCCTCAAGGAGATTGATTTGCAGGTCATGATCAATGACTTCTTCTCTCTGCTCTACAAGTATCAGATCAGGTTGCCTGGGTCCTTGACCATGTTCTTCAAAGCTTTAACTATCTTGGAAGGGGTTATCAGCTCCCTGGATTTGGATCAGAATATCTTGGAGATGGCCCAACCCATCGCCAGAAAATTGTTACGGAATTTTATCAGTAGAGACTACTTTACCAGCTCTATTTTTCCTGTTCTATACGATAGCGGAGTCGTCGCGAGAGACTTTCCCAGTTGGGCGGCTGACTTTGGGCGAAGCTTACAGCGCAGGGACTTCCGTTTTGGCCTATCCCAACAGGCAAGCCCTGAGGAGACCAAGCGGCAAAATGCTAGAGCTAAAATGGGGTCCTTGACGGCGCTCTTGGTGGCTAACTCTTTCTTCTTTATCATCCTGTTTTTCATGCAAAGGCTTCTGCCAGTGATTGCACAGAGCCTCTTAGTCAAGATATTCCTATGGATTTCGGTTATACTAGAACTAGTGATGTTATACCAGTATCGTAAACTGTGGAAGCAATTAGATTGAAGAGGCGAATTTTGAAGTATCAACAAACAAGTGGCCACGAATTTTACCTAGATTGGCATGTTCCCTATTTTCTTTGTAATGAGGATTTAGTGCTCACCTTACCGGGGCTCATCCATATGTGGACAGATACCTCTATTATGCATTACAATGCCGTTTACAGACCTGAAGAGGATGATGGGAAGGTGTGGATGGTCTACTCTTGGGACATCCAGATTGAACGCTTCCCCCTTGCCCACAGCAGGGTGAAGACGGTGACCTTTCCCTATGAATACAACCGCTTCTTTGCGAAGAGGAATTTTCTCCTCTTGGATGAAGAGGATAACATTCTTGCCTATGCCGATAGCGTTTGGCTGCTTGTCGATGTGAAGAAAAAACGGCCAGGCCGAATCGACGGAAGGATTTTTGATCACTTCGGTGAAACGGAAGCTTTTTATGAAAAGCCCAGACCTAAGCTCAAGGAGCTTGCGACCTATAGTCACCAAAAGGAACTGAGCCCAAGGCAAACGGATATCGATAGCAACCACCATGTCAATAATGCAGCCATCATCGATTGGTTCAATGAAGTCAATGTCGATTACGTCGCTGAGACTTCTGGTCTATCCTCCTTTATCATCGTCTACGAGAAACAGATTTTTAGGGATGATCATCCGGTCATTGAGGTCGAGCGGGTAGAGGATAATCAGATTGTCGGCCGGATTGTTGCAGACGGTACGACAAGGGTAACAGCCTCTGCAACTTTTAAAGAAAGAGAAGAGACGAAAGGGGGAAAGCATGCATAGAAAAGGTACTCTGCTGATCTTATGGGCAGCGCTCCTTTTGATTACTGCTTGTGGATCGAGTTCATCTGGCTACCAAGCAGGAACCTATGAAGGTGTCGGCAAAGGTTACTCCGAGGAAGGTGACATCCGCCTGTCGGTGACCATAGCTGAAGATGGGGAAATCTATGAGATTAAGGTGCTAGACTCCCATGAGACAGCAAACATCGGCGGCAGAGCGCTGGAGTCTCTGATCGAACAAGCGATTTCAACAAATAATGAAACGATTGATACCATCTCTGGAGCGACGAGGACAACAGAAGGTTTTCGAGACGCTCTTTCGTCCGCACTGAAACAGTCGCAGGAACAAGAATAAGAGAAACAAGCCATTTTGTTTGAATTTGGGGCAATAGTTTTGTATAATAATCTGTATGTAATAATTTAAGGAGGAAGATATGGCTGAATATACTCTTCATACTCAAGTGAGAGAAGATATTGGAAAAAATAGAGTAGACAAACTTCGTGCGGCAGGTAATGTCCCAGGAGTTGTTTACCATAAAGGTAAAGAGAACATCAACGTGCAAATTCCAGTTTTGGAATTACAAAAGGTTTTAGACGAAGCGGGAACATCCAACCTAGTGGATTTAGTTTTCGATGATAACACCATCACTGTACTTGTTAAGGATGCACAGATGCACCCAGTACGCGATGAATACCTTCATGTTGATTTTGTCGAAGTTAACATGAAAGAAAAAATTAAGGTTGTCGTCCCTGTTGTCCTATTAAACCGTGATGAGATCTGGTTACAACCTTCTATCTTAACTCAAATGATGGATGAAGTTGAAGTAGAGTGCCTACCTTCATATATTCCTTCAGCCGCAGAAGTTAACGTTCAAGATATGCAATATAATGACACGATGACTGTTGCTGATCTTGATATCTCATCAATCGATGAGGTCGAGGTGCTAGCTGATCCTGAAGAGGCCGTATGTACCCTAACAGAGCCAGAAGAGTTCGATGAAGAAGAATTCGAAGATGTAGATGTTGATGCAGCAGATGTACCTGAAATCGGTGACGAAGAAGATGAAGCTGATGAGTAAGCCGAAGCAGAAGAATAATTTCTGATCTGATTGCGAAACTTATACTTGCTTGATATAGCTTAGAGTTATTGTTTGCAATAATTCTAAGCTATTTTCGTTTAAAAACAGTAGAATGCTTGAACAAATCTCAAGTAGAGAGGAACCGATATGGAGTATGGCAGTAATTTTATTTATGCCTTTACATTGACTTTATTAGCCGGCCTTTCCACCGGTTTGGGTGCAATCATCGTCCTAGGAATGAAGCGGACCAATACGAAGTTTCTGTCCGCTGCCTTGGGCTTTTCGGCAGGTGTTATGATCTATGTTTCCTTCGTGGAGATGCTGCCTACAGGAATTGAATCCATTAACCATTTTTTTGGCCAAGGTAGCGATTGGATTGGCGTCCTCTTCTTTTTTGTAGGAGTGGCTTTCATTGCAATCATCGACTGGATTATTCCTGAAGATGACAACCCTCATGAGTATGCCAGTGAGGAGGATTTAGAAAAATTCTCTGAAATGAGACAGGTGAAGAAGGTTGAACGACCTGAGAAAAATGGGGAGAAGAGCGCGGAAGATGACCTTCACCGCACGGGCATCATGTCAGCTTTAGCGATAGGTATCCATAACTTCCCCGAAGGTATGGCCACCTTCATGAGCGCCTTGGTGGACCCTTCCTTGGGTCTGAGCATTGCGATTGCCATCGCTATCCACAATATCCCAGAAGGAATATCCGTTGCTGTGCCCATTTACTATTCCAGTGGCAATAAGAAGAAGGCAATCGGCATATCCTTACTATCCGGCTTGGCGGAGCCCATTGGGGCTCTCGTTGCCGCCCTATTATTGATGCCCTTTCTCAATGACGGCGTCTTTGGGATTATCTTTTCCTTGGTTGCCGGTATTATGGTCTACATTTCTCTTGATGAGCTTCTGCCTAGTGCAGAGAAGTACGGAGCCCACCACTTAGCTATATACGGTGTAATTTCCGGCATGATTGTGATGGCCGTCAGCTTGCTCCTCTTGGGTTAAATGAGAATGGAAGAGCTAATGGAGACCAAAGAGATCTACCTAGATTATGCAGCGACTAGCCCGCTTTTACCTGAAGCTTATGAGAAGATGCAGCCATACCTGCTCAATCAATTTGGCAATCCGAACAGCCCCCATAAGAAGGGCGATGAGGCCAATCGAGCTTTGGTCTTTGCGAGGGAGACGATGTCTCGTCTCTTAGGTGTGAAGCCCAAGCAGATTATCTTCACCTCGGGCGGAGCGGAGGCAAATAACCAAGCCATCCTGACCGCAGCAAGGCTAGGCAAGAAAGTGGGCAGGACAGAGCTAGTTTGCTCAGCTTTTGAGCATGAAACGGTGTTAGAGACGTTTGCCTTCTTAGAGGATTTTGGTTACAAGGTCCACTACGTAAAGCCAAACAGGGATGGTTTGATTGACCTATCCAGTGTGGAAGAAGTCTGCAATGATAAGACTGCCCTCCTGTCGATAATGACCGTTAACAACGAGCTGGGGACCATACAGGATATTTCCTCGCTAGCTCATTTTGCTAAGACGAAAAACATTCTATTCCACACGGATGCTGTTCAAGCTCTTGGACACATGCCCGTAACATTGACCGATAATATCGACTTACTCAGCCTTTCTGCCCACAAGTTTGGGGGTCCCAAGGGAGTAGGCGCTCTGCTTTATCAACCCCAGATAGAGCTTAGCCCCCTCATTCATGGAGGAAGCCAGGAGCGGGGTAAACGGGCAGGGACAACACCAGTGGCAAGTATTGTTGGCATGTGCCAAGCCCTGGCCTCTGCCACAAATAACTTGCCAGAAAATCTAGCTAAGTGGCATAAACTGAGCCAAAGGCTTATTGAGGGTCTGCTGGAGATTCCGGGAGCCCAGCTGACAGGCTCGGCTGATCGGAAGATTCCTTCCATCAATCACTTTACTTTTCTAGGAATCCACCAAGACGTCCTGCTCTACCAGCTAAGTCAAAGGGGCCTTTATGCTTCGGCTGGGTCGGCCTGTTCCGCAGGTGCTAGGGAGGCATCGCATGTTCTTGTGAGCATGGGTTTATCTGAAGAGAGAAGGAAAGGAGCCTTACGCCTTTCCTTTGGTCCAGAAACTAAGGAAGAGGATGTGGTCTATGCGATTGAGCTAATCAAAGAAGTTGTTGGAAGCTATAGAAAGGATAAGGCATGAAGAAAGTTTTAGTGGCCATGTCCGGGGGTGTCGACTCCAGCGTTGCTGCCTACCTTTTGCAGGAGCAAGGTTACGAATGCATCGGTGTAACCATGAGGCTCTATGAGAACGACACGGTGGGGATTAACCCCCGCCACACCTGCTGCAGTTTGGATGATGTGGATGACGCCAGAAGCGTCGCCTTCCAACTTGGCATTGATTATCACGTTTTTGACTTCTCTGATGAATTCGAAGAGAAGGTCATCAAGAAGTTTGTCGAATCTTACGAGAAGGGGCTAACCCCCAATCCCTGCATTGATTGTAACCGCTACCTCAAGTTTGACCACCTGCTGCAAAGGGCGGAGGATTTGGGTTGTGATTATATTGCAACGGGTCATTACGCTCAGGTCTACCAGGACGATGAGGGCCGCTACCGCCTAAAGAAGGGGGTGGACGACCATAAGGACCAAACCTATGCTCTATATAATTTCGATCAGGAAATCTTATCCAAAGTCCTTCTTCCAGTCGGGGCTTTGACCAAAGAGGAAGTGAGAGAAATCGCAGAAAAAGCGGGTTTTATCAATGCCAAGAAGCACGATTCTCAAGACATCTGCTTCGTTCCGGATGGAGACTATGTCGCTTTTCTGGAAAGGTACACAAAAAACACATATCCATCGGGTAAGCTTGTGAATAAAGAAGGGGAAGTCCTAGGGGACCACAAAGGAGCAATATCCTATACGATTGGGCAGCGTAGAGGCCTCGGCCTAGCAATGCCCGAACCCATGTATGTATATGATAAAGATATGGCTAAAAATGAGGTGAGCGTTGGACCCGAATCTTCACTATATTCCACATCCCTAATAGCGGATGATTGGAATTGGGTCATGTCACCAAGAGCTTGTGAGTTCAGTGCAAAAGCAAAAGTGCGTTACGGTGCAAAGGAAGTAGCTTGTAAGGTAAAGCCTTTGGAGGAAGGTCTGGTTCAGATTACTTTCGATGAGGCAGTTCGAGCTATTGCCCCTGGACAAGCAGCTGTTGTCTATATAGAAAATGAAGTTGTCGGAGGAGGTAGAATTAGCCAAGTCCTCCGCGACGATAAAAAAAACTAAACAAGGGAGAAAAATGATGAGTAAAAGATTTCGCCTACTAGCAGTCTTTCTCGTTATGGTTCTAGCTCTAGTAGCTTGCAGTAACGATGAAGAAAAGGAAAGCAGTGCGACGCCCAGCAGCGAGACCTCACAGGAAAGCAGTGTTGACGGTGGTGAGAGTTCGACCGAAAATGTCGTTTCTAGCCAAGAGGAGCCTACTGCTACAGAGGGAGACCTAAGCCTTGATGAAGTAGTGAAAAAAGCAGAAGCTTACTATGCTGATGCTAAGAGCCTTCAGTATCAAATTGACGCTATATCAATGGGTCAATCGATGAATATGCTGATGAAAATCGATGAGAACTCAAACATGACTGTCGAGACAGTTATACAAGGTACAACCATGACCCAGTACCTGATGAATGATAATGGGACCTACACGCAATATGTTTCCAGCGATGGGCAAAACTATATCAAGTCTCAAGTGGAGACGGGAATGCTAGAAGTTGAGCAAGCAAAGAATCAGCCAACCTCCAACATGCCAATGTCAAACTTGGATATCTTCACAATGACAACTGATGCGAGTGGCAACTATGTGATCAGCGGTGCACCATCCTTATCTGATCTTGCTGGTGATGCTGAGTTCACAGAAAATCTACAAAGCCAAAGTGGCTCCACAGGCTTGGATTTCTCCGAGTACACGGCGACTATCCCCATTAAGGCGGTTGTTGACAAGAATGACTTCCACTATATCGAGATGAGCATCGATATGTCTAACTTCATGGCTGAGATGTTTGAAAAGGTAATGGGTGAGCTTGAGACTTCTGGGAATTCCATGCCAGAGCTTGGTAACCTGCAAATGATAATGACGATGAAGGACATGCAAAAAGACACCGTAGAACCTATTGTTCTACCAGCAGAAGCGCAGAATGCAGAGGAAGTTCAATTACCAGACACATCGAACCCTATGCCAGCTCCAACTAATCCTTGATTAGAACATTAATGAATAGTAAAACCGAGGACCGGGAATAGATTATTCTATTCCTAGTCCTCGGTTTTTTTTGTCGATTACTTTATTGAGCAAGTATTTTGGTAAAGACTTTCTTGCCCTTCTTTACGGTGATTCCTTCCTCTAGTCTCTTCGTTTCAATTTCCGCTAGAGGGTCGATCATCTTGTCGCCATCGATAGTAATTCCGCCTTGAGCAACCAAGCGGCGGGCTTCGCCGTTAGACTTGGTCAGGCCTGCTCTTGTGAGCAGGTTGAGTAGGCCGATGCTTTCCCCAAGTTGGCTTAGGTCAAGCTCTACAGTAGGCATGTTCTCGTGGTCGTCTCCTTGACTGAAAAGAGAACGGGAAGTCTCTAATGCTTCCTTCGCTTTTTCTTCTCCGTGGACCAATTTGGTTACTTCGTAGGCAAGGACTTCCTTCGCTTCGTTGATCCTTTGGTCGGTATAAGAAGCTAGCTCCAAGCACTTTGCCTTAGGTAGGAAGGTGAGTTGGAGCAGGAACTTCTCCACATCGCGGTCATCGACGTTTCGCATGTACTGGAAGAGCTCATAGGGAGAGGTCTTCTCTTCATCAAGCCAGACAGCTCCCTTCATGGACTTGCCCATCTTGACGCCATCAGCTGTGGTTAGAAGTTTGAAGGTCATCCCGTATGCTTTAGCTTCGGGACCTTCTACCTTGCGGATGAGCTCTGCGCCGCCAATGATGTTTGCCCATTGGTCAGAACCACCCAGCTGCAATTGACAGCCATTCTCCCGGTAAAGAACGAGGAAGTCGTAGCTCTGCAGGAGCATATAGGCAAACTCGAAGAAGGTTAAGCCGCCAGCTTCCATGCGGTTGCGGTAGGCATCCTTTTTCAGCATCTCGTTGACATTGAAGTGGACACCGACTTCCCTCATAAATTCAAGGAAGTTTAGGTTCAACAGCCAATCTGCGTTGTTGCGGATGATGGCTTTACCATCCGAAAAGTCAATGAAGCGCTGGAATTGTTCAAAGAAGCGGTCAGCGTTATGGGCAATCATCTCTTTGGTCATGACCGTGCGCATGTCACTTCGGCCGCTGGGGTCTCCGATCATCGTGGTTCCGCCACCAAGGAGGGCAAGGGGAATGTGGCCGTAAGCTTGCATTCTCATCATGACCATTATCTGGATAAAGTGACCAACGGTCAAAGAGTCGGCGGTGGCATCAAAGCCAATATAAAAGGGCACGCCCTCTTGGGAAAGTAGCTTTCTCAGCTCTTCCTCATTGGTGCTGTCCTCGTAGTATCCTCGATCGATCAGCTCGTCTAGGACATTATCGTATTCTTTCTCATAAAAGGGTCTCATTCTACCTCCTCGTATGCTTTCTTTTGTGATTGTTCTCGTCTGCTGTTTCTCCGCAAGTAGCTTGCTGAAAGGCAACTTCCGTAAAAATAAAAAAAGCTCGGTTGAAAGGGCGAAATATCCGCGGTACCACCTTTCTTTGCCGAAGCCTCCAGACGTTTTAAGGGCGTCAACCTGTTAGACTCCTGTGTTGTAAGCACATTCACCATCTATATTGATATGTTAGTAGCTTAGTCGCTTTACGAAAAAATGTCAATTTTTTTCATAGCATGGTAAGATAGAGTTCGCTCTAATGATATAATAGGGCATTATTGGAAAGGAAATAGGCATGCGTAATCGACGGCTAACGGTTCAAAATATTATCATCCAGTTTTCGTTTTTTATTGGCTTCGCTGGAGTTTTGTTATTTGCTACGCTCTACTTGAGAGATAAAGGATTCTCCATAGAGTTTGTTGGCTTACTATTGGCAGGAGGTAACCTATTTTCCGCCGCACTTCAACAGTTTAGTGCGAAATTAGCGGACCACTCCAAGCACTTGTCTCTTCGAGATGTCGCGGCTATCCAATTAGCCTTGCCGATTCTCATCATGCTGCCCATTCTCCTGTTCGATAGCGTACCCAGATTTTACTATGCCTTGGTCTTCTTGCTTTTGATTAGTTTTGAGATAGGGTCGCAGTCGATACTAAATTCAATATCCTTGGCTTATGAGTCCCAGGGATACAAGATATCCTTTAGCGTAATCAGAGGCTTTGGGTCGATCGGGTTTTCACTTGCCTCCTTGTTCTTTGGTGCTTTCTTTAAGGCTAATCCTTCGGACTACCTTATCGTCTTTGTCACAGCGAGCCACGTGGTTAGCTCTATTGCCATCATCTTCTTGCCCCAAACGCCTAAGGTGGTCAGGGTTTTGAGTGAACAAGCAGATATCAGCAAGTCTGCATTGGATTTCTATCGCAAGTACCCCATCTTCGTGCCTTTAGTCATTGGTGGCACATTAATATTTATGGGCCACACGCTCTTTAGCAACTTCCTCATCTATATCATGGAGAATGTCGGTGGGACGGAAGATCAGATGGGTATCGCAGCGGCGCTGGGCGGTTTTTTAGAGATTGTTCCCATGTTCTCCTACAGCTTGTTACGTAAGAGAGTTCCAGACCGGATTTCCCTCATGATTTCCACCATCTTCTTTACAGTCAAGGGAGTTTTGCTGGTTATCGCAGTTAATCCAGAAATGATTTATGTGGCTCAGACTTCCCAGATGTTGGCTTACGGCTTATTTACGCCATCCTTTACTTACTTTGCCCACCAGGTGGTCGAGAGGGAGGATATGGTCCAAGGACAGGCGGTTACACAGATTATGGGCATGTTCGGCGGCGCTATTGGCGGCATCCTGGCTGGTGTTGTCATGGGTAGGTTTGGGGTTTCGGTGAGCTTGATTATGGCCACCCTAGTGAGCGGCATTGGTACCGTAATTGCTATCGGGGGCTTAAGTAAAGGGGCAAAACCGCTTATCAAAGAGGGCAAGCTGACCTAGGCTCAAGGTCCACTTGCAGACTATAGGTAATAATGGGTAGAATCAAAGTTAAGAAAAGATAGTATCTGTGGTGAAGAGTAGAAAGAAGGTAAGTATGACTCAACAAAGAGCAGCGCAGGGACAACCATTTTATATAACCGCTCCGATCTATTATCCAAGTGCAAATTTACATTTGGGCAATACCTACACGAGCATCGTTTGTGACACGGTGAAAAGATATAAAAAGGAACAGGGCTTCGATGCCTACTATACAACGGGTAGCGATGAGCATGGGGAGAAGCTTGCTCGCGTTGCTAAGGAGAATGGCAAGGAGCCATTGGAATACATCGACCCAATCGTCGACTCCATCAAGGACCTCTGGGCACTCTTGGATGTAGAGCCAGATGCCTTCGTCCGTTCTTCCAGTGAAGAGCACGCCAAGAATGTGCAGAAGATCTTTACCACCCTCTATGATAAGGGTTACATCTACAAGGATGTCTATAAAGGTTACTATTGCACGCCTTGCGAATCATTTTGGACGGAATCCCAGCTGGAGGAAGGGCACTGCCCTGACTGCCGCCGAGAAGTCGAGTACCGCGAAGAGGAGAGCTATTTTTTCCGTCTCTCTGCCTTCCAAGATAAGCTTCTGCGCTACTATGAGGCTCATCCAAACTTCATCATGCCGGAGTATCGCAAGAATGAGCTGATTGGCTCCTTCTTCAAGGACGGCCTAGAGGATTTATCGGTGACGAGAACCCGCATTGATTGGGGTGTGCCTGTACCTTTCGATGAGAAGCATGTCATCTATGTTTGGATTGATGCGCTGACCTGCTATCTGACCGGTATCGGCTTGGGTCAAGACCAAGACAAGTTCAACCACTATTGGCCTGCTGGTGTTCACTTTATCGGCAAGGATATTATCCGCTTCCATGCGATTATTTGGCCTGCTTTGCTTATGGCCCTCGACCTGCCACAAGCGGAACAGATTTTTGCCCATGGATGGATTCTTTTTGAAGATGATAAGATGAGCAAGTCCAAAGGAAACATCATGTATCCCGAGCCTCTGGTTGATTTGTACGGCCGCGATGCACTGAAATATTACGTCTTGCGGGAATTCCAATTTGGTCAAGATGGCAACTTCTCTTCCAGGAACTTCCTGCAGAGAGTAAACTCCGACTTAGCCAATGATCTTGGCAACCTTCTTTCCCGGACGACGGCCATGGTGGACAAGTACCGCGATGGTGTTGCCGCCGAACCCAAGGAAGAATACGACGTGGACAAGAGTCTGAAGGCTGTTCAGATGGATACCCAGCAGAAGCTAGAGAAGGCAATGGAGAAATACCAGTTCCAAGTTGCTCTTGAAGAGGTTTGGACGCTGGTTCGCAGGACCAACAAATATATTGATGAAACGCAGCCATGGACCCTTAATGACAAGGATCCCCGCCGCTTGGATACGGTTCTTTACCGTCTCTTGGATAGCATTCGCACCATTGGAACACTTCTGATTCCTTTCATGCCGGAGACGGCTGAGGAAATCTTCAAGCAGATCAATATGGAGAAGCCAACTTGGAAAACAGCCTCCAAGGTAGATATCTATCCTGTTGATACCAAGGTCAATCGGGGCGATGCCCTCTTCCCAAGGTTAGATGTGGAGAAGGAATTAGAGCGCCTCCATGCGGCTAACAATGACCTGCTGCTTGAGCGGACTGGTGCGAGCAAGAAAGAGGCCCAGGAGAACTTAACTGGTGTGTTAGATTTGCCACCTATTCAAAGCCCAGAGGATGTTGAGCGGGTTGGCGAGTTGGAGTCTGAGCTAGAAGAGGATTATATTGATTTTGAAGACTTTGAGAAGGTGAAGCTCCGCGTTGGTGAGATTATCGACTGCATTGCCCACCCTGATGCGGACAAGCTCTTGGTCGAGACAGTTGACTTTGGTGACGAGGTGCGGACCATCGTATCTGGTATCAGAGAATACTTTGAGCCAGAGGATTTGGTCGGGAAGAAGTTCGTCTTTGTTGTTAACCTCAAGCCAAGAAACATTCGGGGTATCGAGTCTAACGGCATGATTTTAGCCGCCTCATCGACTGACCCTGACCAGATTTCACCGGTAGCGCCAATCCTTGACTTACCTAAGGGAAGCTACCTGTCATGAGATGGATCATTGATGCCCACGCCCACCTAGAGGATGAGTCCTTTGATGGGAATCGAGAAGAATTGATTGCGCGCCTTCCTCAGGAAGGCGTGCTTGCTGTTATTAATCCCGGCTGTGATGTGAAGACGTCTGGTGATGCAGTTGGGATGGCCCAAAAACATAAGAACGTCTTTGCCTGTGTCGGCACCCACCCCCACGAGGCTCGCTTCTATGACGAAGCCCTAGAGGACCGCTATCGGACCTGGGCAAAAGAGGACCGGGTTCTTGCGATAGGGGAAATTGGTTTAGACTACCATTACGATTTCTCTCCCAGAAAGAGGCAGGCTGAGGTCTTTGAGGCCCAACTTCAGTTGGCCAAGGACCTAGATCTGCCTATTGTTGTCCATACCAGGGAGGCAATCGAGGACACCTATGCTATTCTGAAGAACTTTTCCACAAAACACAGGGGCCTCATGCACGCCTTTGGTGAGACGATAGAATATGGACAGAAATTCTTGGACATGGGTTTTTCGATTTCCCTAGGTGGCATGGTCACCTTCAAGAACGCTAAGAATCCTAAAGATTTGGCTGCTTGGGTGCCCAGTGACCGCTTGCTAGTGGAGACGGATGCGCCCTATCTTGCCCCCGTTCCGAAGCGGGGAAAGAGGAATGAGCCAGCCTACACCCACTTCAGTTTGGAGGAGATAGCTAGGCTGAGGGGAGACGACCCGGACGCCTTAGCGGACCAGGTGCTCAGGAATACGGCCGCTTTCTATGGGATTGAGGAAGAGATAGAAGCATTGAAAAAAGAGTATGAAAAAAGGATGTAGGGATGGAAACAAAAGGAGACTTAATGATACAGGAAGTCATCGTGGTTGAGGGGAAGGATGATGTTGAAGCCGTTAAGCGGGCAGTCGACTGTGAATGCATTCCCACCCATGGCTATGGCTTTTCCCCAAGCCTCCTTGAGGAGCTTGCCAATATTCAACAGAGGCGGGGCATCATCGTTCTAACCGACCCTGACTATGCCGGCAAGAGAATTCGCCAGAGAATCAGGGAGGCGGTGCCCAAAGCAAAGCATGCCTATATCGATCAGAAGAGTGCCTTTCGGGGCGATGATATCGGCGTGGAGAATGCTAAACCGGAGACCATTCGGGAAGCTTTGCAAAAAGCCCACTACAGCTTGGTGGAGCGCAGAACGGAGTTTAGCCGAGAGGATATGTTCTACTATGGTCTAGAAGGATCTGACGGTGCAAAAGAGAGAAGGATTGCTCTGAGCCGTGCGCTTGGCATCGGTTATGGCAATGCCAAGCAGCTTTTGGCGAGACTCAACGACTACGGCATCAGCCGCAAGGAAGTTGAAGAGGCATTGGAGAAATGGATTAGTCATGAGTGAACAGAAGAGGCTATATTCCCCTAAGGAAATTAAGCGGGTCATGAAAGCCCACCAACTACAATTCAATAAGAACTTGGGACAGAACTTTCTGATGGACGGCAACATTGTCCGAAAGATTGTGGAGAAGGCAGAGGTTTCCAAGGAGGATGTGGTCATAGAGATCGGTCCGGGAATCGGCACCTTGACCGAGGAGCTGCTTCTGAAAGCAAAGCGGGTAATCGCCATTGAGATTGATGATAGCTTGATTCCCGTATTGGCGGATAACTTTGCTGATCAAGAAAACTTCACCGTTATCCATGAGGATGCCTTGAAGGTAGATTACGCCCAACTGATTGAGGTGTATGGACAGGGCGCTCCAATCAAGGTTGTCGCTAACCTGCCATATTATATTACAACGCCGCTTATCAGCCAGCTCTTAACCACAGATCTGCCCATTGAGTCCTGCACGGTCATGGTGCAAAAGGAGGTGGCAGAGCGCATAGTGGCTAAACCCTCCAGCAAGGAGTACGGGTCGCTGAGCCTATATGTGGACTGCTTCGCTGATGCTAGTGTCGTCCTGCAAGCACCAAAGGAAGTCTTTATGCCCCAGCCCAAGGTAGATTCGATGGTGGTGAAGATGGTAGCCAAGGATGGCCCAAAGGATGTGGATAGGGATGCCTTGACTAGGCTCATTCACCAGAGCTTCCAACAGCGAAGAAAGACTATAGTGAATGCCATATCTTCTGCAGGTGATATCGATAAGAAAGCTCTCCGTCAGGTGCTCGATGAGCTGGGCTTATCGCCCAAGCTCAGACCTGAGAATTTGAGCCTGGACGACTATATCAATATCTGTAGAAAACTCAGTTGATTGTTTGGATATAGAGGAGCAGGGTATTCTTAATCATGAATTACCACCAAGAAGATGACCTTCAAGTAGATTGAACAATTCGATAAAAGGATGAAATGAAAGAGAGGATTCATTATGACACAAGTAACTATTTTCACATCACCAACATGTACTTTCTGTAAGCAAGCGAAAGCTTACATGGACCAAAACGAGATTGAGTACACGGAAAGAGACATCACGAAGGACCAAGAAGCTCGCAAGGAGCTGATGGACAAGGGTTACCGTGGTGTACCGATTATCCGCGTTGGCGAAGAAGACATCATCGGCTTCGACCAAGCGAAATTGGATGAACTATTGAAATAGTAAAAAAAAGGGCTTTTGGTAAATGTCATCATTTACCAAAAGCCCTACTTTTTTAGGCTTAGCTTACGCTTCGTTTAGCTTTTCAATCAGCATGTCTGGGTCGATGCCATGAACCATAGCAGCTTGTTCAACGGTCTCCATCAAAGATGATGGGCAACCGATGCAGCCAAGGCCGATTGACATCAGCACTTGTAAAGTGCGTGGCTTCTTTTGGATAACTTCCGAAATGACCATATCTTTGGTTATGACAACTTGATTATCTTGTTTTTCCATGTTTTCCTCCTTATGTTAAGAATCTCTACATTCTTGCTTATGAGTCGATACCTATAGTATACCGAACTTTTCTTGTAATTCATAGATTTCAATCACATTTCCCTTAAATGGAGCGGTGTGGGCGATTTGAATAAATATTATCGAATGCGAATAGAAAACCAAATTCATTGACATAATCTAAGGACTGTTATATAATTGATTCGACGAACTGTGGTTATAACGAGAAAATGGATGGTGATCTTTTGCAAGCTAATAACATGATTGATTCAATTCGCAGTGAGGTTGAAGAGTACATCGGCCGCCGTGTGGTTGTTAAGGCGGATAAAGGTAGAAAGCGGATCATTACGAACGAAGGCGTTATCGAAAATGCATTTGACGATGTATTTACCGTTCGCATCAACAATGAATTTGATGTGGAAAGAACTGTATCCTATTCATATACTGATGTGTTGACATCTACAGTCAAATTAACAATTTACTAAACAGCTGAGGGAGCCAAAAGCTCCCTTTTTTGTAGCTTTTTTTCGTCCTCATGGCTTTTTTGCTATAATTAACCTAATCAACGATAGAGAAGAGGCAGAATAATGGAATTAGATATACAAGCAAGAGCCAAAATAAACCTTGCTTTAGATGTACTAACTGAACGGGAAGACGGCTACCATGATATAGATACGATCATGCAGGAGCTAGATCTCTACGACACCGTAACCATCGAATCTGGCCGAGGGGGCTTTGTGCTCACTTGTGACCAGCCAGATTTAGCCTTGGATGAATCCAATCTTGTCTATAAGGCCTGGGACCTCCTTCGTGGTAAGGCGGCTAACCAGTCGGTCAGCATCCATATCAAGAAGAATATCCCTATCGCAGCAGGCTTAGCTGGAGGCAGCTCCAATGCCGCCGCTACTTTGGTCGGCCTTAACCGCCTTTGGAATTTGGAGCTGACGACTAAGCAGCTGGAAGAGTATGCTGCGCAGATTGGGTCTGATTGCCCTTTCTTCATCAATGGCAAAACTCAACGAGCAAGAGGCAGGGGAGAAGTCCTCCAACCCTTATCAAGCTTTCATGCTAAGCATGTGGTTCTGGTTAACATCGGCAAACCCATCTCATCACGCTATGTCTATGAGCATGTGGAATTGAATGGGAAGATGAAGATTGATGAGCTGGTTACCTATCTGCAAGCGGATAGTCTACGGGCATATGGCTTGATGGAAAACCAACTGGAAACGGTCAGTTTTGCTACCATCCCAGAGCTAGCGGAGATCAAAGATAAGTTAGCCCAGATGGGGGCGAATGCTTCCTTGATGAGCGGTAGCGGCCCAACCGTATTTGGTATTTTTGAATCGGGAGAGATTGCAAAGCAGGCCTACAGGGAAATGGAAGGCAAGTACCCACATGTCTTCTTGACGATGACCATCTAACAGCAAATAGAGAATTGTTACAAAGTCTGGACTCCGTTTCCAGACTTTTTTCATAGATGACCTGGAAAACAGTAATGAATATTCATTTACGGGAAAACTCTTGCCCGTGAATGTTTATAGAGAATAAACGATGAGCATGGTCCATTTTCCCATTATTTACTTGTCTATATCTAGTAGTGGCTGAATTTTTAGTCCCCATTAGCTTGGGGAAAATGCGGAATTATGCTGATTTTCATCAGATTTGTTCTTGAAGTAATGCATGCTCTAGGATATAATTGTAAAGACGAAATGTTAATTATGCGGGAAACCGATTTTTTATAGAGATTATGAGAGGCCAACATGCCAGAGACTAGAGATCGTTCAAGAGATAGACAATTAAAGAGATATCTACGGCGGGAAAGACGGAAGGTGAGCAGACGTAGGAAGAAGACGGCTATGGCCGTCGTCGCGGCGCTCGTTCTTTTGGTGTCCGGCCGTTTTATCATGCAGAAGATGACCAATAGTTCTAGCGCAATGAGCGCGAGAATCATCGAGCCTGCTGATACTTCAGCTGAAGAAGTGATGGAGAGTTCAGTCGAAGACATCAAAATTTCCATCGATTACATGACTAAGGAAGAAGTGGAGCGCAAGGACCTTCAACCTAGAACAGAGAAGAAGCAGGCGCCTTCTTACCAAGAGCTACTAGATTGTTTCTTGGTCACTAACCAAGACGTTACCCTATACAGCAGAAATTCAGCTAAATCCAACGAGGTGGCTGTCCTTCCCCAGGGAACTTACGTGGAAACCTACGGTGAGGAGAACGGTTGGACTAAGGTCTCCTCTGTGGGCAGGGAAGGTTACATCAAGAATCAGTACTTAGAGGTTATCTCCGATCCTACCTTGTTCAGGGTGGTGGACGGCAACCTTATTGTCAATAAAACGTTCGGCTTGCCAACCAGTTATGAGACGGTATTTAATCCTCAAGCAGCAGCTGCTTTGCGAGTCATGCTGGAGTCTATGGAGAGGGAAGGTTTGTCTGTGGAGTTGACGACAGATTACCGGTCAGCTTCTGATGAAGCGAAGGAACTCGTTCTCATGGGCAGCCCAGCCGATGCACCAGAGCCTGGACATACGGTATTTCAGACAGGATACGGTGTTCAGTTCCACTTGAGTGGGACGGACCCCCGCCTGGAGAATAATTTTGACCAAACGGACCAATATCAGTGGTTGGGTGAACATGCTCACGAATATGGTTTCATTCTCCGTTATCCCGAAGGAAGTGAGCACATCACAGGTTACAGAGCTAATCCAACGATTTTTGTCTATGTTGGAATCGAAGATGCCTTGATTATCCATAACGAGAATTTAACCATGGAAGAATTTTATGGCATCGACTAGGAGGTAAGTGTGAGAGTTTTGGTCACTGGCGGTTTGGGTTACATTGGTTCCCACACCTGCGTGGAACTGTTGAATCAAGGACACGATGTTCTTGTCGTTGATAACCTGTATAACGCCAAGATTGAGGTTAAGGACCGCATTCAAGAGATGACGGGTAAAGAGTTTGCTTTCTATGAGGAAGATTGCTGTGATGAAGGAGCTATGAAGCGCATCTTCGATGAGAATGATATCGATGCCGTTATCCATTTCGCTGGCTACAAGGCCGTGGGCGAATCCGTTGCAAAACCTCTGATGTACTATCAAAATAACCTTAACTCATCCTTAGTGCTCTTCAAGCAGATGAATGACCACGGTGTCAAAACGGTTGTCTTTAGCAGTTCAGCTACCGTCTATGATCCAAATAATGTAAGCCCTCTAGTTGAGGATATGGCCATGCGGGCAATCAACCCATACGGCCAAACCAAGGTAGTGATTGAGCAGATCTTGCAAGATTTAGTGGTTGCTGACCCAGAGTGGAACGCCATTCTTCTTCGTTACTTCAATCCGATTGGCGCCCATGAGTCTGGCTTAATTGGAGAGTCTCCAGTAGGTATCCCCAACAACCTGATGCCTTATATTTGCCAAGTTGCTGACGGTCGTCGTGAAAAGCTTCATGTCTTTGGCGATGACTATGACACGGTGGATGGGACTGGTGTTCGCGATTATATTCACGTCGTCGACCTTGCGAAGGGACACGTCAAGGCGTTGGAGACAAGAGAGAAGGCTACCGGTGCTGCTGTCTATAACCTAGGTACAGGCAGGGGAACCAGCGTTCTAGAGCTAGTGAAAGCTTTTGAAAAAGCCAATAACTTGGAGATCCCTTATACGATTGAAGGCAGGCGCCCTGGCGATGCTGCAGTCGTCTACGCTGATTCCAGCAAAGCTAACAATGAATTGGGTTGGGAAGCTGAGCTGTCGATTGAGGATTGCTGCCGCAGCGCATGGAATTACCAACAGACAACAGAAATGAATAAACAGTAAACTCATTAACCAGTTTGCTTTAGCGTAGGGATAACAAGTCCCTTATTAAAGCCCAAGCTGCCGACGGCAGCTTGGGCTTTTTGTTATGGATGCATTGAAACTACTTGTTCTCTTTTTTATAAGTGATGTTACTTGCGTAAGTAAATGGGTTAAGTGGTTTGTCCCAGTTGCTTCCTTAGCAGCAAGTTTTGTCCTCATCTTCCTGGGGGCTTGGCAATTCTTCTTTGCCACTTATGGCCAATTGGATATGCGGATCAATCCCAGTGTGAGTATGGATATTAACCGGATGGACCAAGTTATCCATCTGACGGGAACCAATGAGGATGGCCATAGCCTGATCGAAGGATACGACTATAAATGGAAGTCCACAGAAGAGGTCTCCAATGAACTCGTTGACCAAGCTATCGAAATGGGCTTTTTGCAGGAAGACGGACAAGTGCAGATTAAGGCAAGGTCCAAGAACCAGGGCTGGGTGGTCGAAGTCGAGGATAGGATTGTCAAAACCATTGTCAACAAGGACCATGGCCTAACCATCCACGTCACCATCGAAAATAAAGGAGACGATGACTACAACATCGATAGAGATCCTGAAGTCTACGTTATCCCAGCTCCAAGCCTTGAGCCCCAAGATCCAAGACCCCCGCTGCCAAAGATTCAGCCAGCACCAGCGCCTAGCCCACCGGCACCTGAGCCAGTCCCAGAACCCACGCCTGAGCCACCGCCAGTCAATATCGACGACGATGACGATTGGGACGATGACGACTACGACGATGACGACGACTGGGACGACGATGATTGATGGGTGATCAACAGGGATTGGCCCTGTTATCAAATAAATGAATCTACTCTTGGGGAAAAGCCACTCAGCTGGGTGGCTTTATTCCTATGGGAAAGATTAGCGGAATAAATCTCATCATGAGGTTTAAGCGGAGGAAGAGCGAGGAATAAGAAAAGACTGCCACAGAGTTCTTTCTGCGGCAGCCATAAAGCTGATCTTATTTATTGCGCTTGAAGCGTTTAAAGAAGGAATCTTTGAGGAACTTCACCTCAGGAATTCGAAGGAGAAGTACGCTGGTGCCATAGACGATAAAGGCAACAAGGATGGCCAAACCTAGGCGGATCACTTCGCTGGAGAAAGGCAGGTAGGTGAAGGTCGCGTAGGCGATGAGGGCCATAATCACGGTAGCCAACCCTATCTTTAGGGTGCTGGTCAGCATGGATTTAAGCTGCATGTTACCCAGCCTTTTTCGAATGAAGACTAAGTAGGCGACAGCCCCAAAACCGTTACCGATGGCTGTGGAGGCGGCCAGGCCGTTTAAGCCGAAGAGCCTAGAAAGGACGATGTTTAAGACAACATCGATGGCAACTTGGATAACCGATATGACGACCGGGGTCTTGGTGTCCCCTAGGGAGTAGAAGACTCGGTTAAGCAGGTTGGTAAAGATGAGGGCAATCAGACCTGGAGCATACCAGAAGAGGGCCCCTGCTGTCATCAGAGTAGACTCTGGTGTGAAGGCTCGCCTCTCGTAGAAGAGGCGGACGATTGGCTCAGCGAAGAGCATGAGCCCGATTGTAGCTGGGATGATGAGGATTAGCCCCATAGTGATGGAATCGACGGTAACTGACTTCATCTCCTTGATTTTGTTGGATTGAGCCAATTTCGACATGCGGGGGTAGGCTGCGGTCACGATGGATACGATGACGATACCATAGATAATCTGGTAGATTTTCTGCGCATAGTCCAATGCGGAGACGCCACCGTCTGTCACGATGGAGGAGGCAATCGTCTGGTCGATAATAATGGAAACATCATTGACGACAATGCTGAACATGACCGGTAAGGCTAAGGCCAAGGCATGTTTCAGGTTGCTGTCCTTGAAATCTAAAAAGAGATTGTGGCTGTAGCCCACTTTTTTTAAGGCCCTGGGGAACATGATGTACTGGAGGGCAACAGATAGGATGGTACCACCGACCAGGAGCTCGATGGAGTTTAATCGGGCCGAGATGATTGCCACATTGATCAGAACAATATTGGCAATAATACCCGTGAAGGCAGGTGTTCGAAAATCATTGTAGATATTCAGGTAGGAAATCATGCAGGCGTTGGCTGCGGAGAAGAAAATGCCAAACATGCGAATTCTGGTGAAATAGACTGCAGTCTCAAACTTTTCTCCAGTGTAACCGGCAGCAACCAGGCTGACGAACTTGTCCATGAAGAGGATAGCGACAACGACGATGACCGCTGATATAACGAGGAGCACGTTGGTAAAGTTCGAGGTGAAGAGGTCGGCCCCCTTGCGGTCCTTCTTATTGAGGACGTTGTTGTAAAGGGGAATGAATATGGATTGAACGGACATGAAAAGGAAGCTAAAGAGCAGGGCGGTGATGGTTTCGGAAGTGACATAAACGTCCTTGATCATGCTGGTTCCGAAGGCTGCGCCGAAGACGCTTTCTCTCAGTAAGCCGGTAAATTTTGATATGAGGGTGATGATCATTAATTGAAAGGTAATTGAACCCATTTCATTCTCCTTGTGTTTCGATGATTTCAGATTATAAATTGTACCATATAAAGTTGGAAAACGCCCAAATATCGTGTTTCCTGTGGTTCTTTAAAAAGTTATTTGCTATAATGGATAAGCTATTATTTGGAAGAAGAAGCGAAAAAAGGAAGGAGGAGCACCATGAAGAGTTTTCGTCTTACGTTTCTAGTCCTCCTTTTTGCCTTGATGTTTATTTTTCCATCCGAGAGTCTAGCAGCAACGAGTAATTTTGTTCTCATCGATTCCCTTGACAGCAAGTCGACTTTACAAGAGGACGGCTCCTTAGATGTGGAAGAACGCATACGCTATCGAGCAGTAGGCGACATCGCTTACATCCGCCATTTTATTGACATGAAGGGTAGGGCTGAGGTTCCTTATGACTCCATCAGTGTCGAGGAAGTTAGCCAAGGAGAAGTCATCTCTTATAAGGAAGATTATTCCAATCTGGAAGGTCAAGAGGGTGTATACGCCCTAGGCGTTGGCAATGAAGATGTCCAAAGTATAGACCTTTTTATTGCCAATGAGGAAGAAGAGGATTATGAGTTTATCCTCCGTTATACGGTGGAGAACGTGGGGGCAATTTATTATGACTCTGGACGCCTTAATAGAAATTTCATTGGCCAAGAAATTACTTATCCTATCCATCAGTGGTCAATCCAGCTTACCTTTGCTCAGCCAGATATTGCCACCTTATATTACTTCTCAGAAGGTAGTGGAGAGTACGGCAAAGTGGCCGCAACCGAGGAAGGCTTTCTCATTCAAGGGGGAGAGATCCTTGACCAAGAGGCTGTAGAAGTTGATGTCTTCTTTCCCCAACAGGTGATTAAAGACAGTTTAACTTATATGCCAGAGGCCGCCCAAGATATTCAAAAAGCGAGAGATGAACAAATCCTGTCCCTAACGACAGAACCAGAATGGTTAGGGTTATGGACCGTGCTTTCTTGGATTATTGCCATCGGCCTTGCCCTCATTTCCTTCTTCTTTGTTGCCCAAGCGATACGGGAGAAAAGAAGGGCGAAGAGAATCAGCTTCCATTCTCAACCACCAGCTTTGATTCAAGCGACCATTGACCGAGTCTTATCTCAGCGGGGCTTGAATGCTACGCTTTTGGATTTTATCCGAAGGGGAATGTTGAGCTTAAGCCAGGATCAGGAGACCTATCTTTTCCACTTGCGAGGCTTGGCCAATGATGTCAGAACCTATGAAGCGAGTTTCTATGATCATTTGAATGAGCTTAGCCAAGAGGGTAAGCTATCGACTAGAGATTTGATTAGGGAAGCGGCAGAGAATAGTGAAGCTAACAACGCCTGGATAAAGGCCTTGAATAAAGAGATACATGATGAGAGAAAGACCATCCGTCTGGGTGCTAATTTGAACAGCTATAAGTCAGTGGTTATCGCCGCGAGCCTTGCCATCATTCTGATGTGGCTAGTTTTCTTCTTTGCCAATAACTGGTTGACTCTTGTTGCGACCTTGGTCGCCACTATCTTTTTTGTGGTCATATTGGTCGTTAGTCTATCGCCTAGTCCTGGAACCAACGAGTTCTACGAAGAGGCCGAAGCAGAGAGACAGGCCCTTTTGAGCGGCAAGGGCAGGGGCAGCTTTCTTAAGCGGTGGGTGAATGCCCTAGTGGTCCGCATCAAGAATGAAGAGGCCAAAAGCCTGCTGGAAGAAGAGAAGAAGAGTGAAGAGAACAATTTTATCCGCTATCTTTTTAGCAAAGAAGCTGAGCGGCTTTGGTTTAAGGAAGATTTGACCAAAGTGACCTATAGAACAGATAAGACAAAAGAAAATAAAGAAGAATGAAGGTAAATCAATGAAAAAAGAAGACGCTGTGACAAGCAAGAATATCGCCACGATGAGTCTTAAGGACCAGTTCAGGCAGGCAGGCCAAGCGAAAAACTTAGTGAAGATCGCCGTCCTAGGTGGCCTAGGTTTTATGATTATGCAATTATTCCGAGTACCCTTGCCCTTTGCCCCCAGTTTTATGACCGTTGACTTCGGTGATGTACCCGCCCTAGTCGGTGGCTTTTCCATGGGCCCTGTTGCCGGCATGTTGATCCAATTGATTAAAAACATCTTGAAGTTATTTACGACCGATACCGTTGGTGTAGGCGAGCTTTCTAACTTCATTGTGGGTTCCGTATTCGTCATCGTATCCGCCGCTTACTACAAGAGGCACAGGTCCAAGAAGGGAGCGCTCATTGCGACCATCTTAGGTAGTGTAGCGATGACCACCGTTGCCCTGCTATCCAATGCCTTCTTCATTTTTCCAGCTTATGCGAAGGCAATCGACATGGACCTCGACCAGCTCGCCTTGTCCTTGGGTGAAGTAAACAGCTTAATTAGCAATTATTGGACCTTGATGATTTTTGCAGTCGTTCCTTTCAACTTAGTGAAGGGGGCCTTGCAAAGTGTGGTAACTTGGTTGCTTTATAAGCGGATATCTCCAATTTTGCATAAGTAGGATGAGATTCAGAAACGAGAAAGAGATTGGCGCTAAGCTATCTCTTTTTTATATGCTATAATTAAGGCTGTACTAGTGAGGTAGCGATATGAAATTTACAAGCAAAAAAGACACCGAGAAGTGGGTGAAAGAGCAAGCGAAAACGTTACATGCAGGGGATGTGGTCCGCCTAGACGGCGACCTTGGTTCTGGTAAGACACAGTTTGTTCAGTGGATTGGCGAGAGCTTAGGGGTGAAAAGCCCCATCACATCACCTACTTTTTCCTTGCTACAAAGTTATGAAACGGACAGGGGTAAGATTTACCACCTCGACTTATACCGCTTAGAAGATCCCCAAGAGATTGAGGAGATCGATTTTGAGGATTGCTTCTATTCCGACTCCAACCTCACTTTTATTGAGTGGGCGGAAAGGGCGGAAGACTACCTGCCCAGAGATTATATCCATATTGAGATTATCAAGGGCGAAGGCGAAGAACGAGAGATTATTTGCCGATCTGATCATGACAATTTTCGGTAAATGAAGGAGATAACGTGAGACTACTAGGTATTGATACGTCAACGAAAGCAACTGGTCTGTGCATCTTTCGCTATGATGGTGGTGACTTGAGCGAAGTGAATAATCCAACAATCCTCCTCGAGGAGGAAGGGGTTATCGAAGGCTTGACCATAATCGAACAGGAAAGAACGAGGGCGGAGGAAATGCTGCCTAAGTTAAAGAGCCTGCTCGAAGAAAGCGACCTTAGCTTTGATGACATTGACGGGATTGCGGTCGGCATTGGCCCGGGTTCGTTCACCGGCATCCGCATTGGAGTCACTATTGCCAAGACGATTGCTCAGTTCACCGATAAAAAGCTCTTCGGCATCTCTAACCTAGAAGCTTTATCCTACACCCGCTTAGATAAGACCTCCCTGATTGTGCCCGTCATTGATGCTAGGGCAAACCGCATCTATGCGGCAGCTTACCTGGCAGATAAGACCTATGAGCATGGCCTTAAACCTCTTCTGAAAGAAGACCTTTACTTCGAAGAAGATTTGATTGCAGCAATAGAAAAGCTCGTTGAAGAGCTAGGATTACAAGGTATTTATTACATCGGAGAAGGCGTATTTAAGCACCTTCCCCTTTATGAAAAGAGCAAGGTACCCTACGAGTTGGCGACAGGCATTGAAACCAAGTCAGCAGTTGTGGAGATATGCAAGTTAGCAGCCTATAGATATATGCTAAAGGATTTTGATTCGCCCCTTGATTTGCGGCCGAACTATCTGCGCAAGTCCCAGGCTGAAATGGAGCGTGAAAAACATGGAATGCAAAGAGATTGACAGAAAGAGCAAACTGGGAAGTTGCCAGATTCGCCCAGCGACTATGGCGGATGTGGATGCTATATATGAGATTGAGACCAAAGTGTTCTATTCAGGTTGGACGAGAAATAATATCTCCGCGGAGCTTTACAATAACCGCCACACGGAGGGCTATGTCTTGACTTGTGAGGGTGACATCATTGGTTATTATTTCGCTTGGCATATTAGTGAGGAATCCAGCCTAAATAATTTAGCAATAGATCCAGATTACCAGGGTCTGGGCCTTGCCTCTGTGCTCATGCAGCACCTTGTGGCAAGAATACAAGCCAATCAGACAAAGGAAACCTATTTAGAGGTATCTACTCGGAATGACAAGGCAATTGCCCTTTACGAAAAGTTTGGTTTTTCCATCGTTGGCCTGCGGGACAACTATTACAAGAAAGCCCACGAGGATGCCTATATTATGAGAAGAACAGAAGGAGAGTTCATGTGTATAATCTAGCAATCGAAAGCTCCTGCGATGAAACCAGTGTTGCCATTTTAGAGGACGGGCGCAAAGTTCTCGTCAACCTGATTTCCTCTCAAATTGATATCCATGAGCAATTTGGCGGAGTGGTACCAGAAATTGCCTCAAGGAAGCACTTAGAAGTTATTAACCACATTTTGGATAAGGCGCTTGCTGATACGGGATTGACTATCGAAGACATCGACCTGATTAGTGTCACCAGAGGTCCGGGTCTCGTCGGCGCCCTCTTAGTTGGGGTTTCAGCAGCCAAGGCTTTATCGTATGTGAAAAAAATTCCCATCGTTGGGGTCAACCACATGGAAGGGCACATCTGTGCCAATTTTATTGCCCATAAAGAGCTGGAACCACCCTTCCTTACCCTTATCGTCTCAGGGGGGCACAGCTACTTGCTTCGCCTTGGTGATTATGCCAGCTATGAAGTCTTAGGCAGCACGAGAGATGATGCCGCTGGTGAAAGCTTCGACAAGGTTGCCCGCATGCTGGGCCTGCCCTATCCAGGGGGTCCCGCTATACAAAAGGCAGCCGAAAGCGGCAATCCAAAAGCAATCGACTTTCCAAGGGCAATGCTCGAGGAAGGCAACTTTGACTTCAGCTTTAGCGGCCTAAAGACGTCTGTGAGCAACTACCTAAATACTGCTAAACAGGCGGGCAAAGAGATCAATATCAACGATGTGGCGGCTAGTTTCCAGCAAGCCATCATCGATGTCTTGGTGGAGAAGGTAAATCGCAGCCTGGATTTAACCGGCATGACCCAATTCTGCTTATCAGGCGGTGTTGCAGCCAACAAGCCGCTCCAGGAAGCGCTTCGTACGCTTTGCGAGAAGAGAGGAATTAGTTTTTATGTGCCTCCGCTCGAGCTGTGCACAGATAATGCAGCCATGATCGGCTCAGCCGGCTACTATCACTTTATTAAACGAGGGCCCAGCGCTTTGGATTTCGCAGCAGATCCCGACTTGGGTCTCTAAGCCTAGACAAGATGACCAAGAAACTTAGTAAGGAGCCAATATGGAAATCATAATGGATTTGCATACCCATTCCGTTGCCAGCATACATGCCTACTCCACGATTACGGAGAATGCCCGCGAAGGGAAGAAGAATGGTTTGCAGATAATGGGAATGTCTGATCATGGCTATGGAATGCCCAATACGACAAACCCTGACCATTGGATGAATTTGAAATGCTTGCCAGACTACCTGGAAGGTGTCCGCCTTCTGAAAGGGATAGAGGCAAATATCTATAATGAAGACGGCATGATCATTGAAGAGGATGTCTTCCACCGCGTTGACTATGTCATTGGCAGCATTCATGGCAATGCTTATGACTATACATCAGCGGACGAGGATGACTTTACTAAAGCCACCATCAATGCGATTGAGCGCAACCCGCAGATGAGTATTTTGGGCCACCCGGATGATTCTCGCCACCCCCTACGCTACAAGGAGATTATCCCTGTAGCCGCAGCTCATGGTGTTGCCATCGAGGTGAACAATTCCTCTTTGCGGCCAGAGAATGCGAGGAAGAACTGTGAAGAGAACATGCGTACCTACCTGCCCTTGTGCGTAAAGTACAATTGCCAGATTATCATTAATTCGGATGCCCATATGTTAGATGCTGTAGGCAACTTTGCCTTAAGCAAAAACCTATTAAGCGAACTCAACTTCCCAGAAGAACTCGTCGTTAACACGTCATGGAAGAAGTTGGAAAACCTATTGGGAAAGTCTTTGTAGAGGAGGGATAGTGAATCTTTCTACCTTAAATACAGAACAAAAAAAAGCCGTCCTCTCCGAGGACGGTGCTCTATTAGTATTGGCTGGGGCGGGGTCTGGGAAGACTCGCGTACTCACCTCAAGAATTGCCTACTTAATCCAACAGGAAAATATCGCCCCTTGGCGCATCCTGGCTTTTACCTTTACCAATAAGGCTGCCCAGGAGATGAAAGACCGGGTAGCTAGCGAGTGGGGTAATCCTGTTGATGCTATGTGGATTGGAACCTTCCACTCCATTTGCTCTCGAATCTTGCGTAGGGACATCGACCGCCTTGGCTATGAGCGCAATTTCACCATCTATGATACAGCGGATCAGAAGACCCTAGTGAAGAGGATTATCAAGGCGCTCAACATCAACGATGATAACTTGACGCCAGCAAACGCACTGAACCGCATATCTGAATACAAGAACAAGGGTTACGGTTGGGAAGCTTTAGAGCAAGCCGCCTTTTACGATAGGGACAAGGATATTGCCCGCATCTATAAGCGCTATGAAGAGGACAAAAAGAAGAACAATGCACTCGATTTCGATGATTTGATCAATAAGACAATCGATTTGCTCCATGATCATAAAGACATCGCTGAGCGCTACAAAGATCAATTCTCTTATGTATTCGTCGATGAGTATCAAGACACCAACCATGCCCAGTACCAATTGATCTTAGCTTTGACTAATCAGGATAGCAACGTCTGTGTTGTCGGCGATGCGGACCAATCCATCTACGGCTGGCGGGGAGCAGATATTAACAACATCCTAGACTTTGAAAAAGACTTCCCCAATGCAAAGGTAATCAAACTCGAACAGAATTATCGGTCAACCAAGAAGATTTTGAATGCAGCTAACCGGCTCATTGCGAAGAATGAGAACCGCAAGGAGAAGAACCTGTGGACAGAAAAGCATGAGGGAGACGACATTTCATTCAAGATTGTAAACAACGAGTATGAGGAAGCCCAGCAGGTCGTCAACTGGATCCAGCAGGAGCGTTATAGGGGAAGGAGCTTCGACGAGATGGCCATCCTCTATCGAACCAATGCTCAGTCCAGGGCGTTTGAAGAAGCCCTTATACAGGAGGGGGTACCTTACCGGGTCATCGGCGGGTTAAAGTTCTACGACCGGGCAGAGATTAAGGATTTGATTGCCTACATGACCTTAGCGGTCAATCCAACGGATGATGAATCCTTCCGACGAATTGTCAACCAGCCCAAGAGGGGAATTGGTAATGTATCGGTTGAAAAGTTGCAAGACTTGGCTTCCCATTACGGGCTTTCACTTATTGATGCCCTGCATGAAGAAGAGATTCTAAACCATCTGTCCAAAGCGCAACGAGACAAGTTTAAAGTCTTTGTCGACCTGATAGATGAGCTGGATGAGGCAAAGGAAGGTTCAATCACCGCCTTTATCGAAAAAGTGTATACGGAGTCGGGCTACCGAAAGATGCTGGAAAGCTCTTCGGCTGTGGAAGATATGACACGTATGGAGAATGTCGACGCTTTTTTCAATGCCATTGCTCAATATGAAGAGGATGAGGAAGATGCTAGTGCCCTCCTCTACTTGCAGAATATTTCGCTGATGAGCGATTTAGATAAGACTGAGGACGGAAGATTGGGGGTCAATATGATGACCATCCACTCAGCGAAGGGCTTAGAGTTTCCCATCGTCTTTCTAACGGGCTTAGAGGACGGCCTCTTTCCCAGCCGGATGACGATGGAAGAAGGACAGATTGAAGAGGAGCGCCGCCTCATGTACGTTGCGGTTACTCGCGCAGAGGATAAGCTCTACATGACCCAAGCGTTGCAAAGAAGAGTCTTTGGTCAGTCGGTCAATCAGAAGACCTCCCGTTTCATCGATGAGCTGGAAGACACCATTGCTTGGGAGCAGCCCAAGGCAAGCTATGAAGACTACCAGATATCGGACTCCTTCATGGGATCTCCTGCAGTGGAAACCAAGTCTTACGCTAACAAGAACTATCAGAGAAGGCAGGGCTTTGCGAATCCTGAGATTCGGGCCCAGTATGACGCTCAGCGGGAGCGGATGCGCCGTCTAGTGCAGGAGAAGAAAGATAAGCAGGATGAAGTCTTGAAAACACCCCTACGAGCAGGAGATAAGGTCCAACACCGCAAGTTCGGTATTGGTACGGTGGTTTCAGTGACAGCCAATGAGGGCGGGGACGAGCTGGTCGTTGCCTTCGATAGCAAAGGTTTGAAAAGACTCAATGGGGCAATTGCTCCTTTGAAGAAATTGAACTAGGCGCATGGCAAAAGATGAACAAGCTGGCGCATTTAAATAGAAAGAGGGCTGTATGGACAAGCAGGTTCGCATGAGGCAACTTATCGATGAATTGAACAAGTTGAATTACCACTACTATACCTTGGATGAACCACTCCTTGCCGATATTGAATACGACCACTTATACGATGAATTGGTCGCTTTGGAGAAAGAAACAGGCGAGATTGCAGCAGACTCGCCAACCCAAAGAGTTGGTGGCGAGATTCTGTCGGCTTTTGACCAATACACCCATAGGAAGCCCCTCTACTCTCTAGATAAAAGCAGGTCGGAGGAGGATGTTCAGGCTTGGGCGAACAGGGCCCTTCGCCTAGTGGACCAGTACAATAAGGACAATAAGACTAATCCTCTGCCCACGATTAGCTTCGTGTGCGAGCTCAAATTCGATGGGCTCAGCTTGAATCTAACTTATGAGGAAGGCCGCCTTATCCGAGCCGCGACAAGGGGCAATGGTGTCGTAGGTGAGGATGTCACCGCCCAGGTGAAAACCATCCGCTCAGTCCCTCTGACCATCCCCTATCAGGGAACCATCGAGGTACAAGGGGAGGCCCTGATGCCCTTAAGCGCCCTTGCTCATTATAATGAAACTCACGAGATTCCTTTGAAGAATGCGAGAAACGCCGCCGCTGGTGCAATCAGGAACTTAGATCCTGCAGTGACAGCAGACCGTCATTTGGACTGCTACCTCTATAATGTGGGCTACATGGAAGAAGAGCTGTATTCCAGCCATATGGCCATGTTAGCCTTCCTCAAGGACAACCACTTCAAGGTCCACTCCTTTGTCCGCCAGTGTGAGACGGTAGCCGAGATAATGGATGCGCTCCATGAGGTCGACCAGCTCCGCCACGACCTGGACCTGCTAACCGATGGGGTAGTCATCAAGATCAACGATTTGCGGACACGGGAGGTGCTGGGCTTCACCGCCAAGTTCCCCCGCTGGGCTTTGGCCTATAAATTCGAGGCGGATGAGGTGACCACTATCCTGCGGGATGTGGAGTGGAATGTGGGCCGGACCGGTAAGGTGACCCCAACGGCGATCCTTGACCCCGTCGATATCGCTGGAGCGACAATATCTCGGGCAACCCTAAACAATTATGACGACATCCTCCGTAAGGGGGTAGAAATTGGGGGTAGGGTACTTCTACGAAGGTCCAATGAGGTCATCCCAGAGATTTTAGGGGCAATTGAGGATGACAGCCTCACGACCACAACGATAGAAAAACCGACCCACTGCCCATCTTGCGAAACGGATCTTGTCTATGCTAACGTGCACATCTATTGTCCAAATTCCTTGTCCTGCCTGCCCCAGTTAAACGCCCGCTTAGTCCATTATGCGTCGAGGGATGCTATGGACATTGGAGGGCTTTCCGAGAAGACACTGAACAAGCTTATTGCAGAAGGTCTGCGGGAGATGGCCGATCTTTATGACCTAAAGAAGGAAGATTTGTTGAAGATCGAGGGCTTCAAGGATAAGAAGACGGATAAGCTTTTGGCTGCAATCGAAAAGTCTAAAGAAACGGACCTTGCCTCCTTCATCTATGCAATCGGCATTCCAGAAGTGGGAAAGACAACCGCTAGAGACTTGGCTGAGGCTTTTGGTTCCTTCCAGTCCTTGCGGGAGGCAAAAGCAGACGACCTTGTTCAGCTGCCAGACATTGGACAGGTAACAGCAAATAACATCGTGGACTTTTTCCACGATGAACATATTATTTCCGCCATTGACCGCCTCCTATCCAAGGGAATCCACATTGAGAATCCCCAAGCGGTGGAAGACCAAAACCTTGTTGATTCCGCTTTGCTAGGTAAGAAGGTGGTTGTCACGGGATCCATCGAAGGCTTTACGAGAGGCGACATAGAGGAAGCTATCCGCAAGTTGGGTGCTAAAGCTCAATCATCGGTATCCAAGCAGACAGATTTAGTATTAGCTGGTGACAAGGCGGGATCTAAGCGGCAAAAGGCACTCGATTTGGGCATTGAGCTGATTGAAGGAGACGACTTATACCGTTGGCTAAGCCAGCATATTCAAGGCTAAGGGGGAAAGATGAGCCAAGAGAAGAAGACGATTATCCTGTCGACGGATAATGTGAATAAGTTAAGAGAATTAGAGGCGCTGATAACCGATGAATTTCTGGTGAAGACCAAGGCGGACTACCAGCTGCAAGACGTTGAGATTGAAGAGACGGGACAGACACTTCAAGAAAACGCAGCCCTTAAGGTTAAGGGCTTAGTTGACCGTTTGACGGCTAAGGGGCACGAGCTATCCAATAGCTTTGTCCTTGCTGATGACACCGGCTTATTTGTTGATGTATTGAACGGCGAGCCTGGTGTCTACTCCAGCCGTTTCGCAGGCCCCCATGCTAGCGATGCTGAAAATGTAGACAAGCTTCTGTCCGCTTTAACCGACGTGCCTCAAGAAGAACGGACGGCGCATTTTTCCACCGTTATTGCCTACTATTTCCAAGGGGAGATGAATTATGTGGAGGGCAGGCTAGATGGGCTTCTACTCAGCGTAAGAAAGGGGGAAGATGGCTTCGGTTACGACCCCATCTTCTACTTGCCTGAGCGAAAGAGAACTTTGGCCGAACTGACTAAGGAAGAGAAGAATCAGATTTCGCATCGTGCCTTAGCCTATGAAGCATTCCTGGAAAGGTTGCATAGCCATGACAACTAGACTACTGATATTTTCCGATACCCATACGGACGTTGCCGATATGGAGAAGGTAATCAATGAAAGTAAAGGCATTGACCGCATCCTGCATCTGGGCGACCACGCCAGGGATGCCAAGCGACTGAGCATGCTGACTCAGAGGACGATACTAGCTGTCCTAGGTAACAATGATCGTTTCGATGAGGATGCCCCCGAAGAGCGGGTGGTCGAGGTGGATAGTTACAGTATCTATATGACGCATGGGCACCTTTTCTCTGTATCCAACCGGGTCGACAACCTGACGATGGCGGCCAAAACAAAAGGCTGCTCGATTGCTCTTTTCGGTCACTCTCACGTCTTCGAAAGTGGCATAAAAAATGGTGTCTTGTATCTCAATCCAGGTGCGGTTTTCCGACCAAGAGGAGATGGGATAAAGAGTTATGCCATCCTTACCCTTGAAGAGGGCAAGGCCCCTCTTGTCGAGAGGAAGCGCCTGCGCTAATTGCTTTTGAGGAATATGAGCAAGCGGGAGGCCCTTTGGCGAAAGAAAATTTGACAACATTTCATCCTTCATGTAGAATGTTATGGTATCTCATTAAGGATGGTGGGTGTGGCCTAGTTGGTTAGGGCGCCAGATTGTGGCTCTGGAGATCGAGGGTTCGAATCCCTTCATCCACCCATTTTGCGGGAATGGCGGAATTGGCAGACGCACTAGACTTAGGATCTAGCGCCGCGAGGCGTGGGGGTTCGACTCCCTTTTCCCGCATTAGAAAACACCTAGAACGAAGTGTTCTAGGTGCTTTTTTATGCTTAATTTGAATGATTAAGCATTAGCTTCTGCAAAGTTTTTTACTATCCCCACAATCACCTCGACAGACTTGTCCATCCAAGAGGCGACAGCAAACTCATAGGCGCCGTGGTGGTTGAGGGAGCCGGTGAAGATGTTGGGGCAAGGTAGGCCCATTTGGGAAAGCTGGGAACCATCAGTACCACCGCGGATGGGCTGAATGAGTGGCTCGATGCCAGCGTCTTCCATTGCCTTAGCCGCGGCATCCACAAGCTCCATATGGTCTTTAATCACATCGGCCATGTTGTAGTAAGAGTCATCCATCTGGAGGGTGAAGCGGTCACCGTGTTTTTGAGCCATAAAGTTGACAATATTCTCCATGAGTTCCTTCTTGGCTTGGAATTTCTCTTTGTCGTGGTCCCGGATAATATAGGACATGTTGGCCTCTGCGACGCCAGCTTGGATGTCGGTGAGCATGAAGAAGCCCTCGTAACCTTCAGTGAGCTCTGGGCGGGCCCCAACGGGGAGCATGCTGTTCAGTTCCATAGCCAACTGGGCGGCATGGACCATCTTATTTTTTGCCGTGCCCGGGTGGATGGATTCACCTTTGATATAGATTTTCGCTGCTGCTGCATTGAAGCTTTCATATTCGAGCTCGCCTAGCAGGCCGCCATCGATGGTGTAGGCGAAATCGGCGCCGAAGGCATCGACATCGAAGAGGTGGGGACCTCGGCCAATCTCCTCATCGGGGGTAAAGCCAACTCGAATTTTGCCATGGGGAATCTCAGGGTGGTCTTGGAGGTATTCAAGGGCCGCTAAGATATTGGCAATACCCGCTTTGTTATCGGCACCGAGTAGGCTGTCTCCTTGAGTAAGGATGAGCTTTTCGCCCACTAGGTCATCTAATATGGGGAACTTTTCTACGGTCATGGTAACATCATTACCGAGAGGGATATCTCCTCCTTGGTAGTTGAGTACTTGGGCGTCGCATGCACCTGGCATCTCTAGTGCGGTATCAACATGGGCTAAGAAGCCGATGACCGGCAGGTCCTTATCCACAGTAGCAGGTAGGCTGGCAAAGAGGTAGCCGTTTTCATCCAGGTTGATCTCTTCTAGTCCCATCTCCTTCATCTCCTCTTCTAAGAGGCGGAGGAGTTCCCATTGGCCTGGGCTTGAGGGGCTGTTTTCGTTGCTGTCGTCAGCTTTGGTATCGATCTTCGCATAGCGAATCAGTTTTTTGTAGGCATCTTCCATCGTGTTTTCTCTCTTTCGCTTTTCGTTTATCTGTTACAGGTCAATTCAGTTTCATATGCAGGTCTTACCTATTGTCAGCGTAAACCTATTCCAAGCGGTGGTCAATAATAAGTTCAGCCCAGTCATCGCTAGGCTGAACTTTAACTTTATATCTCTTATTCGACAAAGAGTACTTGCTCATCGACGGGCATGGTTTCCTTGGGACCAGCTGGAGTCTCAATAGAACCGAAGTACATTTGTGCGAGCATTTCAAAATCATCGGGTAGACCGAGAAGGTCTCTGACGGGCTTGTCGAAACCTTGCTTGTAACCAACATTGAAATGTTGCAAGTTTGTTCCTAAGCCGAGTTCGGTGAGAGCTAACCAGACTGCGGCAACAGCAATTCCGTGGTTATTCTCCTTGTACAAGGTTTGGCGAAGCTCGTTGGCAGGCATGGATTCGACAGCCTCTCTACTTTCGAAGAGAAGGATAGTACCTAGGCCGTTCTTACCGTTGACCAATTGCTTTTTCATCCTCTCGTACATCTCAGGGCTTAAGACCTCCTTTTGTGTGTTGTGGAGGAGTTCCCAGAGGGCCTGGTTCTTTTCACCTGATACTACAACGTAGCGGGTAGTTTGGATACCGAAAGCATTGGGCACTTCTTTAGCGACTTCCTTCAAGCGGTTTACAACATCTTGAACGGTTACATCAGTGTTGGTTCCTACATCGTAGATTGACCGACGGTTTTGCATTAGTTTGACGAATTCTGACATGGATATTCCTTTCATGGCCATAAGCCGATAATCATTTATTTGTGTTTTGTGATTGCTTTGAATATAGCCTAATTCAGTTTTCTTAAACAAGTTTAGTAGGGGAGAAAAGCAAGGGAATGTATTTTGGTGAAGAAAAGTCAAGGCTCTGGTGAAAAGTAGGATTCAATAGGTAGAAAGGATCTATGATAAGGAGTTTAAGCGATTGAAAAAGAGAGTCTTAGCTATTGTTTTTCTTATGGTGAGTTTATTTGTCATCAGTGGCTGCACCCAGAGGCTTGTTTACGAAAGCATGCAAAAAGTCGATGATGGAGTTACTGGTGAAACGTTTGCTAATGTCGTTGATGATTCCGTATGGATCTTCCATTCAGATATCAAGCTTAACCCGGACATCTATCTTTGCTTAGGCGGTAGAATTGTTGACTTCGAAGGTTTGGGCGACATCAATCAACTTAACATGCTGATGGATTCTGAACTATCTCTCCGCCAAGGGAACGAAGAGATTATTGTCATCGGAGCGAAAAACGACCTCTAAGCAAACGAAGAGGGTAATAGAGGATAAAGGGTGGCTACTAGGGTAAGAAAAGGAGGGGTTAAGTGATGGAAGTTTTTCAGGAAAAATTGCAGAAGTTAATCCCTCTACCATCCGAGGATTTAGCCTACTACCACATTGCCCAAGACCCCATTTCGGGCAAGATGGGTGAGGACTTTCGACCTGAGCTTATCAAGCGGTCCATCCAAGTTGGAGTCGATGAGGCAAGACAGATGCAAAGAGACTATCAGGGAGCAAGCCCCTTGGACATTATCAATCAGAAGGGGCTTAAGCTCGTCCGCAAGGGAGAAAATAACGCGATGCAGTACATCACCATGGCCTACTACGAGGAGCCGGATAAGATTGTCATCTACGACGACAACACCAAGAAGGTCCAGCATCTGTTAGCTGGCAGCGGCTTCCAAGCTTTTTCGGATAGGTCTTTTGAAGATGTCGTCTTCGCTCACGAGCTCTTCCATGTCGTGGAGGAGGAAAAGCCAAACCTCTATACCAATACGGTGAGCGTGAAACTCTTTTCTCTAGGGCCATGGACGAGGAAAAGTCACCTTATTTGCCCTGGGGAAATCGCGGGGATGGCCTTTGCTAAGGAGCTCCTAGGTTTGCCCTACGATCCAACTATCCTGAATTATCCATTTATGTTTGCCTGGAACGAACAAGAAGCAGAAGCGATTTATCAAAATATGATGCAATGCAAAGGGAGGTCACGATGAGAGTACAATTCGATGAAATGCGAGATGTTATAGAAAGAGCGCTTCGCAATGGAGGCGCCGATGAAAAGCAAGCTAAGCTAATGAGTGAAGTTTATGCAACGAGTTCTTTAAAGGGAGTTTACTCCCACGGGCTGAACCGCGTTGCTCGCCTTATCAATTTTGTTGAAAGAGGATATGTTGATCCGAAAGGCAAGATGGAGCTTATCGCAGAAAAGGGCGCGGTGAAAAACTATGACGGCAACTTGGGCTTTGGCATCCTGAATGCGATGCAAGCAGCCAAAGAGGCAGCTAAACTCGCTAAGGAGTTTGGCATCGGCATGGTATCTGTCCGCAACACAACCCACTGGATGAGAGGCGGAAGCTATGCGGAGATGATCGCCGATGAAGGGCTTATCGGAATGGCTTGGACCAATGTTGAATCGGTTATGCCAGTCTGGGGTTCGGATGAGGCATCAATTGGTAATAACCCCATAGGGATTGCGATTCCTTCGGAGGACGGTCCAGTGCTCCTCGATATGGCCTGTGCCCTATACTCCTACGGAAAGCTGCAGACCACCCGTCTTTTGGGAGAGCAACTTCCTTATCCAGGTGGTTACAATAAGGATAACGAGTTAACAACGGATCCTGCAGAGATTGAAGAGACAAGTCGCGTGCTTCCTATCGGTTACTGGAAGGGGTCAGGCTTGGCAATTGCCCTAGATTTAATGGCGGCCCTACTTGCTAACGGTAAGGCGGGTGTACACATGGACCAAGAGGATAGAGGTAACTGTACGTCTTGTTCGCAGATTTTCATTGCTTTCGACCCATCACCAATAATTAGCAAAGAGGATTACGAGAAGACGGTAGCGGATGTGAAGAACCATGTTCATTCCGCCAGCCCTATCGACCCAAAGCGCCCACCCAGCTACCCAGGTGAAGGGATGGTCAAAAGGGAACAGGAAAACCGCGAGAAAGGCATTCCTGTCGATGAACAAATCTGGAATGAAGTAAAGAGACTAGCCGGAGACTTAAGCGACTAATCGAGCAGCAAGATTGGCCATCATGAACGGAGCAAAGTTTATTGTATCCCCAGCTTTCGATGAAGAGGTCGCTAAGCTGTGTAACCTCTATCAGATTCCTTATATGCCAGGCTGTGTAACACCGACTGAAATGGTCGAAGCACTGAAGTTCGGCGTAGATGTAATCAAGGTCTTCCCAGGCTCTTTAGTTGGACCAAAGTACTTTAAAGATATCAAGGCTCCGCTACCACAAGTGAACATCATGCCAACAGGTGGCGTTAGCTTAGAGAACGTCGGTGAATGGTTTGCTAATGGTGCATATGCAATCGGCGTTGGTTCAGCTCTAGTCAAGGGCAGTCACGACGAAATTGTAGAAAAAGCCAAGAAGTTCGTACAAGCAGTTAAGGAGGCAAGAAATAATGAGTAAGAAGGTAGTTACATTAGGCGAAATTATGCTGAGGTTGACCCCTCCAGGATATGAACGCTTCGTCCAGGCCTCTTCTTTCGATATCGTTTACGGTGGTGGCGAGGCTAACGTTGCGGTCAGTTTGGCAAACTATGGCTTTGATGCTTACTATGTTTCCAAGTTACCAGAGCACGAGATAGGTCAGGCTGCTGTAAACGAGCTCCGCCGCTATGGTGTGAAGACAGACTATGTTGCGCGCGGCGGCGACCGTGTCGGCATCTACTTCTCCGAGGTAGGAGCTTCCATGCGTCCCTCCAAGGTCATCTATGACCGAGCAAGGTCCGCCATTGCGGAAGCCGACTTATCCGACTTCGATTTCGATGAAATCTTTAAGGATTGCGCATGGTTTCATACTTCAGGCATAACGCCTGCTCTTTCCAAGCAGGGGGCCGAAATCACGGTTGCTGCAATGAAGACAGCTAAAAAGGCGGGAGCAACCACCTCCATTGACCTTAACTATCGTGCGACAATGTGGACACCAGAGGAAGCTCAGGCAACTATGCGCCCTCTGATGGAGTATGTTGATGTCTGCATAGGCAATGAAGAGGATGCCTCCTTATCCTTAGGTTTCACCCCAGAAGGCTTGGATGTGGAGAAGGGTCAACTGGATGTAGAAAGCTACGAAGTTGTCCTCAAGCAAATGATGAAAGAATTCGACTTTAAGTTGGTAGCAACCAGCCTAAGAGAGTCCTATTCTGCATCAGATAATGGTTGGTCTGCAGCTATCTATGATGGCAAGGAATTCTACCAGTCGAAGAAGTACGATGTTCGCATTGTCGACCGAGTAGGTGGCGGAGACTCTTT
>CAYFUF010000001.1:12933-77055 GCA_964346245.1 uncultured Peptoniphilaceae bacterium | reverse complement strand
CTCTTTACGATATTTTTTGTGCCCTCGCTACGACGCATCTTATCTGGAGAGTAACCCCCGGGAATAAAGACGCCAGCTAAGTCCTCTGGATTCACTTCCTTGGAAGCAACATCGCTCTTTAGCGTGAAACCTTCCTTGCCTTTATATTCCTTGTCAGCTTCGGTGCCAATTAAGAGAACCTCATAATCTTCTCTCAGGCGGTGATAAGGGTAAATGAGCTCCTGCTCATCAAATAGGTCTTCAATGAATACACCAACTTTTTTCATTATTGTCTCCAATCTTTACTTTCTTCATTTCAATCTTGTGGACATCTTTTATATACCCAAAAGCTTTCATTCTTGAGTTTGCCACGAATTATGTGCGGCCGTCTTCTTCAACTTATTGACCCTGAGGCTTACTAAATAGGGAAAAAAGGGTATCTGTAAGAAGACGATTTGTTACTCAACTTAGTTAGGGTGAGGGCTTATAGTACTTAAGCTATCTCCACCTACTTAAAGATAGGAGCGACGGATGAACTTTGAAAAACTGTATATCAATGGAGAATATGTCGATTCTGCTTCAGGGGAATTTATTGAAGTTATCAATCCAGCGACCGAGGAAGTGATTGCTAAAGTACCCAGAGGTAATGAGGAAGATGTCAACAAAGCAGCTAAAGCAGCTAGAGAAGCCTTTGAAACGTTTAAGCACTCCACGTTAGATGAGCGGGTGGAGATTATTAAGAAGTTCCATGCTTATCTGAAAGAGAATGAAGATGAGATTACCGTATGCATCAGCAAGGAATTAGGCTCTCCTCTTGGCTTCACCAAGAAGGTGCATCTGGGCAATCAGATTGACCGTATCGAGCGCTACATCGAGATTGCACAGGATTATGAGTATGAGAGAAAGGAAAAGAACACCCTGATTCTCAAGGAACCCATCGGTGTAGTGGGTGCGATTACCCCTTGGAACTATCCTTTGGGACAGATTGTGCAGAAGATTATCTTTGGTATCCTAACGGGTAATGCGATTATTTTAAAGCCAAGTAAGCAGACTCCTCTGATTGCCTATTACGTAGTGGATGGCCTGGAAAAGGCTGGGCTACCTAAGGGCGTCTTGAATCTTGTAACGGGACAAGGCTCTGAGGTGGGTAATGCTATTGCCACAAACCCAGAGGTAGACCTAGTGTCCTTTACGGGTTCCACCAAGGGTGGTATCGAGGTGGCCAAGCTAGCAATTGACAGCGTTAAAAGAACCGCTTTGGAGCTAGGTGGAAAGTCGCCAGCCGTCTTCCTGGATGACACTTATCTGGAGGAAGGCATTAAGGCAATGCTTGGAACTATCTTCAATAACACTGGCCAAACCTGCTCAGCTTGGTCTAGGGCAATTGTCCTTAACGCTATCAAGGACCAATTTGAAGAGAAGTTGGTTGAGCTCTTTGGTTACTATAAGGTAGGTATGCCTGATGATCCAGAAACCAAAGTAGGCCCCTTATCTTCGCAAAAGCAATACGACAAGGTGACTAAGTATATCGAGCAGGGCAAGAAGGAGGCAAGGGTCCTTATTGAAAATGAACAAGAGCTTCCTGAAAAAGGTTACTTCGTTCACCCGATTGTCTTCGCCGATGTGGATAATGATTCGGAGATTGCTCAAGAAGAGATCTTTGGCCCTGTCCTTTCCGTTATCTATGTAGACAGTGTTGAAGAGGCAATTGAAAAAGCCAATGACGTTATTTATGGCCTGTCGGGTGCAGTTTTTGGCGAGCCAGAAGAGGCTTTCCGCGTGGCTAAGGAAATTAAGTCGGGCACCGTTACAGTAAACGATGCCAACCCACCAGCGGGCGTGCCTTTCGGTGGCTACAAGATGAGTGGCAATGGTAGAGAAGGCGGCGTTGAAGGCTTAGAGGAATATTTAGAAACGAAGACAATGCCTATTGTCCATGAAGGAAAAGAGAAGTAATAGAAAGAGCCAAGTGTAGGGGAGGTTAAGTTTAGTTTTTTGCCTCCCCTTTCCTCAAGGCTCGTTTTGTGTTAACATCATCCTATTAGTGCCATTAGCGCAGGGGAAGCGCGTCAGTCTCCGGAACTGAAGGACCTGGGTTCGAATCCCAGATGGCACGTTTTTCTTGTCAAAATTTAATTCTTATCAATATTTATTGAAAGGAGAGCTTATGAAAAACGGCGTAATGATGCAAGCATTCCACTGGGACTCGCCAGCCGATGGCGAGTTCTACAACCACTTTGCTGGAATGGTCCCTTACTTAGCCAGCCTGGGAATCACCGCAATTTGGCTACCACCTGCCCACAAAGGAACATCTGATAATGATGTAGGTTACGGTTCCTACGATTATTGGGACTTGGGCGAGTTTGATCAAAAGGGGACGGTCAGAACCAAGTATGGCACAAGAGAAGAGCTAGAAAACCTCATCAAAGTCATCCATGACAACGGAATGGAAGTATATGCCGATATGGTCTTTAACCACAAAGGTGGGGCCGATGAGACAGAAGTTTTCCAAGCGGTAATGGTCGACCAAAATGACCGCACAAAAGATGCCAGCGAACCCCATGATATCGAAGCGTGGACCAAGTTTACTTTCCCAGGCAGAGAGGGAAAGTACTCTGACTTCATTTGGGACCACACCCACTTCACTGGAGTAGACTTCGACTTTAGGACCGATACGAAGGCAATCTACCGTATCATGGGAGAGAACAAGTACTGGTCAAATGAGACCGATGATGAAAAGGGAAACTTTGACTTCTTGATGAATGCCGATATTGACCACGCTCATCCAGATGTGGAGGGAGAGCTTATCCGTGTCGCCGACTTCATGATCAATGAGCTTGGTTACGATGGCTTCCGCTACGATGCACTCAAGCATATTTCCTTCGACTTCATCGACCATTTGTCTGAGCACATCATTGAAAGACACCCTAACTTCTACTTTGTCGGAGAGTATTGGAACAACGATGATAACACCATCCAGCACTATCTTCATGAGACCGGCTACAATGTAGATCTTTTCGATGTGCCCCTGCACTTCAACTTTATGACCGCCTCTCAACAAGACGAGTATGATATCCGCCAAGTCTTTGATGACACTTTGGTGCAAGACCGAGATGTCTCTGCAGTAACCTTTGTCGATAACCACGATTCCCAGCCAGGTCAATCTTTAGCTAGCTGGGTAGATAACTGGTTTAAGTCAATTGCCTATTCCATCATCTTACTGAGACCCCAAGGTTACCCTTGTATCTTCAGGGGAGACTGGGATGGTATTGGCAGCATGGGCTACGAAGGCATCAATGCAGATTTGAAGAAGATGCTCTACCTTCGCATGCACTGCCTAGGTGACCACCAAGACGATTACTGGGTAACCCCCACGAAGATCGGCTGGGTCAATTATGGCCAAGGAGAAGAGTCCAGCCCTATGGTTGTCCTGATTTCTACAGGCGATATGGACCACGAAAGAATGTTTGTCGGTGAGGAATTTGAAGGACAGATGTTCATCAACTGGGCAAACCCATCGGAAGAGATTATTATCGATGATGAGGGTTTTGGCGAGTTTACCGTAGGTCCAGGATCTGTTTCCTGGTGGACAACGGAATATATGTTCGATAAGTATCAAGAAGAATTTGGTGAGCGTGAAGACTAATGAAGTTCTATGCTGTTCGCAAAGGAAAGAAGCCAGGTATCTATAAGACTTGGGAAGAGTGTAAAGCTCAGGTCCACGGATTCAAGGGTGCTCAGTATAAAAAGTTTGAAAGTTTAGACCAGGCAGAGGCTTTCATGAAAGATGAGGAGTATGTGAGTCGTTACGACCTAGAGGCCCTGCCTGAGGGTGTTATGGTTGTCTACGTAGATGGCTCCTATAATATTGAGAACAAGACCTTCGGCTACGGTATCATAAGCTTTACCAGTGCTGGTAAAAAGACTTATTGTGGTTCTCTTGATGGGGACTACGCTGATCACCGCAATGTTGCTGGTGAAGTTTTAGCTGCCACAGAAGCAATCCGGCTTGCTCAACAAGAGAAGATGAAAGAGCTCATCATCCACTATGACTATGCGGGCATTCGCAGCTGGGCCTTAGGGGAATGGAAAGCCAACCTTGATCTCACCAGAAATTATCAGGCTTTTGCCAAACAAGCTGCCCAAGACTTGACAATAGAATTCGTCAAAGTAGCCGCTCATACAGGAGATAAGTACAACGAGGAAGCAGATCTTTTGGCCAAAGAAGGGTGTGGGCTTGGGAAAAGTCTGTAAGGAATCAAATAAGTGAGACAAACGAAAAAGCAACAGATAAAAACTCCCTCGTCCTGGGAAAGCAGGAGGGGGAGTTTCCGTTTTAATAAAATAAAAGTTAATTATGCGCGAGCCTGAAGTTCGCTTGTGCAGTGTGGGCAACGAGTTGCATCCAGAGGAATCTCGGTTTTGCAGAAAGGACATTCTTTTGTTGTCACTTCGGCTTCCTCGGTCTTGCGCATGCGGTTAGCAGCCTTAACAACGACGAACATAACGAAGGCAATGATCAAGAAGGAGGTAATCGAATTGATGAACAGACCAACTTGGAAGTTAACACTACCAACGCTTACTACCCAATCCTTGAAGTCAACGCCACTGGTGAAGACGCTGAGCAGGGGAGTAATGATGTTTTCAACGAGTGAAGTGATCACTGCGGTGAAAGCAGAACCAATGACAAGACCTATGGCCATATCCAGGACATTACCCTTAGCAATAAACTCTTTAAATTCTTTAAGCATACAATTCCCTTTCACTATCAATTAAATAATTTCATGTGTAGTTTATCAATCTCATAAACTACTGTTATTTTACCGTACTAGCGAATATTAAACAAGCTGAGAAAAAACATTCAGAGGACTAGCGTAACCTGTCTAATTATTAAGTAGTTCTTAAATTAATAAAACAGATGTACTCTTTGAGAACGTTTCCTTTTACTTTTCACCAGTTTCCTCTATAATGGTATAAAATAATCTCATCGTAAGAAAGAGGAGGAATGAAAATGATATTGTTCGGTATCATAGCGATTGCCGTCGGTATTGCTTCGATCGTACTAGCTTTTCAAAAGCTACAATCTATTTCGAAGTTACCAGCCGGTAATGAAACCATGCGGTCACTAGCTCGCCGCATCCAGAAAGGTGCTTACGCATTTCTAAGACGTGAGTACACAATCATAGGCGTACTTATCGTAGTTCTGTTTATAGTCATAGGCTTAACGCTTGGCGATAATGGATGGTTTACAGCCATTGCTTTTTTATTTGGAGCGCTAAGTTCCATGGTTGCAGGTTTAATCGGAATGAACTCTGCAACAAGCGCCAACGTCAGAACTGCTGAGCAAGCAAGAAGTGGCGGCATGAATCAAGCCCTGCAAGTTGCTTTCTCATCTGGATCTGTCATGGGCCTAGTTGTCGTTGGCTTAGGTGCTATCGGCATGAGTATCTTTTATATGATTTTTGAGAATGTAGCCATCCTTACCGGTTACAGTTTAGGCGCATCCTTCGTTGCTTTGTTTGCCCGTGTTGGCGGCGGTATCTATACCAAAGCTGCCGATGTCGGAGCCGACCTCGTTGGCAAGGTCGAAGCAGGTATCCCTGAGGATGACCCTAGAAACCCTGCTGTTATTGCAGATAACGTAGGCGACAACGTCGGTGACGTCGCTGGTATGGGCGCGGACTTATTCGAGTCCTACGTCGGCTCCATCCTATCCGTCTTCACCCTAGGTGCCCTTGCCTTCCAACTTCAAGGTATCCAATACGCTTTTGCTTTAATTTTTATCGGCATCGGCGCATCCATTATGGGTATCCTGTCCGTTAGAGGTAGTGGAGACCCACAAAAGTCCCTAAACCGGGGTACACTTATCTCCAGCTTGGCGATGATGGTAGGAACCCTCATCATGAGCTTGATTATTTTCGGTAGCATTACCCCATTCATCCCCGTTGTTGCAGGTGTTTTAGTTGGCTTGCTCATCTCCAAGGTGACCGAGATTTACACCTCAGATAACTTCCCCTTTGTTCGCAAGATTGCTAAAGAATCTGAAACGGGCCATGCCACAAACATCATCTCCGGCCTCTCTGTCGGTATGAATTCGACATCAGCTCCCATGATTTTCATCGCTATTGGTGTTTTAGTTTCCTTCTTCTCCATGGATAGTTTCACCTTTGGTGGCCTTGAAATTGCAGAGGGCTTATCCGGACTGTATGGTATTGCCATTGCCGCTTTAGGTATGCTGGGCACCTGTGCAATTACCATCGCAGTTGATGCTTACGGTCCTGTCGCAGATAACGCTGGTGGTATCGCTGAAATGAGCAACTTGCCAGAAGAAGTAAGAGACATCACAGATCAACTTGACTCTGTAGGAAATACGACAGCAGCTATTGGTAAGGGATTCGCTATCGGTTCAGCAGCACTTACCTCCCTATCCCTGTTCGCTTCCTTCACTCAGGCAGCAGGATTAGAGGGCTTAGATATCACGCAACCACTAGTAATCGCCGGAGCCTTCATCGGTGGTATGCTACCTTTCCTATTCTCCGCTTTAACCATGACCGCCGTAGGCGATGCAGCCAACGCTATGGTCCAAGAGGTTCGCCGTCAGTTCAAGTCAGACCCAGGAATTTTGGAAGGCACCTCCGACCCAGATTATGAGAGATGTATCTCAATCTCTACCGACGCTTCCTTAAAGAAGATGGTTCTACCGGGCTTGCTTGCCGTAGCATCACCTGTTGTCGTCGGAATGATTCTCGGGGCGGAAGCTCTGGGGGGACTCCTCGTTGGCGCTTTGGTCACAGGCGTTTTGATGGCCATGTTCATGTCCAACGCCGGTGGTGCTTGGGATAATGCCAAGAAGTTTATCGAAGGTGGAGCTCATGGTGGTAAGGGTAGCGAAGCTCATAAAGCTGCCGTTACCGGAGACACCGTAGGCGATCCATTCAAGGATACCTCCGGCCCATCCATCAACATCCTTATCAAGTTGATGACCACGGTCTCCCTTATCTTTATTCCTTTATTCATCTAAGTTGAATACTCAAAGCCGACTTGTCTTGCGGCGAGTCGGCTTTTTTCATGAAATTTCTAAGCGCTTCTAGACAAATCCCAGTAAAGTTATAGTATACTTAGTAGTTAGATAGGGGGTTATCATGGTAGATAAGGAAAAGACATCAGCATTTGTCACCTGGGCAAGCAATCAAAATCGCATAAAGCTAGTTGTGCTGACGGGAAACAGAGTGAATAATGCTGCAGTCCAAAACAAGGATGCGGTCTACGAGTGGCTGGTCGCTGTCAATGAACCAGAGCTCTACGTAGAGCAGATCAGCTGGGCTACTTTAGATTTAGGCGACCTCCTACAAGACTCCCGCTACATCCGAAAAGGCAAGCCTTTTATCCGCTTGCTCTTTGAAGATAGGACGAGGTTCAATATTTGTTTAGTCACTCCTGATGAGATGAAGGGCATCCTTGAGAAAGATACTTTATGTGAAATTGTCCTAGATAAGGATAATGAGTACGGGGCAAGAAAGAAGCCGACCGATTTGAGCAGACGGATTAAGAAGCCTAGTGAAGAAACCTTCCTACACTACTGCGATTCCTTTTTTACTGAAATTACCGATGTAGTTATGTACCTAGACCACAACGACCTTTTAGCTGCCCAGATTGCCTTAGACCGCGCACGAGTTCCCTTAATCCATATGGTGGAAAGCTCCGTATCGGCAGAGAGTGAATTCACGCTAAACCCTGGTCAGGACAGAGTTAACCTAAACGCCTATCTTAAAGAGGAAGATTACGACTACCTCGTTGAAACCTATGTACGCACAAATAAGAAAGATCTGTGGGATGGCGTCTTCAAGTCTTGTGTGCTCTTTCGAAAAATGGGCTTAGCGCTAGCCGGAAAAGTCCAAGTGGAGTATCCTAAAGAAATGGACGTTAACTTATTGAAATTATTCCGCAAACTTTGGGAGGAAAATAGATGAAAAAGACATCAACCTTATTAGCATTCATCTTATCGATTCTGATGATTTTTCAGCCTCTTTCTCCAGCCTTGGCGGAAGATACGGATATACCAGGTCTCGACCAGCATTTTACTTTTTATGATGAGATTCCTACCATGCTCATTGGTGAGCCAGAGTCTGGCAAGATACTCTTAGAAAAAGGGATCGACCAGTCTTATCCGATCGCTTCTATGTCAAAAATTATGACCTACTACCTCATCAAGGAAGCAATTACAAATGGTGAGATTGCGACCACAGATATTGTCACCATTTCCGAATCAGCTGCCTACTACAATAACTGGGAGTCGTCTAACTACGGCTTAGAAGTCGGTATGGAAAAGAGCGTAGCCGATCTCTTGACAGCCCTAATGGTCGTCTCCGGCAACGATGCCGCTGTTGCGCTTGCAGAGCACCTGTCTGGGTCCGAAGAAGCCTTCGTTCAACGGATGAACCAAAAGGCGGAAGAGCTAGGCCTCTATGAGTCAAGTTTTACGAACGCTTCTGGTTACACTGCATTAGACGGAACTATGAATTCCATGTCAGCTCGAGATCTTTTTGAATTGACTAGTCTAGTCATTAAAGAGTATCCTGAAACCCTTGACTACGTACACATTCGGGTTATCGAGGAGAGGGAGAGAGGATACGTGGTCGATTCAACGATCAAACGTTACATGGACGGCATTCCAGGCATGCTTGGCTTGAAAACGGGTACAACTAATGAAGCGGGATACTGTTTCACCGGTGTCTTCGACCTTGCCCAAACCAATGCTAATGCAGATTTTGATGTCATTACCATCGTAATAGGAGCAGAGGATTCCGACCAGAGATGGCGGACGACTAAAGAACTGGTTGACTTTGCAGCTGGATCTTTCTCTGAGCAAGAGCTAGTGGATGCCAACATTCCCGTTACCCGTTACGACATGCCAACGGCCAACGAAGGATCGGTTGTCCTTTATCCAGCAGAGAGTTTCACGACAATCACTTACGCCAACACCATTCCTGATATTCGCTATGAGATTTATGAGAATGTGAAGGCGCCAACAGAAGCCCAACAGGTCTTCGGTTCCATCTACATTTACCAGAACGAGCAGCCCATTAAGAAAATCGACATCGTAGCTCATAGCGAAACAACAGCAGCATCATGGAGTGTTCGTTTACAGCGAGCTTTCGAATCTTTCTTTGGTTTCCTTGTTCAACTCTTCCAGTAAAGATTTACTTTATTTAACAATTAATGATAGGCGGGTGGAAAACTCCATCCTCCTATCAACAATAGGTTGCAATAGCTCAGGTGGATAGAGCGTCCCCCTCCTAAGGGGAAGGCCGAGGGTTCGAATCCTTCTTGCAACGGTTACTAAGAATGTGCTGATCACTAAGGTGGAGCACATTCTTTTGTTTTGGGCTCTTTTCAATACATAACGGTCAATAGTTTTTGTGCTTGTCTGGGTTGCCTACATCCACTAAGGGGCAAGAGGAGTCCCCTGTGAATCCCTATAGGGAAGAAGTCTGGGAAGTCTAGTAAAATAGATGAATTGCAAACGTTTTTATGCTATCATGGAGAAAGAAAATAGTATAGGAGGTTGTCTTATGAAGAGGTTTGAGACGGAACAGATAAGAAATGTAGCTTTGGTTGGCCATAGTGGTTCTGGAAAAACGGAATTATCAGAAGCAATGTTATACGAGGCGAAATCAATTTCCAGAATGGGTTCCAAAGAGCAAGGAAATACTGTTTCAGACTATGACAAAGAAGAAATAGCTAGAGGGATTTCAATCAATCTAAGCGTACTACCTCTAGAGTGGAAAGAGAATAAAATTAATATCATCGATACTCCTGGATACTTTGACTTTGAGAGCCAGGTGATTAGCTCCATGCGTGCAGCGGAATCTGCTCTACTCGTCATGGATGCGGCACAAGGCATCGAAGTAGGTACGGAGCTTAACTGGAACTATGCCGAAAAAATTGAGTTACCACGTGTTATCTTCTTGAACAAGATGGATAAGGAAGGGGTTGACTTTAACGTTAATATCTCTGATCTCCATCAACAATTCGGTAAGAAAGTAGTTCCACTAACCCTAACCTTAGGTATGGGTGAAAGCTTCGAGGGTTTAATCGATATTATCGATAAAAAAGCTTATAAATATGATGGATTTAACAAGACTGAGGTTGAAATTCCAGAAATCCGTGTAGCTGAAATGGAAGCAGCCTATGATGAAGTTGTTGAGCTCATCGCCATGACGGACGATGACTTGATGGAGAAGTATTTCAACGGTGAAACCTTCACAACGGAAGAGATCAATAAGGGAATGACGACAGCAATGCTTAATGGCTCTTGTGTTCCTCTTATCGCTGGAACTTCTTCGGGCGCAGGTATCGATTTGCTCCTTGACTGTATTGTCAAGTATATGCCCGCACCTAACGATGAAAGAGCACACTCTGGTTTCCGCCCAGTTGAGGGTGAAGTCCCTGCAGCAACGAGCGACCAACCAACCAGTGCTGTTGTCTTTAAGACAATCGTCGATCCTTACGTAGGAAAGATATCTTTATTCAAGGTTGTTACTGGAGAAGTAAGGAAAGATCGCGACATCTTCAATATTACCCAAGGCAGAAAAGACAAGGCCGCTAACCTCTTCTACATGAGAGGTAAGGAACAGATTGATACTGACCGTGTTGTTGTGGGCGATATCGGGGCTTTCTCTAAGCTCGACTTTACCCATACAGGAGACACAATTGGTGATTCAGATAACAAGATGGAATACAAACCCTTTAAGTTCCCTGAATCCACACTCACCTTTGCTATCGAAGCAAATGATAAGCACGATGAAGATAAGCTAGGACCCTCACTACAGAAACTTCAAGAAGAGGAACCTACTTTTATCGTAGAACGAAATCCAGAGACCAACCAGTTGCTACTTCATGGTATTGGTAACGTTCAGCTAGAAGCTATGATGCGCAAGCTTGAGAAAACCTATGGTGTAAATACCCACCGTGTACCTTTGATTACCGCTTACCGTGAAACAATCAAAGGAAAGAGCGACGTTCAGGGCCGCCACAAGAAGCAGTCTGGTGGTGCAGGACAGTTCGGCGATGTCTATATCCGTTTCGAACCGATCGAAGAAGGCTTCGTTTTTGCAGAGGAAGTCTTTGGTGGTTCAGTACCAAAGAACTACTTCCCAGCTATTGAAAAGGGCTTAGAAGAAGCAATGGTTAAGGGCCCCCTAGCTGGATATCCGGTAACGGGTATTAAGGCAACCCTTTATGATGGTTCTTATCATGCGGTAGACTCCAACGAGATGGCCTTCAAACTGGCCGCTCAGATTGCCTTTAAAAAAGGAATTGAGGAAGCAGACCCAATCCTTCTTGAGCCAATTAACTCTTATGAGATTACTATTCCCGATACCTACTTGGGCGACATCATGGGAGACATGAATAAGCGCAGAGGCCGTATTTTAGGTATGAACCCAGATGAATACGGTAACCAAGTGGTTTCTGCAGAAGCTCCTGCAGCAGAGATGGCAGAATATGCAATCGATCTTCGTTCAATGACCCAAGGTCGCGGCTTCTTCGCAACAGAGTTTGTGCGTTATGAACAGGTGCCTAAGGCCCTCCAAGATGAGATTATTGAAAAGAGTAAGGAAGAGTAAACGTTGTAAATAAAGGAATGAAGACCAGAGATGAATGAGACATTCATCTCTGGTTTTTTAGGTGTGCCTGCTTTATTGATTTAGCAATGGATGCGATGAGCGTAAAATAAGTTATTGAGATAATCTATACAAATATTAAGCTTGGATTAAATTTAATTAACAAGTGATTTTTGCGATATGATTTATAAAGAAGTGAGATTCTTCACGGTTCGGAGGTAATACTATGCCAAAGTTTGTTAAGAAAATTGGCGGCATTCTGTTGGCCGCAGCGTTATTTATAACGGTAATTCCCTCACAGGTTTATGCGGGTAGTTCTAGTAATGAAGTAGGAAGATACTTAATTCGTGTTTCTTGCAGTACTACGCAAAGCAACCATTCAGTGACTGAGCGTAATTCTTCAACATATCCTTCAGGCACAGCTAAAGTGTATTATAGTCAGTATGGTTACCACCATTCTTTTTCTTACGGAGGCAACTAAAATGAGAAAGATCATTCACAAAGGAAATCTAAGCATCTTAGTCATTTTGCTTTGTTTTGGCGAGTATGCTTTTTTCGTGTAGTGACCAGGAGAGTGCGGATAGTAATTATTCGTCTGAAATGACAGAAGACTCTTCTAGTACTGTTATGAAACCACCAAATCAAGAAGGGGTAGTTGCTAGTGATGATTATGTTACTAACTCTTCAGACAATACGGAGATAGTAAACAAAGAGGCTATCGTAGAGATTGTCTGGTTGATTGCTGAGCCATATGAAGTTGAATATGAGGGAGAGATTAGTGTCGTAGATGAACTTACAGCTGTGTGGGAGGAGAGATTAAACACCATTCTAGAGAATAAGGATGTGAACTACAGGGTCCGCATTGAGGGCTTCCCATCTACAAAACAGGATTTGCTCGATAAAATGCAGAAAAACGAAAAAGTAGATTTGGTGAGCATATCTAGTTCCTTTTACGACAGTCCAATTAATGTATATAAATCCTATGTTGACCAAGGCCTACTGTATCCTCTGACAGATTTTTTGGCTACGGATAAAGGCGCTGATTTGAAGCGGGTAGTTAGCAGTACGAATTTAGCCCTAGCATCTGTTGATGGGGAAGTATATGGTTTATCTACCTTCCTACCGTCGATGTTTTCTACAGCCTATAATAAAGCTGCTGTTGACAATCTTGGCTTCTCTGCTTCTGACATACAACCTAATCTTTGGGACAATCTAGATCTGTTACGAGAGTTAAGAGATAACTATGGCAAGCCACCAATTACCACTACTTTTGCGGGTAATGTATATACCTTAGGTCTTTATATCTTGCAGCCTTATGAAATGGTTGCTTTAGATGATTCAGGCCTTTTTATTAATGTATTTGCTTTATTAGTTCTGCCAATTGAGTTTAGCTTTTTCTTCTTTCGAGCGCTCAGAAAGATATGTGATTGACAGTCAAGGTAAAAGATAGTAAACTAAAAATAGTTTCTGAGGAAACTATTTTTTTATTAACAAAGGTCAAAGTTGGTCAGAAAAGTATACATTCCAACTTTCAATGAATAGGATCTAACTAGGGATTCTTGGGGAATGTTTGGGATAGGAGAGAATATGTCAGGTTTGACAGGAAAAATCGAGCATTATTTGCTCGATTTACTAGATAAAAGTGAAGATGGAACGTTGGAGATAGGCCGCAATGAACTAGCTGAGCGCTTTTCTTGTGCGCCCTCGCAGATTAATTACGTTTTGAAATCAAGATTTACCTCCTACAAGGGGTATTATATTGAATCCAGACGAGGAGGGGCAGGTTATATTCGTATCTCTAAGATGGAGATACCGGACGATGATTTAGTACAAGGCCTTCTCAATCAGGTTATTAAGAGTGATATCACCAGCGATAAGGCTAAGCATGTATTGAACGCTTTATACGAACAGGAAGCCTTGAATGCAAGGGAGCGTGATATCATGATTCATGCGGTAGACGACAATGCCTTGCGGTGTGTTCCAGCGGCTAGCCGGAACCATGTGAGGGCGAGCATCATGAAGAATATGCTCCTCGTCTTCTTATTGTAGAAAAGTAAAGAGGGATGAGAATTATCAATCCCCAGTAGATAATAGTTAGGATAGCTAACAAGAAAAGAGAAGGAGACATGAGATGAAGTGTGATTTTTGTTCCAATGATGCCTCTGTAGAAATCGTCGTTTTTGTTGATGGAGAGGCACAGAAAATTAGGATGTGCTCCTCTTGCTATAAAGAAAAGTTACAAGAGATGATGCAGAACATGCCCCAAGAGTGGGGTGGTGTCATGCTGAGTGAGCAGCTTAATGCAATGCTAGAGAAGGCTGAAGAAGGAGGCTTCTTCGAGAGTATGGAGTTTAAGGTTAATCGAAATCCTCACTCAGGGCAAGAGAAGTTTAGTTTCCAGAAGAAGAGCCAAGAGAAGCCTGTTAAGAGCGAAGCGAAGAGCGCTAGGGATATTGCCTTCGATGAGCAGCTGAAGAGCTTGCGCAGGAAGAGGGCGGAAGCTGTAGAGGCTTTAGAGATTGCCCTAGAACAAGAGGAATACGAGAAGTGTGCCAAGCTAAGAGATGAGATAGCAGATATTGGTGACGCCCTCGTTAGGATGAATGAAGAAAGGAAGAATCCACATGGAGTTTAAGCGAACACCGATGCAAAACCTCATGCAAGCAGCAGCGGCAGAGAGTTTTTCATTTCGCCATGAGGTGATCGATTCGGAACACCTTCTTTTAGCGATGCTGAAAACAGGTGGACCTGAAACCCACGCCTTGACTCAGGCTGGGGCAAATTATAATACGTTACGAAAAGTTGTGCTGAGCAATTCGGAGATTGGAAGCTCTGCGCAACCAGCTACCCATGCATCTAGCTCGGCCCGCAGACTGATTGAGCAGGCCCAGCAGATGGCCCAACAAAATGGCGAGAAGGAAGTCTATGCGGAATATGTGCTTCTCGCTATTTTGAATGATCGGACTAGCCTAGCAGCAGTGATGCTGACGATTGCCGATGTCAACAAACAATCGGTTTACCACAATCTGGTGAATGCCATCCAAGAGGAGAAGGCATCCGAAGAGAAGACAAATCTGAGCACTTACGGCAGCAACTTGAATGACCAAGCGAAGAATGGAAAGATTGATCCAATTATTGGCCGGGATAAAGAGATTAACCGAGTAGTTCAAATTCTGTCCCGCCGCACGAAGAATAATCCTGTACTTATCGGTGAACCTGGTGTGGGGAAGACGGCAATCGCAGAAGGACTTGCACAAAGGATCGTTACGGGAGAAGTTCCTGATATCATTAAGAAGAAGACGGTTTATTCCTTGGATATGGCCAGTATGGTGGCGGGAACGAAATACCGGGGAGATTTCGAACAGAGGCTCAATGATACTATCGATGAGCTGATCAATCGCGATGACGTGATTGTCTTTATCGATGAGCTTCATACCATCATTGGTGCGGGCTCTGCTGAAGGAACCCTGGATGCATCAAATATCTTAAAGCCAGCGCTTTCCAAGGGGCAATTGCAGTTAATTGGTGCGACGACCATTGAGGAGTATAGGCAAAAGATTGAGGAAGATGCTGCGCTTGAGCGCCGCTTCCAACCTGTTTTGGTCGAAGAACCCTCTAAGAAGGATACGATACAGATTATCCAAGGGCTTCGCGAGCGCTACGAGAACTTCCACCAGGTGATTATCACCGATGAGGCAATTGTTGCAGCGACTGATTTGACTGACCGCTATTTGACTGATCGCCAGTTACCAGATAAGGCGATTGATGTTATCGATGAGGCGCTTGCTAGGGTCCACGTAGATTCCTTCAAAATCTCGGATAAGCAATTGGAGCTGGAAGAGAAGAAGAAAAGGCTGGAAGAGGAGAAGACCCAGGCTGCACTTACTCAAGAGTTTGAGCGGGCTGCACAGCTTCGAGACGAGCTGGAAGAGCTAGACAAGGAATACTACGATTATATCAAGGAGGAGGGAAGCGACAGGGAAGAGTGGCCAAGCATTGGCTTTGACCATGTTGCCTCCATCGTATCTCAGTGGTCCAATGTACCGGTCACTAAGCTGACTCAAAAGGAAAGCGAACGCTACCTGAAGCTGGATGAGAATTTGAAGCAGACGGTTATCGGTCAAGATCATGCCGTAGACACCATCTCCTCAGCTCTGAAGCGGGCAAGGGTTGGTTTGAAGTCACCAGACCGCCCAATTGGGTCCTTCATCTTTGTTGGTCCAACAGGTGTCGGTAAAACCTATTTAGCCAAGCAGATTGCGGAAACCCTGTTCGGCGACCAGGCAAACTTAATCCGTATCGATATGTCAGAATATATGGAGAAGTATTCCGTTTCCCGTCTCGTCGGTTCAGCTCCAGGCTATATCGGCTACGAAGAGGGTGGTCAACTGACGGAGGCAGTACGATCTAAGCCATATTCTGTTGTCCTCTTCGATGAGATTGAAAAAGCTCATCCCGATGTCTTCAATATCTTGCTCCAGGTCTTGGATGATGGACGTCTGACGGACAGCAAGGGCAGGACGGTAGACTTTAGAAATACGGTTATTGTCATGACCTCAAACGTTGGTGCAAGCCGCCTTGAGAAAGGCAACCGCCTTGGCTTCGGCTTGGAAGAGACTGTTGAAGTTGATGAGTACGAAAAGATGAAAGAGATTGTCCACGAAGAGCTGAAGAATACCTTCCGCCCCGAGTTCTTGAACAGGCTTGACGATGTGGTTGTTTTCCACCGCTTGAGCGAATCCTCAATCCTAGAGATTTCCAGATTAGCAATGGATGAACTCATGGAAAGAATTCAGGAGCTGGGTTACAAGGTAAGCTACACCGATGCTGTTGCCCAGCAACTAGCGAAGGATAGTTACCAACCTGAGTTTGGTGCTCGTCCTTTGGAAAGAGAAATCAGGACAAAGATTGAAGACCTCTTTGCTGAGCGGATGCTATCTAACGAGTTGAAGAAGAATAAAAACTATGAGATTTGCATCAGGCAGGGAGAGATTACAATTATCGAGAAGAGCCCGGCGAAGAAAGCGAAAGCAACAAGTTAGGCTAGCACTCGCGGGGTGCTAATGAATGATATATAGGGAGGACAGATGGCGAAAAAACTACGTTACGTTTGCAGCCATTGTTCCCATGAAGAGACAGGCTGGACAGGAAAATGTCCAGCCTGTGGTACGTGGGGATCGATGGAAGAAACCATGGTCGAGACCAAGAGCTCCAAGAAGTCTGGGCCGGGACAAGCGAACAAGCAGGCTAAGGCGGTCGCGCTCAAGGATGTGGAGCTTACTAGCTCTGAACGGATGGATACCGGTATGGAAGAACTGAACCGAGTGCTAGGCGGAGGTCTAGTTCGGGATTCGGTTAGTATGCTGACAGCAAAACCAGGTGCAGGCAAGTCCACTCTTCTCCTACAGGTCGCTGGTCTGGTCGCTCAAAAGAATATTCGGACGCTGTATGCCAGTGGGGAAGAGAGCTCTTCTCAGATCAAAGCGAGAGCGCTTCGTATCTTGGGCGACATTCCTGAAGAGATCTACTTACTTTCAACAAACTCCATGGATGATTTGATTACCGAGACCGCCCGCATAAAGCCTCAAGTGCTCATCGTGGATAGCGTGCAGACTTTTGCGCTGGACGAGTACCCTCAGCGCCAAGGCAGTCCAACCCAGACGGTACAGGTTACCGCTAGTTTGGTCGATATTTGCAAACAAGTCGATAGACCCATTGCGGCCTTCTTGGTGGGCCATATGACGAAGGGGGACGAGATGGCCGGCCTGCGGACCCTGGAGCACCTGGTGGATAGTGTCCTTTACTTAGAGAGCAGCAATGATGAAAATCTGAGAGTCCTTCGGTCCACCAAGAACCGCTTTGGCTATACGGGTGAAATAGGACTATTTCAAATGACGGAGAAGGGGCTTGAGGAAGTGCAGGACCCCTATGACTTATTTCTCACCAAAAGGGAAAGGCCGATTCCTGGATCGGCTATATCTCTGCAAAGGGAGGGTAGCCGCCTGATTCCTATTGAGATAGAGGCCTTGGTATCGCCTTCTTATGCTGCCTACCCTATCCGCATAGGGGATACCATGAAGCGGGATACCCTGAATACCTTGGTATCGATTCTGGAGCAAAAGGCGGATTTCACCATGAGCAATAAGAATGTTGTGCTAAAGTCTACGGGTGGTCTAGCGATAGCGGAGAAAGTCTGTGATTTGGCCATCCTAGTTGCAATAGCTTCGTCTGCCTTGGATAAACCGGTGTCCGGAAAGACAGCTTTCTTGGCTGAAGTCGGCCTGACTGGCGAGCTGAAGAGAGTTAGTCAGATGGATCGAAGGCTGAAAGAATTGGACCGAATTGGTTTTGAGGAGGTCTATATCGCTGGTGGTTATCAGCTTCCTGAACTAGAACGGCTTAAGGTCCACGCCTGCAGCAACCTAGCCGAAGTCTTCGCTAAGACATTTGCCTAGTAGCGGGATGAGGAGGAAAGAGACCTGGCAATGGCTAAGGTTGCCGGCTAGAAAAGAATTAGCATTTAGCTATTGACAGTTAGCTAAAGCTTGTATAGAATGAATTATTTTGCGGTATTTTCGTTGATGAAGTATAATAGGGATAACGGGGGTGATACTATGTATAAGATTGGTGACCGTATCGTATATCCTATGCACGGCGCAGGCACTATTGTTGGTGTCGAAACGAAAGAGATGCTTGGAGAAGAGTATCAATTTTATATTCTGAAAATGCCAATTGCAGATATCCGGATTTCCATACCGGTAAATAATATTGATAACATGGGCATCAGACCTGTCATGACCAAAGAAGAAGGTGTCGAGGTGCTGGAAGTCCTAAGCCAAGAATCGACGCAGATGTCTAGCAACTGGAGCCAAAGGTACCGGCAGAACATGGAAAACCTGAAGACTGGTGACCCGATGGAAATGGCGGAGATAATCCGTAACTTGCAGATTCGGGACATGGAGAAGGGGCTTTCCACAACAGAAAAGAAGATGCTAACGAACAGTAAGAGAATGCTCGTCTCTGAACTCATTATCAGCGGATCGCTTTCTGCAGAGGAAGCAATGACGATGATAGATGATGCGATTTCAGTAGATGAGGACCTGCAAATACCTGAGGATTAATAATTTAAGATTAACTTCTTAATTGTTTGCTATAATAAACGATAGGATAGACCTACAACAAGTTATCTTGTTGTAGGTTTAATTAAATTACATAGGAGGCGCGTATGCAGAGATTCATGCGATTTCTCATCGGTCTGATTGGAGCGGCGGTCGTTGTCGGTCTAGCTTTCTTCATTGAATCCTTCGGTATCTTTGATGAGCTGGGCAACAGTTGGCGCTTGACTCTAGTGATCGGTGTAGGAATAATCGGATTTGTTCTCGCTTACACCCTAGCTCCCAAATGGATGGCCACCGTCAAAAGAGGTGTTGACACCGCTGCGGCACGGATGGAATCTGTTCCTCTAACGGATGTTATATTCGGTACGGTTGGTTTGTTTATCGCTTTGATTATTGCCAACCTGGTTACAACACCGATTGTCCAACTGAGCGTGAGCTATCTCGGTAACTTCTTGGGCGTTGCGATTTCGGTCATCATTTATATCGTCCTTGGTTTGCTGGGTATCAGAATAGCAATCAAGAGTAAAGATGAGGTGATGACGGGGCTGCAAGGTTTTAGGGAGGACTTGGGCAACAAGAATGACCGAGTCAGTGTAAGGAAGAAACAAGCACGATTAGAAAAGAAAAGAGCACATAAGAACACGATGGACCATGTCCATGGCGATGAAGAGTTTATGGAAGTTCCCAAAATTCTGGACACATCGGTTATTATCGATGGCAGGATTTTTGAGGTAATGAAGGTAGGCTTTTTGGATGGCCCCTATATTATTTCCCACTATGTCCTAGAGGAACTTCAACACATTTCGGATTCCGCTGACGGTTTGCGCAGGGAGAGAGGACGTAAGGGTTTAGACAGTATCAACGACTTGCAGAAGCATCGGAGCGAGGATGTTATCGTGGATAACGAGCTTATCGATGAGGTCAAGGAAGTGGATGCTAAGCTGCTCATTTTGACTAACCACTATCAGGGGAAAATCGTCACTAATGATTACAACTTGAATAAGGTGGCAACGGTACAGAACATTCCAGTACTCAATGTAAACGACCTAGCAAATGCGTTGAAACCTATCGTCATACCTGGGGAGACGATGGAAGTCAACATTATCAAGCAAGGTAAGGAACCTGAGCAAGGGCTTGGTTATCTCGATGATGGCACGATGATTGTTGTGGAGAATGGTTACGAATATATTGGCCAAACCGTCTTATCGACGGTAACTTCAGTCTTGCAGACATCTGCGGGTAAGATGATATTTACCAGGATTCAAAAATAGTTTATTCGCATTTATTCTTAGATAGTTAGGCTATCGAAAAGACGCTGTAGCAAAGCATAGCTTTGTTACAGCGTCTTTTTTTTCTTATCGTAAGCGGTTCACCAATAGTTGGAGGATGTCTCCTCCTTCCAGGCTAATGCTTGGAAGAACTCGAGCATCCTTGGTCAGTGCGCTCTCATCTCTTGCGAGTGGAACGCCAACATTCAAGGAGACAAGGAGGCCGGAGTGGTCTAACTTAATGAGGAAGGGCGGAACATTCCAGGCTTTTCCTGCTGTAGCTTGGCCGGCCACAGCAACTATGGAATTGGCCAAGCAAAAATCAGCGAAGGTTTCTGCTGCCCCAGCGGTTGTGCCATCAACCAGTAGGACCACCGACGATGTGACCACTTTTTTATCGCTGGGTAGCACGGAATAGGTAATCTTCTTTTGGAAGTCAAGGTCGGTTATTTGGTCTTGGACGGCCTGTGGCGTTAGCATGGAGATCGCATCTCGGTCTTCTTGCAAATTAAATTCTGCTAGCTGCTCGTGGACGGATAGGTAATCCATGTATCCATCATAGCCCTGTGGGAAGTAGATGATGGAGGAAGCGCCTACATTGCCAGTGGAGATGTAGGGGAGGATATTCTTTGCCCAGTAGCTGGTCGATTGGCCAGACTGGTTCCTCAAGTCGATGATAATTGCATTGGCGGAATCAGCTTGTTGGAAGAGGTCTTCTAATACTTGGGCGTGAAGACCTGTCGAGTGCTCAGTAAAATCTAGTTGGTCGATGACCGCTATGTTCGTTCCTTCAATTGTCCATAGGCGGGGCAGGGGGGCTTCTTCCGCTTGGTCAGCCTCTGGAGCTTCCGGCTCGGCAACGCCTGCTTCTGGGTCTTCTATTTCTTCAGGATTTTCTGCAACATCTGCATTCTCTGTTTCGTCTGCTGCTGTCTCTTCCACCGTCTCCACTGGGATGGGCTCCTGAGCTTCAGCTAGCCGCTGGTAGCGGTTGACTACTCTGGGGTCCCTGAGCGCTTTTGCATAGGCGGAATCGGGTTCATAAAAGCCTGAACCGATTTCTCTGGTCAAGCTTTCGTAGCGGTCCAAGTTAATTAGAGCGGATTGGGGGTCGCCTAAAGCGAGAACCATCTTATCCAGGATAGCGAAAAAGGCGGTGTCATCTTGAGCATTTAGGGCCTCCTCTTTTAAGGTGGCCATCAGCTGTGGCAGTCCCTCTGTCCTCTTGCTTAAGGCGTTGGCACTCGGAACTGTATCAAGGTAGGTCATCAGCTGGTTAACATCAGCCTGCCTCTCTGCCGCAGTCAACTGGCGGTTGCTCGTATCCGTGACTTTTAATTCTGCATTGATTTCTTTAATCGTGCCAGCTCGTAATTCGGGGATGGTTTTTATCGTATCGGTGAGGATATACCTTTTCACCAAAAAGACAGCAACAAAAGCAAAGGTGGCGAGCAAAATCACGGACAGGAAAAACTTCCTTCTGCGCGCTCTCTTCGCTTTACGTTTGGCTATCTTCTGTTTTTGTTTTCTTTTCTGTTTGCTAATAGAGGCTTGAATTCTATTCTCTAACTCCCTATCATCGGAAACGCTCATGCGGCGATCAGGATAGCGGCTTGGTTTTGCCTTTCTTGCGCGGAGGCTGGATGAGCTCTTCTTTTGCCCCCTAGAGGCTTTCTTCTCAAGCACTTGTGACCGAGACGCCTTTCTCGACCGCTTGCTCGTTTTTCTTTTCCGTTTGAACATGTAGGACTCCTTAGTTGGGCCAAGTTTCTGTATTAGGTTTATTCTACCATAATCTAAGCGTGGAGGCGCAGATGGGTAGCGGACACTTGGTCTTGAAAATACTATCATTTTGTTGAATAATGAATTATAAATTATTTGTAGAAATTAGCATCTCATCTATCGTGCTAAAGGAGGTTGATTATGGATCAAACTGGTTATATCCAAGTCTATACAGGAGATGGTAAAGGGAAAACCACCGCTGGTTTAGGGCTTGCTTTACGAGGAACATGCGCGGGCTTTCGGGTTTACATTGGCCAATTCCTAAAGGGACAGGACTATGCCGAACTGAAAGCAACGCAATACTTACCCCAGCTCAGCATGGAGCAATATGGTTTGCCAAGCTTTGTCAAAGGCAAGCCAAGCGAGAAAGACTTAGAGATTGCCAAGGCAGGCTTTGAGAGGGCAACGGAAGCTGTGGAAAGTGGCTACTTCGATATCGTCATCCTCGATGAAATCAATACTGCTGTGGATATCGGCATCATTGAGGAAGATAGAGTCCTCAAGCTGATGGATAAGAAACCTGAGCAGGTGGAGCTGGTGCTCACTGGTCGAGGAGCTAGCCCAACAATCTGTGCTCGGGCTGATTTGGTTACCGAGATGAAGGCCCATAAGCATTATTATGACCAGGGGGTTATGGCCCGTAAAGGTATTGAATTTTAATTCGAGATTTCACATTAATTTTATGCAAAACCACCTTGTTTTTGATATTCATCCTTTATGATATAGCCATAGAGGTAGACGAGACCTCCTTCCTCCTCGAGGAACCCTCCAATAGTGTAATAGTACAAAAGTGATTTTGCGGACTCCCCACCGAATCATCGTGAAACCCCCGCGGCGCTACGCAGGGGTTTTTGTATGTTAATGGAGTTTAACTTTTTCAATATTTGCCCGCTTTAGCCTTAATAGTTTCTCATCAATCAGGCGGCGGTACTTGTCGGGATTGCCGCTGGTGTAGATGTCCAGTGAGCCGATGTTTCTTGTCCAAGTGATGTAATCGCCCAGTTCTTGGGCCATCCCAATTGCCGGATTGATCAGCTCGACATCAGGGCCCAAGTAGGCCTGAATCTCCTCTTCCAAGAGGGGATAGTGGGTGCAGCCTAGGAGCAGGAAGTTAACCTGCTCAGCTTTCATCCGTCCCAGTTCCTCTTCGATAAGGGCTTTTCTGTCCTCTATGTCCAAGTCGTCCTTTTCAATCAAGGGGACCAAGCGGGGGGTCTTGTAAGCAATGATTCGGTCTTGGCCATAGCGTTTTGCCAAGGGTCCTTGGTAGGCGTCCGAGGCAATGGTGGCTGCTGTTGCAATCAAACCTAGCTTGCAAGCTTTCTCGGGATCTTGTTCCAGGCAAGCGTCGATCTTTCTTTGGGCAATATCCAAAGCAGCCTCGACTGTTCCAATGACCAACTTGTCAGCATGTTTTTCTTTGATTAGTTTAGCGGCATGGACACTGATAGTGTTGCAAGCGATAATCAAGGCATCCACATGACAAGTCAATAGGAAGTCGATGATCTCCTCGGCAAATTGAGTAATCTCTTGGCCGGTCCGATCACCGTAAGGTGCTCTGGCGTTATCGCCAAAGTAAATGTAGTCAGCCTGTGGATAATGGCGGACCAGCTCGTCCAAGACCGTCAGCCCTCCTAGACCCGAATCGAAGACGCCGATTCGCCTTACCTTATGAATTGTCAATGGATTGAAAGTGGTGTCCATGGTTGCCTTTCCTTATACAAGGGTAAACTTTGTGTGTGTGTTTATATTGATTATACTATAATGTAGAGCGCAGGCGCTCAAAGCTTAGCGCACTGGACAGAGATGAAGATGGTTTTATAGATTGAAAAGGATAGGGGCGTAGATGAAGGCGATACTATTTGACATGGACGGTACACTCTTAGATTCCATGGGCATGTGGCACCACCTTGAAATTGAGTTTTTGCAGGATATCGGTGTGGATACCGATGCTGTCGATTATGCGGAGTTATTAACGTTAGGTCTTGACCAGACGCTAGATTACGTGAAGAAGAATTTTGGCATCAGCGCTGATGCTCGGGAAATTGAAGGTTTTGTGGAAAAGAGGATGGGGGCCTTTTACGGCAATGAGGTTCAAGTATTGCCCGGTGTTGTTAAGGTCTTGGAAGTTCTCAAACAGAAGGGAATCCCTATGGGGGTTGGAACAGCCACCAATGAGGACCATGCCCACTTAGCTCTCCACTTCACCGGTCTCATGAAGTATTTTGACTTTGTCTATAGCACCTCCACGGATGGTTACGCCAAGGATAACCCAGCGTTCTTCAAGAAAGCAGCTGAACGCTTCCCCGCAGACCTAAAGGACATTGTCCTTTTCGATGATGCCTACTATGCGGTGAAAACAGCCAAGGAGGTTGGTTACTACGTCGTTGGCGTCAAGGATAAGGGATACAAGCAGGACCTAGACGTCATCCGAGAGATTGCGGATGAGATTGTCCTCAGCTTCGAAGAGTTTGACGTGGAAACTTGGTTGGAAGACTTAGGCTTTTAGCCTCTACTATTGCCCTCAAACATTGTTTATATCATTTTTTTTAAATCAACGAGAGAAAGGTGAAGGAGATGAAAGGTTTTTCAGGTGGAACAGTACAGGTTGCTAATGATGTTATCGATGTAATCATTGCGACTACAGCCCTACGGGTAGATGATGTGCTTGGTGTAAAAGGTTTTCACCAAGATAAAAACCGTTTGAACAGGAATTATAAGTCCAACATCAACACAAACGTTGAGGGTGGAAAATTGCGCACAGCGCTTACCATTTATGTTAAAATGGGCAGGCCTCTTGTCGAGATAGTCGAAGAGGTGCAAGCGAAAGTGGCAGAACAAGTCGAGAGCATGTTGGGCATTCCTTGTGATGAGGTACATATCACCGTTGCTGCTCGATAGGTTAATCAAGTTCAGTAAGGAAAAAGAATGAAAAGAAATATAAACCTTTTAGAGGGGCCAATCTTTTCGTCCTTGTGGCGATTCTCGGCTCCTTTTATGTTGACGGCCTTTGTCCAGATGGCCTACAACCTAACCGATATGATGTGGATAGGCCGTTTAAGCGCAGAAGCGGTAGCGGCCGTTGGTATCGTTGGTATTTTGACCTGGTTGGGGGACTCCGTGTCCATCCTTGCCCGGACGGGAACAGGCGTTTTATTAGCGCAAAATTATGGCAAGGGAGACCTAAAGAAAACCCTCAGCATTTATAACAACGGTTACCAGCTATCGATGGTGGTCGCCGCCATATTTGCCCTCTTAACGACCCTCTTCTTAAGAACCTTCATTACGATTTATGGTTTGGGGGAACCCGTATCTACTTACGCTTTCGATTATGGCATTATCGTTTTGCCGGGATTATTTTTTAAGATGGTCACCTATGTCATGAGCCAGGCCTACCAGAGTCTGGGCAACAGTGGGACACCTTTTCGCATCATGTTTATCGGCTTGGTTGCCAACATGATCCTTGACCCTTTCTTCATCTTTGGCTTTGGACCAATTCCTGCCCTAGGCATCAAGGGCGCCGCCATCGCAACGACAGGTGCGCAGATCCTCGTCTTCCTTCTCTTCCATATGAACATCAAGAAGGACGACTTCCTCCGCTGTACCAACTGGAAGGTCAAACCCAACTTCAGCTTATGGAAGGATATCTTCAAGCTGGGCCTGCCAGTTTCCCTTCTCAGCGCAGCCCACTGCCTAGTATCCCTTTTCCTCAGTATCCTCATTGCTCAATTTGGGGCAACAGGCTTGGCGGTTACCTCGGTAGGTAGCCAAATGGAATCCATCTCTTGGATGACTTCGGAAGGATACGCCGGTGCCCTAACGGCAATGGTTGCCCAAAACTACGGCGCAAGAAAAATTGACCGAGTGAAGAAGACGATACGCCTAGGCATGACCTCCATCATCAGCATAGGAATTTTTGCTATGCTCTTCCTCTTTTTCTTCCGCTCGCCTCTTTTCCACATCTTCCTGCCGGGCGAGACGGAGGCAATTGCCCTTGGGGTCAGTTACCTTGCTATCTTCGCCGTCTCCCAACCCTTCATGACCATGGAGACAGGCGGTACAGGCTGCTTCAATGGTTTGGGTCAAACGCTGGTGCCTTCCGTCCTATCCATTGCGCTAAACATAGCAAGAATTCCGGCCTCCTACCTCCTTATCAGATACTTTGGCATACGCGGAATCTGGATTGCCATGTCAGGATCCACCGTTCTCAAAGGCAGCTTGAACAACATCCTCCTCTACTTCTATCTCAAGAAGAAGCAGGTTACCGAAGAGCAAGCCGCCTAGGGCAATCATTCAGCCTTTAGACCACCTCTCCTAAAACAAATCTCAAGCACAAGTCGTAAGCCCTTGACAAAGATTTTGTCAGGGGCTATCATATTATTAGCAGTCTTATTAGACGAGTGCTAACTGATGAGACGTAACCATAAATAATAGATAGGAGAGCATATGCAACAATTCAAAACCGAATCAAAAAAGTTGATGGAGTTAATGATTCACTCCATCTATTCCAATAAAGAAATCTTTCTGCGCGAGCTTATTTCCAACGCTAGCGACGCCATCGACAAGATGTATGTGAAGAGTCTAGAAGATTCCTCCATTTCCTTTGACAAGGACAAGTTCTATATCGAACTGATTCCCGATGAAGAAAAGAGAACTCTTCGCATCAAGGACACCGGCATTGGCATGACCAAAGAAGAATTGGAAGAAAACCTCGGCACCATTGCTCACAGCGATTCTTTAGCGTTCAAAACAGCTACGGAGAATAAAGATGTTGCCAACATCATCGGCCAATTTGGCGTAGGTTTCTACTCCGCTTTCATGGTGGCAGACAAGGTGGAAGTGCTCAGCAAGAGCTACCAATCAGACCAAGCCTACCTATGGACAAGCCAAGGCTCTGATGGCTACACCATTGAAGAAGCTGATAAAGACCAAGTGGGTACCGAGATTACCCTCTACTTCCGCCAAGATGAAGAAGATGAAAACTACAGCCAATACCTGGAGGAATACCGCCTGAAGAGTCTCGTTAAGCAATACTCCAACTACATTCGCTATCCCATTCACATGACAACCACCCAGCACCACCCAATTGAAAAGGAAGAGGGCGATGAAGGCGAAACCGATTTCGAGGAAGTCCAAGTCGAGGAAACCTTAAATTCTATGACCCCAATCTGGGAGAAGTCCAAGAATGATTTAAGCGATGAGGATTACAAGGAATTCTATCGACAAGAGCGCTTTGGTTTTGATGATCCTTTAGCTTGGGTCCACATGGTTGCTGATGGCACCATCTCTTACCGGGCAATCCTCTATATACCTGGTTCCACCCCTTACGACTACTACTCCAAGGATTACAAGAAGGGCCTTGCCCTCTATTCCAGGGGAGTCAAAATCATGGACCACTGCGAGGACCTCCTTCCCGACCACTACAGCTTCGTTAAAGGCGTTGTCAGCAGCGAAGACCTCTCCCTAAATCTATCTAGGGAGACTCTCCAACACAATAGGCAGCTGATTGCCATCGCTCGGAAAATCGAATCCAAGATTACCGACGAGCTGAAGAAAATGATGAAAAACGACAGGGAAAAGTACGAAAAATTCTTCGACAACTTTGGCATCCAGCTCAAAGGCGGCATTTACCAAAGCTTTGGGGCGAACAAAGATACCCTTGCTGACTTGCTCATCTTCCCAACGTCCAAGCAGAACGGCCTGCGTTCCCTAGAAGACGTATTAAACGCCTATGCCTACCCCGAAGTCGATGACACGGAGGAAGAGTCAGATGGGGACAAGCCTGAAAAAGGCAAGATCTACTATGCCACTGGCGACTCTGTTGAAAAAATCGACCAGCTACCCGCACTCGAAAAACTCAAGGAGCAGGGAACCGAGGTTCTCTACCTTACAGAGGACATCGATGAGTTCACTTTTAAGGCAATGGTCGACTACAAAGGTCACCCCTTCCAGTCCGTCCTTGCCGAAGATTTCCAGGCCGAAGACTCGAATGAGGACGATGCCCAAGACGACGATCTAGAGAAGCAGAAAGCAATCTTTGATAAAATGCAAGAGCTACTCAAGGACGAGGTCGTTGGCGTCAAAAAATCCAGACGCCTTAACCACGATGCCGTTACCCTAGTTGCCCAAGGTGATATTTCCATCGACATGGAAAAGACATTCATGAACCAGCCTGATGGCCACTTCATGAAGGCGCAAAAAGTCCTAGAGATCAACACTGATCACCCGGTCTTCGCCAGGCTCCAGGAGCTAGCCGACACCGACCAGGATAGCTTCGACAAGTACACCCGCATCCTCTATGATCAAGCCCGCCTCATCGAAGGCCTGCCCATTGACGATCCAGTCAACTTTGCTCGATCGATTCAAGAACTTATGTAAATACAAAAAAAGAAATGCTCTCGTAAAAGTCGTCTTTTACGAGAGCATTTTTAAAATGAGAAATCCTCAAGTAGGCTGCAGCACTTATTGACCTTAGCATTTTAAGATTAAGAAATCCTCAAGTACACCGAAGTCATCCCAACCTCAGCATCCTACAACTCACGTTTTCACAAGTCCCACGCGCCCTCCAACCCGAAACTCGATACTGCAGTAGTTGCCGGCCCACACCCATTGGTATCAAAAAGCCACCGATGAGCGGAATCCGCAGGAGCGAAGCTCCGAGGACCTAGCGAGTCGGTGGCTTTTTGAGTCCTATCCGAGGACCTAGCGAGTTAACACTTCTTGTATATTAGAGTTCTATATTCTTCTCCCTCAATGCCTCATGCGCCTTCTGTTCAGCTTCAAACATCTTCTCGAGGGCTTCCCTTTCTTCCTCATAAGCGGCGTCGCTTCTGCCGTGAGTCTTCTTTAAGACCAGGGCTGTACGAGAGGGCAGGTAGACCGTGACTCCATAATCGAAGTCTGCGTGTTCAATAGGCTTGGTGATGTGGCTATAGGATTCATCGATTCGGCTGAATCCGCCATAAATGTCTCGGTCGGTGGTGAGGACAACTTGGTAGATGCCTTCATCATGGACAGGAATCTGCAGCTTTTCGTAGGAATCGGTGGGGTGGAAGTTGAAGATGAAGACATAGTTGTTATTGCGGAAAGCAATGTATTTTCTGTCTTGGTCGATGGTCAGGTATTGGAGTCCGTTAGGCCCTAAGAGGTGGTCCTCCTTGATGAGAGACAGCATATCTTTATCGAAGTTGTTGAGGTGCTCATAGCGCAGTTCTGGGTTGTCGACTAGACTCCACTGCCTGCGGCAGTAGTGGAAGGACCAGCCATTTTCTTGTCTGGGGAAGTCAACCCACTCAGGGTGTCCAAACTCGTTACCGATAAAGTTTAGGTAGCCGTCAGCGCCAGTGGCGATGGTAATGAGGCGAATCATTTTGTGGAGGGCAATCGCTCTATCGATGATGTAGTTTTCATCGTCCTTTCGCATGTGCCAATAGGCCTCTGCATCGGTCAACCAGAAGAAGAGGGTCTTGTCGCCAACCAGAGATTGGTCGTGGCTTTCAGCGTAGTTGATTCTCTTTTCCTGAGGCCTTTTTGTGGTCAGCTCGTAGTAGAGATCGAACATATTCCAATCGTAGTCGTTCTTCTTCATATTTTTGATCCACATGTCGGGCACGCCCATGGCCAACCGATAATCAAAGCCGATACCTCCGTGGCTTAGGGGGAGGCAGAGGCCTGGCATGCCGCTCATATCCTCAGCGATGAGGTAGGCGTTGGGGTTGGTGTCATGAACAATTTCTGAAGCTAGCATCAGGTAAGTAACGGCATCGGTGTTGGTGTTCATGGTAAAGTACTTGCCGTAGTTATCGAAGGATTCACCCATGCCGTGGTCCCAATAGAGCATGGAGGTAATACCGTCGAAACGGAAACCATCGAAGTGGTACTCCTCTTGCCAGTATTTCAAGTTGGACAGGAGGAAGTGGAGAACTTCGTTTTTATCGTAGTTGAAGCACATGGAATCCCAATGGGAGTGCAGGCCCCTGTCCCCACTGTAGAAAAATTGTTCTTGCGTGCCGTCGAAGCGATTTATTCCTTCGACGGTATTCTTTACGGCGTGGGAGTGGACGAGGTCCATAACGACGGTAAGCCCCATATTATGTGCCTTATTAATCAGGTATTTTAGGTCATCTGGTGTACCAAACCAAGAGGAAACGGCATAGAAATTGGATACGTGGTAACCAAAGGAGCCGTAGTAGGGGTGCTGCATGATGGCCATAAGCTGGACCGTATTATAACCATTCTCCTTGATTCGGGGCAGGACATTATCAGCGAATTCCCGGTAGCTGTTGACCTTGCCCTCTTCTGAAGATAGACCAACATGAGCTTCATAAATCAGAGGAGCTTTGGGCTTCTTTGCTTCAAAGCCCTTATCGGACCATGGGAAGTCCTCTTCAGGCTCCCAAATGACCCCTATCCAGTCCACGTTCCCATAAGGGTCATGCTCTTGGACTACCCTCTTAATGTAGAGGGGAAGCTTGAAGTGGTCGGCGCCATCGTGGTGGACGATTACCTTCACTCGTTGGCCATGTTGCAGCGCATCAGCCCCTTCCAACTTTATCTCCCAAGCCCCGTTGCCTATCTTTTGTAGGGGGTGGCTATGGGGAGTCCAATGATTAAAGTCGCCGGTCAAGTAGAGCTGGTAGGCGGCAGGCGCCCACTCTCGGTAAACCCAACCGCTATCGGTGCGGTGGAAACCGAAGAAGTGGTGGGCGTTAGCGAATTCAACAAGGCTATCATTATCCTCCAATAGCTCTTCCTTCTTATCGAAGTAATTGTTCATGCGCAAGGCTAAGTCCCCTCGGTAATCTTTCAACCATGGATCGATCTCGAACAGCTTATCTAGCGCCTGATTGACTAATTTCTCCCTCATAGCTCCCCCTTTATTGGTTTTTAGTAAGATATTTATTCTAGTGCTAAACTCAAGGCACACAAAAACAAGTAAAACGGTGTACGTTTGATTTTAGTATACCCCAAAAAGCAATGCCTCTGCCTGTTTATCGCCTGCTATAAAAGTTTCGTAACCCATGTGATAGTATGTTAAAATTAGCTAACTGTACTCATGGCCCTTTGAGGTATAATGAGTCATAAGGATATGGAGAATATTCGGGTATCGCCCAACTGCTGCGGGCGAAATACGTTAGAAGGAGTAGCAATGGATAATAACAACAAGAAGCATAAACCCGTTCAAAATCGAATGGAAGAGCGCAGTCACAATGGTGGTTTGGCCAACATCGTAACAGTGGTCATCAGTGTTGTCATCATTCTGATTGTGATTTGGTACTTAGCAAACAAGATTATTGACGTTACAGGCAGTGGTCAAGGTGGCGGAGCAGATATACCTGTCTTCGAGACGACCGCTGAAGAGTCGCAAGAGGAGACAACGGAAGAGCTTGACTCCGAAGAGAGCTTATCTGAAGAAGTTGAAGTTTCTGAAAGCAGTGAGGCAGAGGAAAGTTCCCGCATTCCAGAGCAATTAACTCAAGGAACGGCTGATCGCTACGAGCCAGATACTTGGATTGGTAAGACTTTTGAAGCAATTGACGGCGCGAATGTCCGTTCAGGCCCAGGCACTGACTACGGTATCATTGAAGGAGTGAGCCCAGGCGAAAGAGTAACCGTTATCGATGCGGAATACGTTGGAGACGCCACTTGGATCAATGTTATCTTCACCGCCGATTCTGGTGAGGAAGCAGAGGGTTGGATATACAATTTTGCGATTAGCAACGAGCCAGTCGAATAAGTCTAGCCGTTTGTTTATCGTGTGAGCAAAAAAATACAGTTAGGAGAACGAGGATGAATCAAGGTTTTGTACGTGTCGCGTGCGCAACGCCTAAGATTACTTTAGGAGACCCTCGCAAAAATAAAGAAGCAATCCTCAAGCAAATTGAGGCGATGGAAGAAGTCGGTGTAGAAGTCGCAGTTTTTCCAGAGCTTTCTCTAACTGGATATAGCCTAGGAGACGTCTTAGCTGACCGCCTGCTGATTAAGAGTGCGGAGGAGCAATTGGAAGAGATTATTGCCTTTACGGCGGACTCTTCTTTGGTCCTCGCTCTTGGCTTGCCTATAGCGGTGGAGGGCTCTATCTACAATAGCATTGCTGTGGTCGGTGCAGGCAAGCTCTACGCCCTCATCCCTAAGCAAAGCTTCAGAAAGAAAGAAATCTATAATCAGGATAGGTCTTTTGGTCGATCATTCATTGAAAAGACCATAGAGTATGCTGGTTGTCCCGATGTGCCCTTTGGGCGGGTCTTTCTCTTTCAGCAGGACATCCGTCAGGGAGCCAGCTTCCAGTTTCTTTTTGAAGAGGACCTAGACCAAAGCGATTTACTTATCTCACAAGCGGACATCTTACTTGTTCCAGCCGCAAAGGAAACGACGGTCTTGTCTAGAGACAAGCTATGGCGCAAGCTGGCCGTTTTCAGTGAAAAAGGATTTGCCCTTGCTTATGCATCGGCAGGTTTAGGCGAGTCCTCCACAGACCGCCTCTTTATGGGTGGGCAAGTGATTGTTGAAGCGGGAGATCTCATTGAAGAGAACGACCACTATGACCGGTTTGGCTGGATTTATGGCGATGTCGACATTCAGCGCATACAGAGCCTCAAAGAAGACAGGCAAGCTAGAGATGACAATTACTGGGACTGGGCTCAGGATACGATGACAATAGAGGTCGCCGCCTCCAAGCTCAATATTCTTGAGGCACAGGACTTGGAGAGGGTCGTTGACCCTAGTCCTTTCCTGCCTAAGCGGGACGAGGATTTGGACCTGATATTGACCATGCAGGCAGAAAGCTTGGTTCAGCGGCTTACGCATATTGGTTCGGATAAGGTCTTTCTAGGTGTGTCGGGTGGACTGGATTCCACTTTAGCCATGCTGGTTTGCCTTCGGGCCTTCGATATCGCTGGCTTCAATAAGGAAGGTATTCGCTGTATTACCATGCCCTCTTATGGCACATCCGATAGGACCAGGTCCAATGCCTGGCTTTTAGGCGAGAAGTATGGCTTGCCCTTCAAAGAGATAGACTTAAATAGGGCACTGGAAGCCCACTTTCAAGATATTGGTTTAGAAGAAGGAGACAGGAGCGTCGCTTTCGAGAATGCTCAAGCCAGAGAGCGAACTCAAATTCTTATGGACTTATCCAACAAGGAAGGCGGGATCGTTGTGGGCACAGGAGACATGAGCGAGATAGCTCTCGGTTGGTCCACTTACAATGGGGACCACATGTCCATGTACAGCGTCAATTCCTCTATCCCCAAGACCTTGGTCAGAGGGCTGGTAGGTCACGTGGCCAAACAGACGGAAGACGACGAGATTCGAGCACTTCTACAAGATATTGTGGACACACCGGTGTCTCCAGAACTCTTGCCCGGAGAAGAAGGACAGATTGGTCAAAAGACGGAAGACATCATCGGCCCTTACGAGATTCATGATTTTTACTTATATCACTATCTCCACTATCAATTTACTCCCTCTAAGCTGCTCTTCCTTGCCGAAAAGGCCTTTGAGGGCAAATATGATCGCAAAGCGTTGTTAACTAGCATGCGGGTCTTCTTCTCCCGCTTCTTTACCAACCAGTTTAAGCGGTCAACCAGTGTGGATGGTATTTCTGTCTGGGAAGTCTCCCTATCACCGAGAGGAGGCTGGCGGATGCCTTCCGATGCGAAGAAAGATTTATGGTTAGATGAGATTGATGCCTTGGATGATGAGGCAGGGGAAAAAGAGAACGAGGAAATATGAAGGGATTGTTTGTTACGCTCGAGGGACCAGATGGTTCGGGCAAATCGACAGTAGCCCAAGCGCTTAAAGAGAGATTAGACCAAGCCGGTATCGATTACTGTATGACCAGAGAACCTGGCGGAACGGCCATAGCCGAGAAGATAAGGGCAATTATTCTGGATGTGGATAATGAGGAAATGGACGCCCGATGTGAAGCATTGCTCTATGCTGCTTCTAGAGCCCAACATACCGAGAAGCTCATCATTCCTTCCCTCAAAGAAGGAAAGTTAGTCATCAGCGACCGCTATATGCTTAGCTCGATTGCCTATCAGGGAGCGGGCAGGGAACTGGGAGTGGATATCGTGGAGAAGGTCAACCTCTTCGCTACCCAGCACTTGGAGCCAGACCTGATTCTCTTTTTGGACGTTGACCCCATTACGGTTTTGAAGCGCAAGGCAGCTAGAGCGGAGCAAGACCGTTTGGAACTAGCTGGCGACGACTTCCACAATAGGGTCTATCAGGGTTACCAACAAGCGATGAAAAAGGCAAAGAATGTTGTCATTATCGATGCCAAGAAGAGCCCAGAAGAAGTGATTGATATGGCATGGGCAGCAATAGAGAAAAAATGGAGGGAAACAAGATGAAATTATTAATCTGCATTGTTCAAGATAACGATGTGAATCCTCTGATGGAAGAATTAGTCGAGAATGATTTTCGAGTAACCAAATTATCATCAACAGGAGGCTTTTTGAAGAGCGGCAACACCACCCTTTTTCTAGGTGTGGAGGAAGATCAGATTGAAGAGGCACTAGAGATTATCCGAGCCAATTGTAAGAGGAGAACCACCATCACACCGATGATGAATCCTCAATATGAATCTGGTATGTACCATAGTATTCCATTGGAAATCGAAGTTGGCGGAGCTACCGTCTTCCAATTAGATATTGATCAGATGTTTAGGCTGTAAAGGTGAAAGGCAAGTAGGTTCATATGAAGCAAGAAAATTTAGCATTGCTGAAACAGCTAGGTCTGGCTGGCAGCGAAGATCACCTGAGCCACGCCTACTTACTCGTTCACGATGATTTAGATCAGTTGAAGGAAGTCTCCTTAGGGTTGGCAGAATGGATTTTGAATGGTTTTGAGGATAGTGGAAAAGAGAGCCCTCTGGCCGATGGGCACGAAGACCTCCTTCTCATCGATGAAGACAAGATTCCTATCGCAACCATAAGACAAGCCACTAACCGCATGTTTTCCAAACCCCTTGTGGCCAAGCATAAAGTGATTCTTATTCACAATGCAGGGCTCATGCGTCAAGAGGCACAAAATGCCCTCTTGAAATCCCTGGAGGAGCCACCTGCCTATGTGGTCTGGATACTAACAGCCAATAATGTATCCAAGTTACTACCGACCATCCAATCTCGCTGTCAGATTAAGCGTCTACCTCGAGCTGACAGGGAACAAGCCATAGACTCCTTGTTGTTGGCAAGCGTTGCTCGCTTAATGGAGGCTGGTTTTAGTGGCGATGTTTTAGAAATCATGAGCGAAAGAAGTTTTTACGACCAGTTGAAGGATACAAAGAGTCAGGTAATGTCTTTAATTACAGACTACCTGTATGGTTTTATGCGATACATAACAAAGGTTGAAGAGAGGAATAATTCCTTTTATACTTCTTATCAAAAGATAAAGCACCGAGTAACGACAGAACAAATCCTTTCATCATTGCAGAAGGCAGAGGAAATCCGCCAGCTGTTTGATGTTAATATAAATACACCCTTGGCTTTAGAAACGCTGTTTCTTTCCATGGGACCTAGGAGGAATGAATGACGGATATAATTGGCGTTCAATTTCAACGGACTGGCAAGACCTACTACTTTGATGCCAAAGATGTGAAATTTAAGATCAATGAAGGCGTCATCGTGGAGACGGCCAGAGGCGTTGAGTACGGACGCGTTTCTATAGAGAATATAACGATAACAGATGAAATCCTGAAGAAGAAGCCCATCGAAATTATCCGCGCAGCGGATGCCTATGATGATGAGATGCACAAGGAGAACCTGCGCTTAGCTAAGGATGCTTTTGATATCTGCATGAACAAGATTGATGACCACGACCTAGAGATGAAACTGGTCGATGCAGAATATACCTTCGATAAGAATAAGCTCATCTTCAGCTTTACGGCTGATAATAGGGTGGATTTCAGAGATTTGATCAGAGACTTAGCGCAAATTTTCCATACCCGCATTGAGTTAAGGCAGATAGGTGTTAGGGACCAGGCTAAGATTGTCGGTGGCATTGGGTCGTGTGGCCAAGAGCTGTGCTGTCACCGCTTTATGGGAGACTTCCAACCCGTTTCTATTAAGATGGCAAAGACGCAGGGCTTATCGTTGAACCCAACCAAGATTTCGGGCGTCTGTGGCCGCTTGATGTGCTGCTTGAACTATGAACAGGAAGTTTATCTGGAAAACACCAAGTCTGTCCCAGATTATGGCACCTTGGTCCTCACGGAAGATGGGCAAGGCTATGTTGTCGACCGAGATGTCTTGCAAGAGCGGGTCCGCGTTCATGTTTATAAAGATGATAACACGGAGGATGAGAAGTACTATCCTGTCACCGATATTGAGATATTGGAGAAGAGAAAGAAAGGCAGCCCTAAGCCTAAATTAAGGGAGAGCTTGGACGGCCACGAATTCGTTACAGAAGGTGAAAAAGAGAATAGAAGGCAGGCTGACCAGGCGAGCAAGTGTGCATCATGTGAGAAAAATGACGACGATGGACTGCTAGTCGCAAGCTCTGATGATGAGAATCTAGAGCTTTAGGCCGTCCTAAATCGGGGCTTTTTTATCCCCTCCGCGCAGCGGGAAAACGGGCTTGCATCCGCTGAAAGCAAGTGAATTAGCCAAAGCTAACAAGATTTAACCAGTCAATTTCTTGTCAAGTCCCCCCTCCTGTGATAGAATGTGGTAGATAACAAAATAAAGGAAAATATAGGAGGTAATTATGGCTCATAAAATTTCTGACGCTTGTATTGCATGCGGAACTTGCCAACCTGAGTGCCCAGTAGACGCTATCTCTGAGGGAGACATTTACGTAATCGATCCTGATACTTGCATCGACTGTGGAGCATGCGCAGCAGTTTGTCCAGTAGATGCTATTGACCCAGCTTAAGTTAAGCTAGGAAATAGATATATTACATAGAAGGCTCCCTAAAGTCAGGGAGCCTTTTTTAGTGGACGAAGAAGCTTAGGGGTAATAGTTACCGAGATAGATGAAATAATGATAAGCTAAGGAAGAAGGATTAACCATGGATATTCAGCTGTTTTTTGTTCCCACCCCAATCGGCAATCTGGAAGATATCAGTTTGCGGTCCCTGCGCTTGCTCAGGGAGTGCGATGCTATTGCCTGCGAGGATACCAGGCATACCAAGCGCCTCTTGGACCACTATGAGATTAAAAAACCGCTGTATTCCTACCATGCCCACAACGAGAAATCCAGGGCGGAAGAGTTGATTGAGATGTGTCGAGAAGGCAAGAAGATTGCCGTGGTGTCTGATGCTGGTATGCCAGGCATCTCAGATCCAGGACAAGAGCTGATTCAAAGAGCCCAGGAAGAAGGCATTGCTTACACTGTCCTGCCAGGTCCTTCCGCAGCCATTACAGCCTATGTGGCTTCAGGCTTGGGGGATGGTCGTTTCAGCTTTCTAGGCTTCATTCCCCGCAAGAGACAAGACCGGCATAGCTTTCTAGAAGAGTTGGATAAAGCACGCATAACAACTATCTGCTACGAGGCGCCTCACCGCATACGAAAGACCATGGTGGAGTTCACCGAAAGGTGGCCTGACCGATTATTTGCCACAGCCCGAGAGCTTAGCAAAGTCTACGAGGAAGTCCTGGTCAAAGCTGGCAGGGATTGGGTCGCGGAGGATATCACGGAAAAAGGTGAATATGTCGTCGTGATTGGTCCTGCGGTGGTTCAAGCCTTGGACTGGACGGAAGACCAAGTGAAGGAGCGCTTTATTGAACTCTTTCAGGAGGGGTTGAGCTCCAAAGAAGCAATGGATATCATTATGGCCGAATCAGGCTGGCGAAAAAATGCACTCTATCCGCTACAATTAGCGGTTAAACGAGCTAAAAACGGATAAATAGAAAAAGATTTCTAGACAATAAGGAGATAAAAGGATGAAATATTTTGGAACTGATGGTTTTCGTGGGGAGGCTAACGTCAACCTCAATGCCGCCCAGGCTTACCGTATCGGCCGCTACCTTGGTCACTATTATAAGAATGAAGGCGCAGAAGAGCGGGCAAAAATTGTCATCGGTAAGGATACCAGACGGTCAAGCTATATGCTTGAATCAGCCCTAGCAGCAGGGATTACATCCAGCGGAACGGATGCCTACCTCTTGCATGTCACACCGACACCTAACGTATCTCACGCTGTGCAAACGGGAGACTTCGCCTGTGGCATCATGATTTCAGCCAGCCATAATCCCTTCCAAGATAATGGTATCAAGCTGATGGATGGTGATGGGGCGAAGATGGGAGACGACTTCTTGGAAGATGTGGAAGAGTACATTGACCGTAAAGAAGATGACCTACCGCTAGCACACCGAGAGGAGCTAGGCGAAGTCAGGGATTATGTGTTTGGTCGTAACCGCTATATGGCCTACCTCATCTCAACCGTCCGGTCCTCCTTCAAGCGTATCAAGGTGGGCCTAGATACAGCCAATGGGGCAGCCTTTACTATCGCCAAGAGCATCTTTGATTCCTTGGGTGCCGACACCTATGTAATCCATGATCGGCCAGATGGGACCAATATCAATGTGGACAGCGGGTCAACCCATATCGATCAGTTTGTTGACTTTGTTAAAGAGAAGAAGCTGGATGTTGGCTTTGCTTTTGATGGCGATGCAGACCGCTGCATTGCTGTTGATAACAAGGGACAGATCGTCGACGGTGACGCCATTCTCTACATCTGTGGAAGCTACATGAAAGAAAAGGGCGACCTGGTCAACAACACGGTGGTAACAACGGTCATGTCCAATATGGGCCTCTATAAGGCTTTGGAAGACAAGGGCATCGATTACACCCAGACCGATGTAGGGGACAGGTATGTTACTCAGGAAATGCTAGATAAGAACTTTGCTCTCGGTGGAGAACAGTCAGGTCACATCATCTTTTCCAAGTATGCGACGACGGGTGATGGTATTCTCACTGCCCTACGCTTAATGGAGGTCATGATCGACAGCAAGACTGACCTAGCCAGCCTACATCAAGAGCTCGTGGTCTACCCTCAAGTGCTGAAGAATATTAAAGTGAAGGATAAGCAGACCGTTCTAGAAAATAAAGTAATCAACGACGAGATTAGTCGATTGACCGAAGCCCTAGGCGAAGACGGCAGAATCCTTGTCCGCCCATCGGGCACGGAACCTTTGATCCGGGTCATGGCGGAAGCAAAAGACGAAAAGACCTGCCAAGAGGTGGTCGAATCGATTATTCAAAAGATTCACGATGAAGGATTAGTGGAAGAATAAGTTGTAGCGAGGAGGGGCAATGGACCAAGCAAATAGTATCCATAATTTCCCCAAGGAAGCTTTAGAAGTGCTCAATCGATTGGAAGAAAACCGATTTGAAGGCTGGATAGTTGGAGGAGCGGTCAGAGATCATATCTTGGACCGTTCTATTCATGATGTCGATATTACGACGAATGCAAGGCCGGGGCAGATACAAGAGATTTTTGCCGATTGCCGAACTATCGATGTGGGCATTTCTTTTGGGACGGTTAGAGTCCTCTGGAAAGAGGCTGTCTTTGAAGTTACTACTTATCGGGCGGATGGAGCCTATGAGGATGGCCGCCACCCCACAGAGGTCACTTACTCAGATAGCTTGTCTGATGATCTGATGAGGCGGGATTTTACCATCAACGCTATGGCCTGGAACCCCAGAGTAGGTTTGGTCGACCTCTATGGAGGTCAGGATGACTTGCGAGCGGGCATTATACGAGCCGTGGGAACAGCGAGCAGGAGGCTGAAAGAGGATGCCCTGCGCATGTTAAGGGGAATCCGTTTTGCCAGCCGCTTGGGCTTTGTTCTCGAAAGAGACCTTTATCAGGAAATGCAAAAGCAAGCGCAAAGGATCAGCCTGGTCAGTGTGGAACGAATCCTCGAGGAGTTGGATGCGATTCTCCTGGACCGACATGCCAAAAGGGGTTTAGATTTACTTCAAGCGACGGGCATTTTACCCTATATCTTGCCAGAGCTAGCAGCAGTAGATGAAGATACATTTCAATTGACAAAGAAAGTGGTGAATTGTTGCCCCACGAGCCTTAACCTCCGCTGGGCAGCCTTGCTCCGCTACGTGGAGGAGGATGCACAGAAAGCAGCAGACAATGCTCGCAAGATATTGAAGAGGCTTCATTCCTCACGAGATAGAATACAGACAGTGGGCAAGCTGGTTGCTTTGGAGCAAATTACCGCTATGCCTAGCATGAGCCTGTGCCGCCGCATGATGGGGGCTTGGGGGTCCGATTTCTGGGATGCTTTCGCTCTTTTGCTAGCGGAGGACAAGGTGATGGGAGCTTCTAATGAGGCCTATTTGCGTGAGTTAGAGCGACTAGCTAAAGAGGTCAAAGAAGAAGGTCTAGCTACTCGGGTAGCCGATCTGGAAATATCGGGCAAACAACTGCTTTTGATTGGGTATAAACAGGGTAAAATAATAGGAGATACTTTGGAACAACTCCTTACGCTAGTCGTCGAGGGCAAGCTGGATAACACCGAAGAGGCCCTAATGGGAGAGGCTAAGCGTAGATACCGTGAGTGATTGAAATAGATATGGGGGACGGAGAAATGACGGAAGAAAGAAAAAATGATTTGGCTATGATGCCAGCTTTGGTTGCTGATTCCTGTTGTGATTTGAACGAGGACCTAGAGGCAAGGGTCGATGTCGCCAAGGCGCCCTTTCCGATTACCTTAAATGATGTCCAATATCAGGATGATGGGAGCATGGACATCCAACATTTTATCCAAGAGATTGCCAAGTCTCCTGAGATACCCAAGACAGCAGGCCCATCGCCTTCACTGTTTATGGACGCCATCGGCTCTGCCCTTGATGTCTTTATCGTTACCATTTCAGGCAAACTTTCGGGGACTTACTCTAACGCCAAGTTGGCTGCGGAAGAGATCATGCATGAGGCTGGTAGACGGGTCCATGTCTTCGATTCCAAGTCAGCCTCTGGTGGCGAGACAGCTGTTATTATGAAGCTCAAGGAATGGATCGATGAAAAGCTGGATTTTGATGATATTGTCCGCAAGGGAGAAGATTTCATCAGCAATCTACGGACCTACTTTGTCTTGGAAGACCTTGGTACCCTGATTAAGTCTGGCCGAATTCCCAAGTTGGCTGGCAGCATTGCTACCCGCTTATCTATTGTGCCTATCTGTTCTGGTAACGACGGAAATATCAAGGTCAATGAAGTCCGCCGCGGCATCGATAAGGCACTGAAGAGATTATCCGATATCATTGTTTCGGATCAGGTCGATTTCAGCGATCGAACCCTCTACATTACCCATGTCAATAATGAGCCTAGAGCGGAGAAGCTGAAGAGCATGATTGTGGATCGAGTAAGCTTTAAGGAAGTGCAAATATTATCCAGCGGTGGCTTGAGCACGACCTATGCGAATGACGGTGGAATTATCGTCGCCTACTAAAGCCATTTTGGAACATCACAAAGAAAATATTGAAACAAGATGGGTCCTTATGGAGAAGTATTGAAGATAGAATAGAAATAAGCTCAATCTTCATAATGCTTCTATAAATGTAAGGACCATCTGTGTTATAATGATAAAATGTTTATTTAACTTGTAAAGGAGATTAGCTAGAAATGACGACAGAATTGCTTTCCCATGAAAATGACAAGGCGACTTATACCACCCAAGTCGATTGGAAAACTTTTGAAGAGGCAGTAGAGGATGTGTACCGCAGAAATAGGGGTCGCTTCCAGATTCCTGGTTTCCGCAAAGGACACGCACCTAGAAAGATTATAGAGATGAATTATGGTGAAGGAATCTTCTATGAAGATGCCCTAAACCAAGTCCTACCCGATGCAATCGATGCAGCGATGAAGGAACTAGAGTTAGAGCCTATCGGCCAACCTGAGGTCGACGTAAAGGACTTCGAAAAGGGCGACCCTATTACCTTCGAAATCATCACGGAAACCATGCCTCATCCTGAACTTGGTGACTACAAGACAATTGAGGTGGAAGAGCGTAGCGTTACTGTGGATGACGAGCAAATCGATGGCGTAATTGAGGGAGAAAGAAACAAGAACGCCGTTATGGTTCAAGTGGATGACCGTCCTGCTCAAGAAGGAGATGAAGTAACCATCAACTACTCCGGTTCTGTTGCGGGCGAAGCCTTTGAAGGTGGCAGCGCTGAAGATCAAAAGCTAGAGCTAGGGTCCAACTCTTTTATTCCAGGTTTTGAAGACCAGGTTATTGGACATTCTGTGGGTGAGGAATTCGACATCGATGTCACTTTCCCTGAAGACTACGGTGCTGAAGACCTAGCTGGTAAGGAAGCGGTCTTCCACATCATGCTTAAAGAAATCGCCGTAAAAGAGGTACCTGAGCTAGACGATGACTTCGCCCAAGATGTATCCGAATTCGACACTCTTGAAGAATACAGAGACTCTATCCGCAAGGACCTTGAAGAGAAACAAGCTCAAGCGAACCGTGCAGAGCAAGAGAACCAAGCGATTCAAAAGCTGATTGAAATTTCTGATGTCCATGTGCCTGAGGTAATGATTGAAGAGCAAGTTGATCATGAAATCAGGGATATGGCCCAACAAATTCAACAGTTGGGTATTGGCATGGAGCAGTACCTAGAGTATACGGGTTCTGATATGGACCAATTAAGAGAGCAATATCGTGGCTTAGCGGAAACTCGCGTAGCTGGGGACTTAGTATTGGCAAGTTTGATTGAAGAGCAAGATATTGAAGTTGGTGAAGAGGAATTAGACGCTGAACTTGAGCGCTTAGGCGAGCTCTATGGTGCTCAGGATACCGAAGATTTCAAGAAGAGAGTCAAGGAAGCTGGTAACGACGCTCTCGTTGCCGAAGATTTAAAGAAGAAGAAAGCGATCGACTACCTGATGGAGCAGGTCACTTTCGTTGAAGCAAAGGAAGAGCCAGCTGAGGAAGAAACCGAAGTTGAGCAAACAGAAGAAGCAACTGACGACAGTCAAGATAATGAATAAGTAATGACAAGTAACTCAAAAGAGCAATCTTTTGGGTTCTTGTTTGATTGAATGGAGGATACTGATGACCTTAATTCCAACCGTTATAGAACAAACCAATCGAGGCGAGCGCGCTTATGATATCTATTCTCGCCTATTAGAGGAAAGAATTATCTTTGTCTCTGGTCCGATCAACACTCAGATGGGCAACCTCATTGTCGCCCAACTCCTTTATTTGGAGTCCAAGGATCCTAACAAGGATATCCAACTGTACATCAACTCACCTGGTGGGGAAGTGACAGCTGGATTAGCTATTTATGATACGATGAACTATATTAAGAGCGATGTCTCGACAATCTGTATTGGTATGGCCGCATCTATGGGGGCAATCCTCCTAGCTGCTGGTACTAAGGGTAAGCGATATGCCCTACCCAATGCGGATGTCATGATTCACCAGCCATCGGGTGGAGCCCAGGGTATGGCCTCAGATATTGAGATTACCGCCAAGAAGATACTGAAGACAAGGGAAAACTTAAACAAGATTCTTGCTAATGCGACAGGTCAAGACATAGAGAAGGTGGAAAGAGACACCGATCGTGACACATGGTTAGATGCTGAAGAAGCTAAGGAATACGGCTTAATCGATGATGTTATTGAGATGTCCAAATAAGAAGAAGCTTGTTTTTAAAAAAGTACAGTAAGGAGGAGCTATGGCTAAATATGAAGAAGAGCAGATCAGGTGTTCCTTTTGTGGAAAGACTTCAGATGAGGTAGACCGTATGTTCGCTGGGCCAAGCGCCTACATTTGCAATGAATGTGTAAGCCTTTGTGGAGAAATCCTCGATGAAGAAGAGGACCAATTCCCTGACTTATACCACGAACACCTACCAACACCTACAGAGATTAAGTCCGTTTTAGACGAGTATGTCATCGAGCAAGAGGATGCAAAGAAAACCCTATCTGTAGCTGTCTATAACCACTATAAAAGAATTTACCGCCACTTAGAAACGGATGTGGAGATTCAAAAATCCAACATCTGTATTATTGGGCCCACGGGTTCAGGAAAGACTTTGCTTGCCCAAACCTTGGCGAAGACCTTAGACGTTCCCTTCGCTATCGCTGATGCAACCACCCTCACCGAGGCAGGTTATGTTGGCGAGGATGTGGAGAATGTGGTCCTAAAACTATTACAAGCAGCAGACTATGATGTCGACAGGGCTGAGCGAGGCATCATCTATATCGATGAGATTGACAAGATTTCTAGAAAATCAGAGAACGCCTCCATCACCAGAGATGTAAGCGGCGAGGGTGTCCAACAAGCCCTGCTCAAACTGATTGAAGGTACGGTTGCTAACGTGCCCCCTCAAGGCGGCAGGAAGCATCCGCAGCAGGAGTATATTCAAGTGGATACCTCCAACATCCTTTTCATCGTGGGCGGCGCTTTTGCAGGTATCGACAATGTGGTGAAGAAGAGGACCAACAAGAACCCCATCGGTTTCGGCTCTGAGGTCAAGACGGTCAACGAAGAAGACCTGTCCCAAACCTTAGCAGCAGTCCTTCCCGAGGACTTGATGAAGTTTGGTTTAATTCCTGAGTTGGTCGGCCGAATTCCCGTTATTGTTGCTCTGCAAGAGTTGAGTGTAAAGAGCTTGGAGCGCATTTTAACCGAGCCAAAGAATGCCTTGATTAAGCAGTACAAGGAGCTCTTCCGCTTAGATGATGTCGAGCTAACCTTCTCAGAAGAGGCGCTAAAAGCAATAGCCGAGAAGAGCTATGAAAGAAAAACAGGAGCAAGAGGCCTTCGCGCTATCCTAGAAAAGGTGTTGATGGAACCGATGTTCCAAGTGCCTGATGACGATACGATTAAGTCGGTAGGCATTACCAAGGATGTTATCGAAAAAGATAGCAAGGCAGTGATGAAGCGTTTTACCGATGTAGAACTGAGCGAGGGGAAGAAAGATAAAGAGCATGCCAAGAAGAAGGTTTCTGGTAAATAGGCATGGTTGATTGCGATAAACAGCCGGTATGGTCCGGCTGTTTTTTACACAGGAGGAAGCAATGATCCCAATATATTATGAAGAGAGAAAAGCAGTCAGGCCGATTCTATTCGTTCGCCAGCTTATGGTATTTCCGGGGCAAGTTGCTCAGTTTGACTTAGAGGATGAAAGGTCACAGCAAGTGGTGGAATGGGCAACCAAGGAGGACCGAGAGATTCTCGTACTTGCCCTGAAAGATCCTTCCATTGAAACACCTGACTTTGATGACTACTACGATTATGGCACCGTGATAAGCGTGCGCCAATCCTTTAATTTGTCTCCCCATAGCAACAAAATATTAGCCGAGGGGATCGGTCGGGCTAAGCTTAGCAAACTAATCCGAGAAGAACCCTATACGGAAGGTGAAGTCCTTGATTATGTCTACTATCCCGAGCGCTTGACCAAGAGCTCTAGGCGAACGATGCTCATGCGAATTACTTCCGAAGCTGCGGTTACCTTCTTGAAAGAGCACGCCCAGATTCCCGAGATCTTCCTGCTTCCTTTCCTCGAGTTAACTGACCCAGGCCGCTTAGCAGATGAGATTGCATCTCACTTGGATCTGCGGGTTGACGAAGCACAAGATATCATCAGCGAGCTATCGGTGGATGAACGCTTGGAGATGGTAAAGGCGAATATTGACTACATGACCTCCATGATGGAATTGCAGAAAGAGTTGACTGAGCGGACGATGGAGCGCTTCAACAGCTCTCAGAAAGAGTATATGCTGAGGGAGCAGATGAATATCATCCGTGAGGAGTTGGGCGACGATTCTATGGACCCTTCTTCCATGGAGGAAGACTATTACGAAAAGATCAGTCAGCTGGACATGCCCGAGGATGACAAGGAGGCTGTCCTTAAGGAAGTGGAGCGGATGGGCTACATGTCGCCCATGTCGCCAGAAGTCAATGTGACCAGATCCTACTTGGATATTATCATCGATTTGCCTTGGGGAGAGTATTCCCAAGATACCATCGATATGACTAAGAGCCGCAAGATCTTGGATGAAGACCACTACGGCTTAAAGGATGTGAAGGAAAGAATCCTAGAGTTCATCGCCGTTCGCCAACTTCGCCACGATTCCAAGGGGTCAATCCTCTGCTTGGTGGGCCCACCAGGAGTCGGCAAAACCTCTATCGCTCGATCGATTGCCCAATCCCTTAACAGGGAGTTCACCTCCATGCGCCTTGGTGGCGTTACGGATGAATCAGAGATCAGGGGGCACCGCAGGACTTATGTGGGGGCTATCCCTGGCCGAATCATCAGCCAGATGACGAAAACGAAGACAATGAATCCCGTCTTCCTCTTCGATGAAATAGATAAGATAGGTAGCGACTTCAGGGGAGACCCAGCTAGTGCCCTTCTAGAGGTGTTGGACCCTGAGCAGAACCATGAGTTCCAAGACCGTTACTTGGAGATTCCCTTTGATTTGTCCCAGGTCATGTTCCTAACCACAGCCAATACGACAGACACCATCCCAGGGCCCCTGAAGGACCGTCTAGAGATAATCCGCATACCTGGCTATACAGAAAATGAAAAGTTCAATATAGCTAAAAAATTCCTCGTGCCCAAGAAACGAGAGGAAGCTGGCTTGAATAAAGAGCAGTTTTCGGTGACCGATGGGGCAATCGAGGAAACTATCCGCCTCTACACCAGGGAAGCTGGAGTCAGGGAGTTGGAGCGTCAGATCGGCAAGATGGCCCGTCGAACAGCCAAAAAGGTGGTTGAAGGGGAAGAGACTGTCCGCATCAGGAAGACAGATGTATCTGACTTTTTGGGCTTAGCCAAGTATGAAGATGATGTGATTGGGGACCACCCAGAGATTGGTGTGGTCAACGGCCTTGCTTGGACGGAAGTTGGTGGTGAGATTCTTCACATCGAGGCTAATACAATGCCGGGCCGTGGCGGCGTCCAAATGACCGGATCTTTGGGCAATGTCATGAAGGAATCTGCGGTTACGGCTATCTCCTATCTCAGGTCGAATGCTGATCGTTTTGGGATTGCCTCTAACTTCTATGCTACTCAGGATGTTCATATCCATATGCCTGAGGGGGCGGTACCTAAGGATGGCCCCTCTGCAGGAGTGTCTATCGTTACCGGCTTGGTATCCGTTCTCACCAATCGGCCAGTTCGAAACGACATAGCCATGACAGGCGAGATTACCCTAACTGGGCGAGTCCTCGCTATCGGTGGTGTGAAGGAAAAAATTCTCGCCGCTAAGCGCTACAATATTAAGACGGTACTTCTGCCTCACGATAATATGAAGGACCTGCAGGATATCGAAGAGACGTTAATTGAAGATATGCGTTTCATGCCGCTGAAGACGATTGATGATGTCTTGAAGGTTTCCCTTTTGGACCCTGTTGATCTGAAACCCAGCATTGTCTTCGAGTCACAGAAAGCTAGCTCCGCCATCGGTTTCCAAATTGAAAACAGAGAGACGGGGGACTTACACCTATGAAAATTACCAATCCACAACTAGAGGCAATGGCTGTCAGCGAGAAGCAGTACCCTTCAGGTCACCTGAAAGAGATTGCCCTAGCTGGCCGATCCAATGTGGGTAAGTCCACTTTTCTCAACAGCTTTGTTAATCGCAAGAAGTTAGCTTATACCTCATCCAGCCCTGGCAAGACCAGAACGGTGAACTTCTATAATATCGACGGCCGCTTCCGCCTCGTTGACCTGCCGGGCTATGGCTACGCCAAAGCCTCGAAGGCTGACCAAGAGAAGTGGGCGGAGAGTATCGATGAGTATCTTTCGGCGAGGGATAACTTGAAGGAGGTAATCCTTCTCTGTGACCTCCGCCACAAGCCTACTGTTCAAGATAAAGAGATGTACGAGTGGATATTGGCGGCGGGCTTCACGGGTTATATCATTGGCACCAAAGCCGACAAAATTGCCAAGACCAAGGTTATACAGCATGAGAAGGAAATCATGACTAGCTTGGGTCTTAAGAATCGTGATTTGATCTTTACTTACTCGTCATTGGACCGGTCTGGCATGAAAGATATTCATTCTTTGATTGAAAATATAATAAAGTAATCGTTTGCATAATTATTATTCACTCTGAACGCGAATATATTCTATAAATATACAAAACAAGAACCTGGCCGTCACATCGGCTAGGTTTTTTCGTGTCGGCCTTGGTGAGAAAAGGACAAAATAGAGGTTTTATGGCCCTTTATAAGCCCAGAAAATAAATCGTAAAAAACCGTTGTAATTATTGGTCAACATGTTATAATAAGAAAATAATACAAAAGAATTTATTATTATGCTATCGATGGAGGAGAAACTACATATGAAAAAGAAATTATTACTGGTCTTATTAGCCTTAGCATTGGTGTTAACCGCCTGCTCTAATGGCGACGGTGGCAGCGAGACTTCAAGCGGCCAAGGTTCAAGCGAAGGTTCAGGAGACGTTATCAAATTGGGTGGAATTATCCCACAGACCGGTGGAGTGTCCAACTACGGCAACTCAACAGAAAATGGCATCAAGATGGCAATCGCTGAGGTCAACGAAGCGGGTGGTATCAATGGAAAGACAGTCGAATGGATTTCCTATGATGATAAGGGGGAAGTAACGGATGCAGTTACTGCCTATACCAAATTGTTGGAAGATGGTGTCAATGCAATTATCGGCTCAATCACTTCTAAGCCATCCCTAGCGATAGCTGAAGCTGCGGTTAGCGACGGTATTCCCATTGTAACGCCTACCGGTACTCAGTTTAATATCACTGAAGGCAAAGACAATGTCTTCCGCGTATGCTTCACCGATCCTTATCAAGGAAACTTGTTAGCGATTTTTGCTAATGAGACATTGAATGCGAAGACGGCTGCTCTACTTAGAAATAGTTCATCAGATTATTCCATGGGTATAACCGATGCTTTTGTGGATAAAGCGAATGAACTAGGTATTGAAATTGTCGCTGATGAAAGCTATGGCGACAACGATAACGACTTTAAAGCGCAGTTAACGAATATTGCAGGTAAGAATCCTGATATTCTCCTCATTACTGATTATTACGAAAAGATTGCTTTAATAGCTCCACAAGCAAGACAAGTTGGCATTGAAGCTACCTTCCTAGGCGCAGATGGTTGGGATGGAACAATCGTTGCAATGGATGCATCATCCCATGCAGACATTGAAAACTCTTACTTTACTAACCACTTCTCGCTTGATGATACCAGCGAAAAGGTAAAGGCATTTGTTGAAAAGTATCGTGACGAATACGGTGAAGACCCAACAGCTTTTTCCGCTTTAGGATATGACGCTGTCTACATGTACAAGCAAGCGATGGAGACTGCTGGTTCAGAGGAATATGATGCTGTCGTAGAAGCCATCGACAGTATTAGTTTCGAGGGTGTAACGGGCTCCTTTACCTTCGACGAGAACAACAACCCAGTCAAGTCAGCCACAATGATTCGTATTGAGGGTGGCGAGTACAAATTTGACTCCATTGTTAACCCAGATTAAACCCTTTAGTACTAGGCTAATCTAGGTTTCCAACGAACAATTTCAAGAGCATCTTTTTACTCATAAAAGGTGCTCTTCATCATTTTAGAGAGGACCAACACCGTGGATTTTTTGAACCAATTATTTAACGGACTACAATTGGGCTCTATTTACGCCTTGGTTGCCCTTGGATACACGATGGTCTATGGTATTGCGAAGCTGATTAACTTCGCCCATGGAGATATCATCATGGTTGGGGGCTACACCATCTATTTTGCGATACAAATGTTTTTTGCCCAGAGCGGTTTACCACTTTGGCTAACCATAATTCCAGCGGTTGTGGTCTGTTCTTTGCTCGGCGTCCTTATCGAGCGTGTCGCTTACAAGCCCCTCAGAAATTCTCCCCGCATTACCAACCTGATTACCGCTATCGGTGTCAGCTTGCTTTTAGAGAACCTCTTTGTCAAATTCTTTTCGGCTAGCGCTAAGCCGCTGCCATCGATCTTTCCGGCAATAAGCTTCAACGTATTGGGCTTATCCCTTCCCTTAGTAACCATCATCACTATCATTGTGACGATCGTTCTTACCATACTTTTGCACTTATTTACCAGAACGACCAAACAAGGCAAGGCGATGCTAGCAGTCAGCGAAGATTACGGCGCTGCCTCCTTGGTTGGCATCAATGTAGACAATACCATGACGATGACTTTTGCCATCGGGTCGGCTCTAGCAGGTGTTGCTTCCGTCCTATATGTGGCTAGCTATCCCCAGATTCAACCCTTTATGGGGTCAATGCTCGGTATCAAAGCTTTTACCGCGGCTGTCGTTGGTGGTATAGGTAACATTCCAGGGGCTGTTTTTGGAGGCTTCATCCTAGGCATTATCGAAGCCTTGACTAGAGCCTACCTATCATCAAGCTATGCGGATGCGATTGTCTTCTTTGTCCTTATCCTAGTCCTTCTGGTGAAACCGACCGGTTTACTAGGTAATAACGAGAAAGAGAAGGTGTAGGATGTTGACTAGTCAGAAGAAAAAATCCTATTTAACCATATTTGCCTTTGTCATTGCTGTATTCATCCTCCTGACTGCGCTAACTTCAGGAGGCACGATTAGCAGATATTGGCAATCTATATTGATTTTAGTTTGTATCAATATCATCATGGCCGTCAGCTTGAACATCACGGTGGGCAACCTGGGACAGATTACGTTGGGCCATGCCGGCTTCATGTCCATCGGCGCCTACACCGCTGGTTTGCTGATGAAGGGTGGGGTAATCTCCGGTTTACCTGGTTACTTCATCAGCCTAGTAGCAGCGGGGCTTTTAGCGGCAATTTTTGGTATTGCCATCGGCCTGCCTGTTTTGCGTTTGAAAGGCGACTACCTTGCTATCGTCACCCTAGCTTTCGGTGAGATCATTCGAGTGGTCGCAGAGAACCTTCACTTTACAGGGGGTGCCCAGGGTTTAGCGGGTATTCCAAGAATGAATAATGTTCCTATCATCTTCCTGGTTACCGCCTTCTGTGTCGTTGCCATGTTTTCGACCATGACCAGCCGCCACGGTCGTGCAGTCCTCGCCATTAAAGATAACGAGATTGCCGCACAGAGCTCAGGAGTCAAGATTACCAGATATAAGACTTTTGCTTTCACCTTCTCCGCTTTCTTTGCCGGCGTGGCAGGGGCAATTTACGCACAGAATATCGGCGTCATCTCAGCGGATGTTTTCAATTACAATAAGAGTTTTGACATCTTAGTTATGGTCGTTCTCGGCGGTATGGGATCCTTCACGGGTGCCGTATTATCGTCAACTGTCCTGACCATCCTACCGGAACTACTACGAGGTTTCGCGGACTGGCGGATGATCATATACTCCATTATCTTGATCCTCGTCATGATTTTTAGACCCGAAGGCCTCATGGGCAGGTCTGAGTTTAACGTAGAAAAACTTTTTAGCCGCAAGAAGGGAGGGAAGAAGCATGCAGACAGAAACAGCAAAAAAGAGTGACCATAAGGAAAACTTAGCCCTAGTGTGCAAAGATGTGGGCATTACTTTCGGTGGTTTGCAGGCGGTCAACTCCTTCTCTGTGGAGGTTAAGGAAGGCGAGCTCCTAGGTCTGATTGGGCCGAATGGCGCAGGAAAAACTACGGTCTTCAATATGTTAAGCGGTATCTATACACCAACAACAGGAGAAATCTTGCTCAAGGGGAAACGAATCAATGGTACATCCCCTGATAAATTAGCCATGGAGGGAATTGCCAGGACATACCAAAACATCCGTCTTTTTGACTATTTGACTGTTTTAGAGAACGTCAAGGTAGCAATGAACCACGAGATGTCTTACGGCATGTTTGCTGGCATGTTTCGCACACCCAAGTACTGGAAGGAAGAGGAAGAAGCCTCAGCAAGAGGCATGAAGATTTTGGAGGTCTTGGGCTTAGAAGAGTATGCGAATATCCGGGCGGGGTCCCTACCGTATGGCCCTCAACGAAAGCTAGAAATTGCTAGAGCCTTAGCTACCAATCCTACGGTCCTCCTTTTGGACGAGCCGGCAGCAGGCATGAACGCAACGGAGACGGCAGCTCTGATGGAGACCATCCGCCTTATCAGGGACCGCTTTAATACGACCGTGATCCTGATTGAACACGATATGAGTTTGGTGCTCGGCATCTGTGAAAGGCTGATCGTATTGAATCACGGCGAAATCATCGCACAAGGGAATCCGATGGATGTTATCGAGGATGAAGAGGTGATTACCGCCTACCTAGGCAGCACAGTAGAGGAGGATAAATGAGCTTGCTGAATGTTGAGAATCTGAATATCTACTATGGCAATATCCATGCTGTTAAAGGCGTTAACCTTACTGTCAATGAAGGGGAAGTGGTCTGCCTAATCGGGGCGAATGGAGCGGGGAAAACCACGACTCTTCAGGCAATATCCGGCTTGCTGCCCATCAAAAATGGGTCGGTTTCTTTTCAAGGCCGAAACATCACTAAAGTAAAGAGCCACGAGATTACCAACATGGGTATTGCCCAGGTTCCAGAGGGCAGGAGAATCTTCGCAAACTTATCGGTGGAGGATAACCTAGAGCTAGGAGCCTATCACGTGGATGGGACCAAGGAGAATGAAGAAGCCCACATGGAGCGCATCTACGAGCTTTTCCCTGTGCTAAAAGAGAGAAAGAAGCAAAAGGCGGGCACCCTATCTGGTGGCGAGCAGCAGATGCTGTCCATGGGCAGAGCGCTCATGACCAAGCCAAGGCTGCTCCTCTTGGATGAGCCATCGATGGGCCTATCACCTCTATTTGTAGACAAGATTTTTGAAACCATAGAAATTTTGAAGGCTGAAGGAAGGACAATTCTTTTAGTGGAGCAGAATGCTAACCTTGCCCTCAAGGTTTCCGATCGAGGTTACGTCCTTGAGACCGGCAAGGTAGTCAAAGAAGGTTTATCTGCTGAGCTTAGGGATGACCCTTCGGTAAAGACCGCTTACTTGGGTGCGTAACGGATAAATAAAAGGTGCTGTATCAGAACTTCTATTCTGATACAGCACCTCTTTTTATTGGAAGATGGACATGATTCCTTCGAAAGCCTTATCTAAAAATAAGGTGTAGACGATAATGGTAGGAATCTTAGTCCACAGGAGATTAAGAATGAAGTAGCGGGCCCGCATCTTGGACAAACCGGCAATCATACAGATGAGATCATCCGGCATACCTGGCAGTATCATGGTGACGACAAAGAAGATGTTGAACTTCTGCTGGTTCCTATCCAGCCACGATACATATTTGTTGTAGCTTTTGTCGCTAACCAGGGCACGCACGAAGGCTTTGCCGTAGATTCGGGCAAGATAAAAGGCGGCAGTAGAGCCCAGAATGATGCCGATATAGTTGTAGACAAAACCCATCCAAGGCCCGAAGACGTAAACGCCAATAAGCAGGGAGACTCCTCCAGGGATGATGGGGATAACGCATTGGACAATCTGAATGAAGATAAAGATCAGAGGAGCCCAAAAACCCGCTTGTTGCAAAAAAGTCTGCATCTGCTCCCTGTCGGTAAAGAAACCTCTGCGGATGCCCCAAATGCCTAAAAGGAGGATGGCAATCACACCGATGACGGCCACTAAGTTGACCAGCTTACGGTACTTTTCAATCTCTTTGCTATCCTTTTCAGGTTCTCGAAGAGCAATATTCTCTTCGATAATCTTATTAGCGACCGCCCTAGTTTTTTTTAGGAGCTGTTTTCTTGGTCTTATGGGGACTGGCGGTAGGGTAGCTATCTTCTTTCGTATGCGCTTAATCGATCTTGTCGGCTTGTGTATTTTTGGTTTTTCTCTTCTTGTTTTCAAAGGCTTGCTTTCTTAATTTGGTTCGAATCGTTGCATAGAAGGTACCGACATCACTGCTTGTCATCCGCAGGGCAATGGCTTGATTGACCTTGCGGATTAACTTCTCCCTTTCATGCTTGGGCGCAATGTCTCGGTTTAGGATTTCCTTATACAGTTGATATACCCGTTCTCCAAAAATCTCTGTGCCAAACTGGTGGCGGGACTCGATAGCGCCTTGCTGTAGGCGGTGGAGCAATTCAGAATCGGCAAGGATTCGGTCGATGTAATTCCGTAGCTCCCATTCGCTTTCGTATTGGTAGCCATTACTATCGGAGATAACCACATTGTCGATTGCACCATCCCGCCTAGCGATAACCGGTAGGCCGTTGGCTAAGGCCTCAATATAGGTAAGACCTTGCGTCTCTGAGATGGAAGCAGAAACAAAGAATTCCAGTATCTGATAGTAGGCGTACACCTTATCGACAGGGACCATACCAGGGAAACGAACCCTATGGTCAATGCCCAGCGTCCTTGCTTCCTTTTCTAAGTACTCCCTAAAGGTGCCATCCCCAGTTAAGACCAAATAGAGGTTATCATGACTTTGGAGGAGCTGTTTCATTGCCGCTAGAATCTCGCTGTAGTTTTTCTCCTCAGCTAATCGGCCAACGCTGCCAAAGACTCGAGCTCCTTCGGGTATTTGCAGGTGGTCAAGTATCTCCCTTTTCTCTTGTTGGGCTAACTTCTGATCGAACTTGGATAAATCGATACCTGTCGGGATGATGCGTATAAAATCGGTCACCTTACCCTTACTGAGGTTGTCTCGAACTTTCCTGGTTGGTGCGATAACAACATCAGAGGTTTTCAGTCGCTGGCGCATGACAGGGGCAACTAGCTTGGACCAATTACCAATGGGAATGACATAGCGCATATAATGCTCATACATCGTGTGGTAGGTATGGACGATGGGGGCATGGGTTTTGGTTGCAATGCGGTGGACAAAGGAATAAGTGAAGAACTCACACTGGGAATGTATAATATCTGGTCGCCAGTCGATAAGCTCTTCAATAAAAGGGTGGTACTGATTAAATGCTGCCCGCACATCAGGATATATATTGAAGGAGATAGAACCGATGTAATAAATGTTGCCTTCAACATAGCTCTCTTTACTGGGCGAAAGGCAGAGCAATTTTACATCTTCACCCTTCTTCTCTAGCTCCATTTTCAAGTTCATGACGGAGACGATGACCCCATTAACAGAAGTTGGATTGTGGTCACTAGTCAGTAAAATTTTCATAGAAATTCCTCCGGACTCTTCCTTAACAGGTTGAGCGTATACTGCTTAAATTATAACATAGCTAGAATTTCTAATTCTAAGCAAATCATTAATTTTACATCGCCCAGTAGGTTGCAACTTGTAACCGGAGAATAGGACATTAAAACCGATAGAAATAGGCATAAAAAAAGCTCCCGCGAGGGGAGCTCTTTATCTTCTCTTAGGCAACTGGCTCGAATTGGTCTTTACCAACGCCACATAGTGGGCATACCCAATCTTCAGGTACATCTTCCCAAGCTGTTCCTGGTTCAACGCCATTATCTGGATCGCCTAATTCAGGGTCGTATTCATAACCACATGCTGTACATACATATTTTTGCATCTAAGTACCTCCATATTATTATTTGACTATTGCGACACAGTCTTATTTTATTATAACTGAAATAAAACATTTTTAACAGTATCTTAATGGTTATTTCCTAAAAGCCGTTAAAATGGCAGGCACTTGGGTAAATAAGGTGTAGAAAATCTTGAAGATATTTGCCCCAAGTGCGCAGGTTCAGGGGCTTTTTATTGTAAGGGCAAGAAGAAACTCACTAGATGAGTAAGATAATAGCGAAGCGAAGAACCGCGTTAATAGGAAAAGAAATCGAGAAAGAAGGGAGAACAACATGCCCTATATCTACACAGGAAATGTCGTAAGCGAAATCGCTACGGTCAGCAGTTTAGTTGCTGACATTATAGATAAGCTTAGCTCCCGACTGGATAAGGAACAACTTATGGACTTGCGTCTCATCCTCAGCGAACTCATGATCAATGGCTGCGAGCACGGTAACGAGAACAACAGGCGGAAATTGGTCAGTCTGGATTTAGTAGTTAATCCGACAGCAATCAATCTGGTCGTTAGTGATGAGGGTAAGGGAATAGGCCTAGATGCTCTAGAAGATCATTCTAGCAACCTATCTTGTTCAGGGAGAGGGCTAAAGATCGTCAAAGCCTTATGCGACGAATTTCGTATAGAGGATACACATATTTACTGCACCTTATATCGATAAAGGTCGGGTCTTGGGCTTATTATCAAGAGCCTTCATCCTACATTAGGCGATAAAAGGAACGTAAGGCAAAGAATTCAGAAGGAAAGTGGGCTGTAAGCAACAGAAACGCTTAACCTTCTGCTTTTTTATGCCTTGATATGTTAAAATAATCAAGATGGTTGCCGTAATATATTGTGCCTGCTCCGGCAACCTAACCAAGTGTTTTAGATTGAGGAAATAATGAATAAAGATAAGATTAGAAATATTGCAATTATCGCCCACGTTGACCACGGTAAGACCACCTTGGTAGACGCTCTATTGAGAACCAGTGGGACGATTCGAGCGAATCAAGAAGTTTCCGACCGAGTAATGGATTCTAACGACCTGGAAAAGGAGCGAGGCATAACGATTCTCTCCAAGAATACCGCAATTCACTATAAAGACTACAAGATCAATATTATTGATACGCCAGGACACGCTGACTTTGGCGGTGAGGTAGAACGTGTATTAAAGATGTGCGATGGTGTTGTCCTTGTGGTGGATGCCTTCGAAGGCCCAATGCCTCAAACCAAGTTCGTTTTGCGAAAGGCAATTGAACTCCACCTGCCCGCTTTGATTTGTATCAACAAAGTTGACCGGGCTGACGCCCGTGTGGAAGAGGTGCAAGATGAGATTTTGGACCTCTTTATTTCCCTGGATGCACCAGAGGACTACCTGGATTCTCCAGTGATTTACGCCTCCGCCAAGAGTGGCTGGGCAAGCGATGATATGGCAGCCAAGGGCAAAGATATGGGGGCCCTTCTTGAAGCAATCGTAGACTACATCCCTTCTCCAAGTGGTGAGGAAGATCTTCCCTTCAAGCTTCTGATTTCCACCTTGGACTACAACGATTTTGTTGGCAGAATCGGCATCGGTAAGATTGCTCAAGGGAAATTATCCGTTAATGATGAAGCGGTTATCACCAACTATAATAATCCAGATAAGCATAAGAAGATTCGCGTAACCAAGATCCTGGAATTCGAAGGTCTTAATAGGGTGTCGGTCGAGGAATCTTCGGTAGGCTCAATCATCGCTGTTTCAGGCGTTGAGGGTATTGAGGTTGGCGATACGCTCTGTTCGCCAGAAGATATCACGCCTTTAGCCTTTCTCAAGATTTCCGAGCCCACGTTAGCTATGCGCTTTTCAGTCAATGATTCGCCTTTCGCTGGACAATCGGGCAAGTACGTCACTTCCAGACACCTACGCGGTCGTTTGGCTAAGGAGTTGGAAACGGACGTGAGCCTGCGTGTAGAGGAAACGGGTAAGACGGATGAGTTCAAGGTCTCCGGAAGAGGAGAGCTCCACCTATCTGTCCTCATTGAGAATATGCGCAGGGAAGGATATGAGTTCCAAGTGTCTAAACCGGAAGTTCTATTTCGAAAAGATGAAGAGGGAAGGACTGTTGAACCTATCGAGCGGGCAACGGTAGACGTTGACCAAGAGTACTCTGGTGCTGTCATTCAAGCCTTGGGAAAGCGAAAAGGAGAGCTCCTAGAAATCTCAACCTCCGCATCAGGTTTTACTCGCTTGGTCTTCTTAATTCCAGCTAGAGGCCTGATTGGCTACAAGCAGCAGCTCTTAACCGATACCAGAGGTACGGGTATCATGAACAGCGAGCTTCATGGCTACGAGCCTTATAAGGGAGACATCCCAAAGAGAAATGTGGGTTCCATCATTGTTTCAGAGACGACGGTATCCACCGCCTATGGTTTAAACTCTGCCCAGGAGAGGGGTAACCTCTTCATTGGGCCTGGCGAAGATATCTATGAAGGACAAATCGTAGGAGAAAACCCTAAAGGCATTGACCTAGAAGTTAACGTGGGTAAGAAGAAAGCCCAGACCAATATACGTTCATCAGCATCAGATGACGCGCTGAAGTTGACCCCACCGATCGAGCTGAGTTTAGAGCAGATGATGGAGTTTGTGGAAAGCGACGAACTCATAGAAGTTACGCCTGCCGAACTTCGCTTGCGCAAGGAGATTTTAGACACGAGTCTACGCTATAAGGCAAAGAAAAGACAGAAATAGGTGAGCTATGTTCTTAGACGGAATTGAGATTTCAAGAGTAGTCTTTATCATTAACTTTATCCTTATCCTCGTAATCATTTTTTGGGGACGGAACCGACCTGCCCGATCAACGATGATGTGGGTAATGATCCTATCCCTTCTGCCTATCGTGGGCTTCTTCTTTTACATTCTGATCGGCGCAGACACGAGAAGGAGCAATATGTTCCGTCTCAAGGAGAGCCAGGATGAGCAGATTCGTGAGTTGACCGCCCAGCAGGTCGCCGAAATTGAAGAGGTCAACATGACCTTTTCGGGTTCTTTATACGAGGATTACTTTGAACTTGCAACCTTTGCCCTTAACGTTGACCACAGCGTCATTACCTATCAGAATAATTGGCAGCTCTTCTTCGATGGTCAAGAAAAGTTCGATTCCTTGTGCGATGATATTGACCACGCCAAGGAGTCAATCTGCTTCCAATACTACATTATCAGCTCCGATGACCTAGGTAAAAAGGTCCTCCACCATTTAATTCTGGCTGCCCAGCGAGGGGTGAAGGTCTGCTTCCTCGTCGATGCTTTTGGCGGCAGAGACTTGCGGGACAAGGATATGCGGGCAATGGAGGCTTACGGCATTGAAGTCGCCGTCTTCTTCCCAGCCATCTTGAAGCATATCAACCTTCGATTGAACTACCGCAACCACAGAAAGCTAGTCATTATCGATGATCACATTGGCTACATCGGTGGTTTCAATGTGGGCGACGAGTACTTAGGCAAGAAAAAGAAGTTTGGTTATTGGCGCGACACTCACCTTCGCATTGAAGGGGAGGGCGCAGCCGAATTAAAGATCCGCTTTCTTCAGGACTGGTACCACGCTTCCGGCAACGATCCTGAGGAAGAGCCAGAGATTCAGATTCGCCCCTATGTGGGCGGGGACACCCCTATGCAACTGATTACCTCCGGCCCAGATACTACCTATGACAACATCAAGTATGCCATGATGAAGATGATTTCAATCGCCAAGCATTCCATCATCATACAGACCCCTTACTTAGTACCAGACGTAGCGATCATGGATACCCTGCTTTTGGCGATGAAGCAAGGTGTGGAAGTGAACATCATGATTCCAGACAAGCCCGACCACCCCATTATCTACTGGGCAACAACCTCCTATGCGGGCGAGCTGCTCAAGCACGGTGCTAAGGTCTACCGTTACGAGAACGGCTTCCTTCACGCTAAGGTAATGATTGTGGATGACATTCTCTCCATGGTGGGATCAGCAAACTTAGACGAACGGTCTTTCTCCTTAAACTTTGAAGCCTCGGAGATCATCTATTCCTATGAGCTCAATCTGGAGCTTCGGGAACAATTTGCTATCGATGTAGATAACAGTACCCTGCTGACTCAGGAGATGTACGAGAAGAGGTCACTGGCTCAAAAGATCAGAGAGCCTATCTCTCGTTTATTCTCACCACTGCTATGAAAAATCTTGCTGGAAAGGAAATAGCTTATGGTTAATAACAATCAACAAAACGGGCCATGGATGGCCCCCTCCTACAATGAACACCTAAAAGATAAATATATGAATGTTGAACTTGATAAAGAGGGGGATGGACAATCGAAACGTAAGCTATGGACTCGCCTTGCTTTCTTTTCCCTGTTGCCGCTTGTCGCTTTGATGGTCATATTTTATATTGCGATGAACGGACCAGGCTTCCAGAATCTGGATACCTACCGGTTTGTCCTCATCTTCATTTACATCTTCTTAATCTTGGCTTGGATTACCAACTTGATTAGTGCCTTTACCTGCTTAACTGATAAGAAGGCAACGGGTTACGAGGTTCTTGTCACCATATTTCAAGCCCTCTTTCTGTTTGCTAGTGTCACTCCACTAACTACATTGTGGAAGAGTGTTATCATCGACTTATCCCATTTTGCGATTTTTCTAAGCGACCGCTTTTACCAGACAATGATGCTCTATACCTTGACAACAGCGATCCTAGCTATCCTTTGGCAAGTCATTAGCTGGTTCATGTTTAAAGATGAACTGCTAACGGGCTCCTATCATACTGATAAATAGTTGTCAACAACAAGAATTTTTATTATACTAGATAAGAATAACAAAATGGCTACACAAACTTTCGTAAAGCAAGGTCTTATCGTTATGGACATTTGTCCGCAATAAGCCTACTCCATCCCATGAAGTTAAGAGTAAATGTAAACATACAAAACAAAATGGGTAAAAGATTGGTAGTTTAATGAGTAATCAAGCTAAAATTTGCAAATAAAATCGAGTTTTAAATGGAGGGAAAGATGAATCAAGGTAAGGTTATATCAAGCGCTGTTATCAGACGTCTACCGAAGTACTACCGCTATATCACGATGATTGAAAACAAGGGAATTGTAAGAATTTCCTCTCAGAATTTGAGTGAGATTACTGGCTTTACAGCATCTCAGATTCGTCAGGACTTAAACCACTTCGGCGGTTTCGGTCAACAGGGTTACGGCTACAGCGTAAGCAGGTTGAAAGAGCAATTGGCGAAAATCATCGGTTTAGAGCAAGAATACAAGATGGTTATCGTCGGAGCTGGTCGCATGGGTCAAGCCATCAGAAATTCTGAGCTATTCAAAGATTCAGGTTTCGAGATTATCGCCCTTTTTGATGCAGATGAAAGAAAGATTGGCAGCGATGTCAACGGGTTGGAAGTTTTGCCAATCGAAGAATTGTCCAAGTACATGAATGAAAATAAAGTCGATATTTTAGCAATAACCACACCAAAAGAAGCGGCTCAAGAGTTAGCCGACATCGCTGTAGATGCGGGTGTCAAGGGAATTTGGAACTTTGCTCCTCTGGATATTAATCTTCCAGATGGCGTTGTTCTTGAGAATGTCCACCTAGACGAAAGCCTCTACACTTTGATTTATTATATTGGCAACATCAACGACTACAAAGGGAACAAGTAAACACTTTCTTGAACTGAAAATGAATGATAAGATGGGTAGAGAAATCTACCCATTTTTTGTGAGGAGAAGAACATGGCCCAATTAACCGCTACTAATGTGAGCAAGAATTATGGAATACGACCCATTCTTGAAGATGTCCAATTTATCGTAAATGAGAAGGATAAAGTGGGGATTATTGGGCAAAACGGCAGTGGCAAGACCACCCTTATGCGGATTATCGCTGGGGACTTGGAGGCGGATTCAGGCGCCGTTCACCGCAGCGGTGACTTGCGCGTAGGTTATCTCAAGCAGAATGTCCATATCGAATCGGATAAGTCTGTTTATGAAGAGTGTAAGAATGCCTATTGGCGGGCCTTCGAAATTGAGGCCGAGCTTGCCTCGTTAGAAGAAGACATGGCCAAATTTACCGATGATGAGGAGGCCCTCGCCCGCGTTTTGGCTCGCTATCAGCTTTTGACCGATCGCTTTGAGGAGGAGGGGGGACTCTCCTATCAATCGGAGATTAAGGGCATGCTGAAGGGAATGGGCTTCGAGGAAAGCCAATTTGATGCCCAAGTGAACTATCTATCCGGAGGCGAAAAGTCCAGATTGGAGCTTGCCATCATGCTCTTAGGTCGTCCGGACATCCTACTACTAGATGAGCCCACCAACCACTTAGATATGCATGCTGTGGAGTTTTTGGAGGGGTTCTTAAAGGATTTTAGGGGAGCAATTCTTCTGATTTCTCACGACCGCTATTTTTTAGATAAGGTGGTTAACCATATCTTTTTGATCGAACATCATAAGCTCCATGCCTACGCTTGTGGGTATAAGGAATACACTCTGAGAAGGAAGAAAGATTTAGAAATACTCCGCCACGCCTATAGCAGTCAGCAGAAGGAAGTGGAAAGGCAGAAAGAGATTATCGACCGCCTGTCTCGCCTGGGCGGCTCCAAGCGAAAACGAGGCATATCCCAATCTCGCTCTCGGCAGAAACTCCTAGACAAGATGCAGCTAATCGATGCCCCAGCTGGCGAAGAACAACATATGAATTTTCAGCTGAAGCCGAAATACGAAAGCGGTGAAGATGTCCTGACCGTCGAAGGTTTAGCCAAGAGCTTTGATGATACCAAGCTCTTTGAAGGAGTCAGTTTTGATCTTCATCGAGGGCAGAGGATCGGCTTGATTGGCGATAATGGGACTGGAAAAACTACCCTCTTTCGGATTCTGTTGGGGGAGGTTGAAGCGGACTCTGGTCGCGTGAGTTTTGGGACCGCTGTGAAAGCAGCCTGGTTTGACCAAGAGCAGACCAGTTTGACCGATGACAACACGGTCTTAGATGAGCTGTGGGACCGCTATCCTCGCCTTAACCACTATGAGGTCAGATCTTACCTAGCTAAATTCCAGTTTACTGGAGACGATATCTTCCAGCTGGTCGGGGATCTATCCGGCGGCGAAAAAGCCCGCTTGGCTCTACTTAAATTGATGCTAAGCTCCGCTAACTTGCTCCTCTTGGATGAGCCTACTAACCACTTGGATATCGAATCAAGGGAAATATTAGAAGAAGCCCTGATAGATTATGAAGGTACGATTCTCGTTATCAGTCACGACCGCTACTTTTTAAACACTGTCTGTAATCGGATACTTCACCTATCGCATGATGGCATAGAAGCTTATCTCGGCAACTATGATGATTATCTGAGGCAGCTTGAGCTGGGGCAAATTAGCCAGGAAGAGGCTATCTATGAGAATAAGACTCAGCAGAAGAAGGAAGAGAAAAAGAAGAGATTAGCTCAAAGGGAGTTAAGGCAGCTCAAAGTTCAAGTCAGGGACCTGCAAAAAGAGATTGATGAGCTAACCGCAAAGAAGAAAGCGTTGCTGGAGGCCTCTTATCAGCCAGAAGTCTATGCGGACCATATCAAGGCAAGGGACCACCAAATCAAGATAGAAGACATGGAAAAAGTCATTGAAGAGAAGAGCAACTTATGGTTGGAGCTGCAATTGCAGTTGGAGGAAGAAGAATGAAAGTCTTTGCTTATAGAGGATACTCGGGAAACTACCCCGAAAACACCATGTTAGCTTTCCAGAAAGCAATCGAAGCAGGCGCTGATGGTATTCAGCTGGACATCCATTTCTCCAGAGATAAACAAATCGTCATATTCCACGATGATTCCTTATCTCGGATGACAAATGGGGTGGGTTTTGTCCGCCACCACAGCCTCAAGGACTTAAAGAACTACGAGATCAAAGGGACCTACAAAGGGGAACGCCAGCGTATTTTAACTTTGGAGGAGTACCTGACTTGGGCAAGTGAGTTACCTGTGGTCACCAATATCTCCATCCAGAACCAAAAATTCTACTATCCTGGTTTAGAGAAAGCAACAATAGAACTGGTTAAACACTATGCCATGGAAGATAGAGTCATCATCTCTTCAAAAATGGAGTCTACGATTGAAGACATCAAGAACAAGTGGTCTGATATCCAAGTGGGATGGGAAATAGCCAACTCAACGGAGGAAGTCCTAGCTCGAGCGGTAGATATGAAGCTAGATGTTTTGATTCCTACCTTAGCGAGCCTCCACGATGATTTTATTGAACGCGCAAATGCGCAGGGAATGCGGCTTTTGCCTCATGCAGTTAACACCAATGATGAGCTGATCCGCCTCCAAGAACACGGTATCGATGGCATAATGACTATGTTTGTTGAAGCCAGCAAAAAAGCGCTAGGGGAGACAGACAACCCCTATTCCCAAGAGCAGATAGAATATGCGACAGCTTTAGGCGATGAAGAGGAAGAAATCCCTACAGGTCCTCGAGGACACATCAAAAAGCAGAGCAAGAAGTTAACGGGGGGTGCCTTTGGCATTATCGTTGGCATCATCGTCTCCATCACGGCAGCAGTTGTTGCGACTAAGCTTATTATGAGCTTCCTAACACCGATTTTTGGCGGCTAAATCGTTGCGAACTTGAAGAATAAATTCCCTTTGCTAAGCGAAGGGCATTTACCTGTTATTAACGATAAAAACCGTTTCGCTAGCAAAGGAAAGGAAAAGGTTTCCAAACGATATAACTATGCTTGTGTGGTGTGATATTGTGGATATTTATGGGAATAGCTACCAAAAAGCGACCCTTTTTTAATATACTTTGACAACGGGAAAACCTTTTGCTACTATTCATATTAGACAACAAATTAGGAGGAATATATGAAAAAAACTGGAAAACTTATTACCCTTTTACTTGCACTAGTTATGGTATTCGCACTAGCTGCTTGTAACGCTGATGAGCCTGCAAAGAGCACTGGTTCTACTGAAACTTC
>CAYFUF010000001.1:0-12833 GCA_964346245.1 uncultured Peptoniphilaceae bacterium | reverse complement strand
GAAGGCGAAATGAAGAAAGTAGCTGTACTTCTTTATAACGGAACCGATACTTACATGGGAACCGTTAGAAACGCTATGCAAGAGATTGCAGCAGATAACAAAATCGAATATGAATTCCACGATGGTAAGAACGATGTAGCAACACAAACTGACCAGTTGAACAACGTTATCGCGCAAGGCGTTGACGGAATCGTAGTAAACATCGTAGACGTAAGCGCTGCTCCTACTTTCCTTCAAACCCTAAAAGATTCTGGTATCCCTTACATGTTCATCAATAGAGATATGACTGAGTCTTTCGAAGGAACTGAAGATACTATCTTCGTAGGAACAAACGCTCCTGATGCTGGTATCATGCAAGGTGAAATGTATCTTGCATACCAAAAAGAAAATGAAAACTGGGACCGCAATGGCGACGGCAAAGTTCAATATGCTATCCTTCACGGTGGTTTAGATAACCCAGAAGCAATAGCAAGAACTGAATATGCTTTAAAGACGGTTGAAGAAGGTGGTTTTGAAGTTGAAGAACTTGGTAACCAAGTTGCTAACTGGGATACTGCACAAGCTAAATCAGCAGTTGACGCTTGGCTACAACGCTTCCCAGATGATCTAGATGTTATCTTCTCTAACAATGACACTATGGCACAAGGTGCTGTTCAAGCGTTAGAGCAAGCTGGCTACAATGGCGAAGACGAAGCTAAGTACATCCCTGTATACGGTGTTGACGCTATTGACGAAGCTTTAGTTCTTATCGAAAACGGTAGCTTAACTGGTACTGTTAAGCAAGATAACGTTGGTATGGCAGAAGCAACCACAGCCCTCATCAGAAACAGAATGGATGGCAGAGATTGGTTAGACGGCACTGACTTGGAGATTTTTGAAGACGAGCGCATGAACTCAGTGAGAATTCCATACGAAATGGTAAAATAAGAGCAAACATTGGAAAAATCTGAGGCAGCACTTCGCCTCAGATTTTTTTTATGTAAATGAGCAGAGGTGGAAATATGGAAGAAAAAAAGAAAGACCCTATCCTGCTGGAGATGGAAGGTATCACCAAGATTTTCCCAGGTGTTAAAGCGCTCGATCAAGTTAGCTTGACCCTTGAGAGAGGTACTGTTCATGCACTGATGGGCGAGAACGGAGCTGGAAAATCGACACTGATGAAAATACTTTTTGGTATTTACCATGAGGACGAAGGTGTCATCAGAATTGATGGTGAAGAAACGCAATTCTCTAGTCCAAAGCAGGCGATGGACCACGGTGTTTCTATGGTTCACCAAGAGTTGAACCAGGTTTTAGATCGTGACGTGGCAGATAATATCCTGTTGGGTCGCTTCCCTAAAAAGGGCCCCTTGATCGATCAGAAAGAAATGTATCGCTACACGAAGGAAGTTATGGAGAGCCTCGACCTAGATATTGATCCTAGAGCTAAGTTATCAACCCTATCCGTTGCCCAAAGGCAGATGGTAGAAATTGCCAAAGCAGTATCTTATGATTCAAAAATCCTTGTTCTGGACGAGCCAACGTCATCACTGACTGAGCAGGAAGTCGAAGTCTTATTTGGCATTATTGGACGCTTAAAAGAAAAGGGCGTCGGCATTATTTATATTTCTCATAAAATGGATGAGATTCTACGAATCTCCGATTATATTACCATCCTTCGTGACGGCCAATATGTAACGACGGCTCGATCTGAAGAGATGACCAATGATAAGATTATTGCGCTCATGGTAGGTCGTTCTTTGGAACATGTTTATCCTGAGAAGACGAATACTCCTGGAGAAACGTTATTGGAAGTGAAGAACTTGACTGGCAAGTACATGCCAACAGTTAAGGATGCAAGCTTTACTTTACGTAAAGGAGAGATTTTAGGCGTTGCTGGACTGGTGGGTGCGAGAAGAACAGAGCTCATTGAGAGCATCTTCGGTATTCGGACGCTGGAGAGTGGCGATATTTACGTCAATGGCAAGAAAATTGAGAACCAAAACAGTCACGATGGAATTAAGAATGGTTTCGCCTTGGTTACTGAAGAGCGAAGAGCCACAGGTATCTTCCCTGTATCGAATATTACCTTCAACTCAACCATCGCTAATATGAAAAAATACAAGGGACCCGCAGGGCTCTTGAAAGATGGATTGATGAAGGAAGACAGCCAACAGGTTGTAAAATCTCTACGAGTTAAGACACCTAATTTGAAGACGCACATCTCTTCACTATCTGGCGGTAACCAACAGAAGGTTATCTTCGGTCGTTGGCTCCTAACAAAGCCTGAAATCCTTCTTTTGGATGAACCAACCAGAGGAATTGATGTAGGCGCTAAGTACGAGATTTACCAATTGATTATTAACCTTGCTAATGAGGGCAAGGGCGTAATCGTGGTATCTTCGGAGATGCCAGAATTATTTGGTATCTGTGACCGAATTATGGTCATGAGTAATGGCCGTATTGCTGGTATCGATGACGTAGAGAACCTAGACCAAGAGAAAGTAATGACTCTAGCTACACAATATTTATAGGAGAAGAGTATGCAACAAACAGAGAGTAAAAGAAATCTAAAAAGCATCTTCCTTGATAAAGCTTTGATTGTAATCATGCTTTTAATTATCGCAGGTATCATTTTTGCGGACCCACGTTTCTTATCGATCAATAACTTTATGAACATTTTGAGCCAAGCTTCGACCAAGCTAATTATTGCCTTAGGTGTAGCGGGACTCATCGTACTTGCCGGAACTGACCTTTCTGCTGGTCGTATTACAGGATTTACTGCTGTTATCGCAGCTTCCCTGTTGCAACGAACAGGTGCCGTAGCAAAGTTCTTCCCTGGCTTACAAGAACAACACTTAATCCTTGGTTTACTTGCCGCTATGTTAGCCGGTGGACTCCTTGGTTTGTTTAATGGTTTTGGTGTAGCGAAATTAAAGCTTCATGCTTTTATCGCAACCCTTGGTACCCAATTAATTACTTATGGTTTAATTCAGGCATATATCAATGCTAACCCTAACGGCCCCCAACCAATTGGCCAACTTTCTGAAAGTTACTCCAGCTTCGTCAATGCGAAGTTCACTATCGGAAGTGTGCAATTTCCTGTTCTTGCGATCTATGCCTTAATCATTACGATGATTATGTGGGTGGTGTGGAACAAAACTACCCTAGGTAAGAATATGTTTGCTATCGGTGGCAACTCAGAAGCTGCAGAAGTATCCGGTATTAACGTTGAGAAGAACATCATGTTAATCTTCCTCATCTCCGGTCTCTGCTATGGTATCGCTGGTTTCCTAGAGGGTGCTCGTATCGGTTCAGTTAATACAGGAACAGGCTTGAACTACGACCTCGATGCCATCTCTGCCTGCGTTATCGGTGGTGTATCTTTCTCTGGTGGTGTTGGTTCGATTTCCGGAGTAGTTGTCGGTACTCTGATTTTGAATATTATCACTTACGGACTAGTCTTCCTCGGCATCCCTCAGTATTGGCAAGATGTTATTAAGGGTGGTTTGATTATCTTCGCCGTTGCGGTCGATACCATTAAATACCTGAAGAAGAAATAATGAATAGCCTTTATCCAAAAGATAGGTGGGCAGTTACCACGTTAGAAAATGACATATTGCGCATAGAACTCCTTCCCCAATTGGGCAATATGATTTCGTCCATCTACCACAAAGCAAAGGATTTTGAATTTGTCTTTCAACCCAGTCGTGAATTTATTCAGTCCCCTGCCTATGGTGCCGATTTTTCAACAGGGCCCAGGGCGGGGGTCCTGGATTGTATTCCCACAATCGATCCCTGCTACTATGAGATAACGGGAAAAGACTTGGTTGACCATGGCGATGTTTGGGCCTTAGCTTGGCAGGAAGAAGTGAATGAACAGGAGCAGGAGGCTTGGGTAAGCTTGCCTTCTATGCCTCTGGAGTTTCGCCGCAAGACCAGCCTAGAGGACAGACATATTAGGCTAACCTACACGGTAAAAAACCTAGATGATAGGTCTCACTATTATCTGTGGACTTTTCATGGCCTAAATAACTTTAATGACAATACACGTTTAGATTTTCCCGAGCAGTTGACGAATTACATCAATGTACAAAATGACGATGCCTTTTTTGACCTTCATGAACTAGGCACTTTTGGCAAGGGTTCAACCTTTAAGTGGTACTTTACGGATCCCATTGAGGATGGTTGGACAAGCCTTAGTTACCCCGATGTGGGCTTGCGTTATACCGTAGGCTTTAATCCAAGCGAAAACCCTTATTTAGGGATTTGGATTACCACCGGCGGTTACCAAGGGGAACAGAACATTGGTATCGAACCTTGCAACGGCTTTTACGACTCTCTGGAGAAAGCAAGAGCACAGGGAAAAGTTAAGGAGATCAAAGCGGGCGCTATCGACCATTGGACGGTCACGCTCAGTATAGATGAAATATAGGAGATAATATGGCGGAATTTAGATACAACCCTTTGATTGATGACTATACCATTGTGGCTGGCAACAGGCAGAATAGGCCTGATATGCCTAAGGACTATTGTGCGTTTTGTCCAGGGTCTGGTAAGGTGCCTGATCATTATGATGTATTGAAATACGATAATGATTGGCCATCCATGAAAGAAAACCCGGATGACCCTTATGAAATCGATAGTGACCTCTACCACACCAAGAAGGCCTACGGCCGCTGCGAGGTTATCTTATATTCCCCTGAACACACAGCAAATTTGTGGGAACTCCCCCTACCTCATATCGAAAAGCTTGTTGACCTATGGCAAGAACGCTATGAGGAGCTGGCTAAGATTGAAGAAGTAAAAAACATCTTAATCTTTGAGAATAGGGGAGCAGAAGTGGGCACAACCCAACCTCATCCCCACGGTCAAATCTATGCCTATGGTTTCATGCCCAAGCGGGCAAGAGTGGAGTACGATAACTCAAAGGCATACTATGAGAAGACAGGAAAGAGCTTAATTCTCAACATTCGTGATGAAGAGGTTCGCTTAAAGGACCGTATCATCATGGAGAATGAGGACTTTGTTGTATTCCTTCCCTTCTATACGGACTACCCTTACGGCTGCTATATTGTGACTAAAGGTAACCTTCATAGCTTTGCTGAGTTTACCCAGGAAAACAAGAAGAACTTTGCCCAGATTCTCCGTGACCTCTTGGGCACCTATGATACCTTATTTGATCGTCCCTTCCCTTATATGATGGGCATTTACCAGGAACCATTGCACAGTGAAGAGTACAGAGATGCAGATAAGTATTACCACTTCAATGTCAAGTTCTTCCCACCACTGAGGGGAAAAAATTCCATTAAGTGGAATGCGTCCAGCGAAACGGCACTATGGGCAAAGACCAACCCAAAGGTGGTCGAAGAATGTGCGGTGGAACTGCGAGAAGCTTACGAACGTTTTAAGGATGAGCATGATGTTTGATCAACTACAAAAGAAATTTGATGAAGCTTACGCTTCCTCTTCCCACGAGCCAATTCACGTCTTCAGTCCTAGCCGGGTGAATATCATTGGCGAGCATATCGACTATAATGGAGGATCTGTTCTCCCTTGTGCTATTGAGATTGGAACCTATGCAGTAGCAAGGAAAAACGATGAGAAAAAGCTCCGCCTAATCAGTGGAAATTTTGAGCTGGGTGGAGAATTTGATTTTCCTTATCCACAGGCTTGTGGTGATGATTATGGCTGGATGAATTATGCTTTTGGCGTTGCCAAGTATATTGAAGAAGCAGGATACCAGATTGGCGGAGCCGACATCTACCTGGAAGGAAACATTCCTAATGGTGCGGGTCTTTCCTCATCGGCATCTTTAGAGTTGCTGCTTGGCGAAATCTTCAACCTCCTCTATAACGATGGACAAATCGATAAGGTTGAGCTGGTCAAGATTGGCATGCGTACAGAGAATGATTTCATCGGCTTGCATACGGGCATCATGGACCAATTCATTATTGCCTTAGGCAAGAAGGACCACGCCATGCTGTTGAATACCAGCACCCTAGACTATAAGTACTATCCTTTTGAATTAGGGAATAACAGTTTGGTTATCATGTCTACCAATTACCGCAGAGAGCTCAAAGACTCCAAGTATAACGAGAGAAGAAGAGAGTCTGACGAGGCCTTAGCCATTTTACAGAAGGTGAAACCTGCAGAGGCTCTTTGTGATTATGGGGTTGGCGATTTAGATCTTTTAGACCATATCGAGTCAGCTGTTGTTAGAAATCGAGCACGGCATGCAATTCTGGAAAACGACCGCGTCGCTAAGGCGGTTGAAGCATTAACCAGTGGGGATATTGAAGATCTAGGTAGACTGTTGCGCCAATCCAATGACTCCTTAAGAGAGCTCTATGAAGTAACGGGCCCATATCTTGATGCAGTGACCAAGCATGCTAATGATCATCCCGCCTGCTTAGGCGCGAGGATGACAGGTGCTGGTTTTGGGGGCTGTGCGATTGCTATCGTGAAAAACGAGGGCATTGAGGATTTTAAGGAATATGTTGGTAAACACTACGAGGAAGATACTGGAATAAAAGCTATGTTTATCTCTTCAGGTGTAGCCGATGGAGTAAAGCAAGTCATTTAAAGAATGAAGAATAATGAAAAATACTGCTGTGGGTGACCTTTCCTCGGGCAGTATTTTTTTGTAATAAATTCGTTATCACTCATTTGACAAGAGTGCTAAAAGGTGCTAAGATAAGTGTAAGTCAAAGATGGTCAATAGATGTCTTTGACATTTATTGATGAAGGAGGGTGCAAATGGAATATAAAGATTATTATAAAATACTGGGCGTTGACGAGAGCGCGAGCGCTAGTGACATTAAAAAAGCGTACCGCAAGTTGGCAAAAGAATATCACCCTGACTTGCACCCAGATGATGAAGAATTAGCCAATAAATTTAAAGATATTAACGAAGCCTATGAAGTATTAGGCGACGAGGATAAGCGGAAGAAGTACGATACTTTCGGTTCTAATTATGATTTTACTGGTGGTCAAAACTTTGATCCTAGTGATTTCGGTTTCGGTGACAACGGCACGTACACATATCAAACGGGCACAAGCGGCAACTCCGCTTTCTATGATTTGATTTTTGGTGCAGGTTCACCTTTTGGCGATATGTTTGGATCTTCTTCCTATTCTGGCGCAAGCTATGGGGGCGGAAATCCCTTTTCAGGTTCGAGAAAGCCTAGCAGGCCTCGCTATGATACCAGTATCGATATTAGTTTAGAGGAAGCCTACAAGGGTGGTGAGAAGACCATCGGGCTTAGCTTGAATGGAGACCACCACGATGTCTTGGTTAAGTGGCCCGAAGGCATCACTGATGGCAAGAAGGTCAAACTGAAGGCTGACAAGTTCGGCATCGCTGGCGATCTTTACGTAAAGATTTCGATTAAAAGTAAGGAGAAACTGGATGGGGCAGACATCATCCAGGAAGTGGATGTCCTGCCATGGGAAGCCTACTTCGGTGGGAAGAAGAAAGTGAAGACCGTAGCTGGTACGTTCAACGTAACTATACCTGAAGGCGTCCGGTCGGGTCAACGCATTCGCTTAGTCCAAAAGGGTCTGATGGATAAAAAGAAACGGGGAAATCTCTACTTAGAGCTAATGGTTAACAACCCCAGTGACTTAAGTGATGAAGAAAAAGAAATCTATACTCGACTACAAGAGATAGGAGGTAAATAATATGGAAAATCAAAACTTTACACAAAAAAGTATAGAAGCAATACAGGATGCTCAGAAGATGGCCATCAAGAATGCAAATCCCGAACTCAATGATTTGCATCTCCACTATGCTTTGCTGGTGGATTCCGATGGTCTTATTTCACGGGTACTCCAACAAAATAATATCGACGTGGCTAGCTACCGGAGTAGCTTGAGACGAGCTGTTGAAGACTTGCCTAGGCAGCAAGGTGCAAGTCAAGTCTATCCCAATGCTGTCTTCCAAAGAGTTCTGATGAAGGCAGAGGATGAGGCGAAGAAGATGGGGGACAGCTATATTTCTGTAGAACACCTCTATCTGGCTTTGCTGGGGGAGAAGAACATCCCTTCGGAGAAGTACTTTAAGGAGTATGGCATAACAAGGGATAGCTTCGTCCATAGTTTGGAAGCTGTTCGAGGTAGCAAGAAGGTAACGACGGATAATCCGGAAGAGACGGACAATGTCTTAGAGAAATATGGTCGGGACCTGACGGACCTGGCAAGGTCTGGCAAGATGGATCCTATCATTGGCCGAGAGGACGAGATTCGAAATGTCGTCCGCATCCTCAGTCGTAGGACCAAGAACAATCCTGTCCTGATTGGTGACCCTGGTGTTGGTAAGACTGCTGTTGTAGAAGGTTTGGCACAGCGGATCGTCAATGGGGATGTTCCTGATGGTTTGAAGAATGTGACGATCTTCTCTTTAGATATGGGTCAACTCATCGCAGGGGCCAAGTACCGTGGCGAATTCGAAGAGAGGCTAAAAGCCGTCCTTAAGGAAGTAGAAGAGTCTGATGGAGAGATCATCATGTTTATCGATGAACTCCACCTCATTGTTGGCGCTGGTAAAACGGATGGGGCAATGGATGCATCCAACCTCATGAAACCTGCCCTATCGAGAGGGCAAATCCGCATGATTGGTGCAACAACGCTCAACGAGTATCGGGAGTATATCGAAAAAGATGGCGCTTTAGAGAGGCGTTTCCAAAAAGTTATGGTTCCCGAACCAAGCGTCGAAGATACCGTATCAATTTTGAGGGGAATCAAGGAGAAGTATGAGCTGCATCATGGCCTTAGAATTTCGGATAATGCGATAATCGCAGCCGCTACGCTTTCTGATCGCTACATTACAGACCGATTCTTGCCAGATAAGGCGATAGATTTAATGGATGAGGCAGCAGCTATGGTGCGTACGGAGCTCGATTCTATGCCCCAAGAGTTAGATGATATGAGAAGGCACATCTTACAATTGGAGATAGAGAAGGCTGCTTTGGAGAAAGAGACCGTGGAATCTTCCGTCAGACGCCTGGAAGACATCGAAGAAGAGCTGGCTAATCTCAATGAAGAGTACAATCAAGGCTTTATCCAGTGGCAAAACAGCAAGGAAGCATTGGAGAAACAGACCAAGATTAAGGAAGAGATTGATCAAACCAAGCACGAGATTGAAGAGGCTGAAAGAAATTATGATTTAGCCAAGGTATCGGAGCTTCGCTACGGCAAGCTGGTTGACTTGAACAGGCAGCTGGAGGAGAGCAACCGCCGCTTAGCTGAAGAGGAGGATGCCGCTAGGGAAGAGGTCACCGAAGAGCAGGTCGCTGAAGTCGTCTCCAAGTGGACTGGTGTTCCTGTATCCAGACTCGTTGAAACAGAGAGGGAGAAGATTCTCCAGATGCCAAAGATCCTTGGACGTAGAGTTGTCGGTCAAGAGGAAGCTGTAGAAGCTGTATCGGAGGCAATCATCCGAGCTCGTTCGGGCTTAAAGGATGAAGGCAAGCCAATCGGTAGCTTCATCTTCCTAGGACCAACAGGAGTTGGTAAGACAGAGCTAGCCAAAGCCTTAACGGAGGCAATGTTCGACGATGAACGAAACATGATCCGCATCGATATGTCTGAGTATATGGAGAAGTATTCTGTGTCCCGCTTGATTGGTGCTGCACCAGGCTATGTTGGCTACGAAGAAGGCGGTCAATTGACGGAAGCGGTCAGGAGAAAGCCTTATTCGGTTATCTTGTTCGATGAGATTGAAAAAGCCCATCCCGATGTCTTTAACATCTTGTTGCAAGTTCTGGATGATGGTCGCTTAACCGATAACCAGGGTCGCACTGTCGACTTTAAAAACACCATTATCATCATGACCTCCAACATCGGTTCCCAAGATATACTGGAAGGAATCGATAGCAATGGCGAGATTTCAGAGGATGCTCGGGCAGCGGTAAGAGCTAAGCTCAACCAAGCCTTCCGTCCAGAATTCCTTAACCGTATCGATGAAATAATCCTCTTTAGCCCATTGAAGAAAGAGCAGATTTACCATATCATAGACCTACAGGTCGCTTACATTCAACGTCGCTTGGATGATAGGCAGATTAAATTAGTCTTAACGGATGAAGCGAAAGATTTCATTCTGAACCAGTCCTATTCGCCTCAATTCGGCGCACGTCCTGTCCGCCGTTTCTTGCAGAAGAATTTCGAGACAGAGTTGGGACGTAAGATTATTGAAGGTAGCGTCAGTGATCATAGCGAGGTCATCGTCTCCTCGGATGGTCAAAAGTTGACTTTTGATGTGAACGAGATTGCTCGAGAAGAAGAGTAAAGAGGAGCTTAGGAATGAAAGAAGTCAAGTATCAAATGAATGACAAGTACAGTATAGTCGCTAGCCTAGCCGCAAAGCATCGATTAGAGCTAGAGGAGCTTTTGGCTAGTCTTGTTAGCCAAGACATTGATATTCTTGAGTTCCGAGCAGACATCTATGAAGATAATGATTTTGCAGGGGTGAAGGATGCGCTGACCTTAATCAGGGATGCGCAGCCTTCTTTACCCCTGCTTTTTACATTGCGCAGCAAAGAGGAGGGGGGAGTCTGCCCGCTAGCTTCATGGGACTACATCGAGTTTAATCGGGCAATAGTCAAGGAAGACTTGGTAGACCTGATTGATTTGGAGTATGGGCACTTAAAGGACGAGCCCAATGACCTGTTAGATCTGGCAGCAGCCCACCAGCTTGATGTCATCCTTTCCCACCATGACTTTGAGAAAACCCCTTCAACAGAGGAAATTGTGACCCAATATAAGGATATGCTTGCCCTCAAGCCTCTTGTCGCCAAGCTCGCTTTTATGCCTCAGGTTAAGGAGGATGTTATCAACTTACTCGAGGCCTGCCGTTTAGTGAAGGAGAGCCAGCCCTCAGCTAAGCTGGTGGCAATCAGCATGGGTGAATTGGGCAGAGTGAGTAGAAGTAGTGGTGGCCTTTTCGGTTCGTCTTGGACCTATGCCGCTATCGGTGAAGCAGCAGCTCCGGGTCAGGTTCATTACAGGGACTTACGCCTCCTTCTGGATAACATGTATAATAACTGACGTTTTCTTCAATCTTTGCTAGAATAGACTGAAGTATATCATCCAAAGGAGCTAGCATGAACCATATCCAAGTCCCAAAGGATTACAAACCGATTCTGAATAGTTACGAGATGCAAAGGGCAATCGACTTTATCAAAACGATATTCCAATCCGAACTTTCCACCGCTTTGGATTTGCAGCGAGTTTCAGCTCCCCTCTTCGTCACCGAAGAATCGGGGCTCAATGATAATCTGAGTGGGAAGGAGAGACCGGTTGACTTTGATGTGCCGGCCATTGGTGCTAACGCCCAGGTCGTTCACTCCCTAGCTAAATGGAAGAGGCAGGCGCTTGCCCGCTATGGCTTTAAGGTTTATGAGGGCCTCTTTACAGATATGAATGCGATCCGCCGGGAAGAGGATTTGGACAATACCCATTCCATTTATGTAGACCAATGGGACTGGGAGCGGATAATTCACGAAAGTGATCGCAACCGAGCTTACCTTGAAACGACGGTTCAAAGCATCGTCGATACCATCTGCAATGTGAACCACTTGCTCAAAGCAAGATTTCCCCAGCTAAAGACTGAACTTCGTCGTGAAGTGACTTTCATTACTGCTCAGGAACTAGAGAAGCTCTATCCCGAACTAGAACCTGAGGAGCGGGAGAAGGCTTTTGCAAAGATTCATAAGACAATTTTTATTGTTGCAATTGGAGATGAAATGGAGTCGGGAAGAAAGCATGGGCACCGCGCGCCCGACTACGATGATTGGTCTTTGAATGGAGACATCATCTTTTGGAACGAAGTATTGGAAAGAGAGTTTGAGCTTTCTTCCATGGGCATACGGGTCAATCCTCACAGCCTAGCTAGACAGCTGAAGTTGGCCGATTGCGAAGACCGCCGCCGCTATCCCTATCACCAGGCTCTCCTGGAAGGTAAGCTGCCCCAGACCATAGGAGGTGGCATTGGCCAATCCCGTCTTTGTATGCTGCTTTTAGGTGCAGCTCATATTGGCGAAGTACAAGCTAGCATCTGGGACCAAGAAACAGAACGGGTGTGCCAAGAGAATGATATTCCTTTACTGTAAGGAGAAATGCGTTTTTCAAGAACATAGTAGGTTCATTTAACCGAAAAGGGGTGGGTCAGATGATCATCTGACCCACCCCTTTCAAGTACCGTTTTTCGCTAGCATTCAATTGAGCTAAACTAACTTATCTTCGCTATTTAACTAGAGTCCATCAAAGTTTCTGATATGTTCATAAATCGTCTTACCATTGTTTGAGAACGGACCGCGATCCTTCTTTTCTATGAGCTCTTGTGCTTGTGCTTTAGCCTCTTCAATGATAATGCCGCCAGTTTCTTTATCAAAGCCGATGTTATCTAGTCTTGTTCGAACGAACTTGCCATTCTTATCGACCGCAGTTGTTTCAACTACTATCTGGTGACCAGTGCGGTCATACTGAGCATCAAAATGTTCACCATGAATTATCTCAAATTTCTCTCCACGATACTTATTGAGTGCCATGTTGCGTGAAGAACTCAACCACTCTTCTGGAGATTGAGGACCGGAATATCGATCATAAGCAGCTTGTAGCTCTGGGTTTTGGAACTTACCATCAACGATTTGTGTATCTTCAAGCAGAAATTTCTTATGCCCCGGAGCCACCATTTCCACATCACTAGCAACACCTTCGATATAAGGGGACTTGTTACTGGTAGCTTGGACTTGGGCTTTGGACATAACCGAATTAGAGATTCGATTAGCGGCGACACCGCCAGCCATTGCCCGCGAAATAATCATTATTTTTTTGTCGATCCGCGTAAGACGACG